>JAEWWL010000012.1 GCA_023396365.1 Methanobacteriota archaeon
TAAAAATTTTTACATTACCTTTGTTCCGGGCAGAACTTTTGTCTTTGTTGTTAAAAGTGCAGCTTCTTCGCCTGCGGCAAGAATCATGCCGTTTGACTCAACACCAAATAATTTTGCAGGCTTTAGATTTGCAACAATAATCACGTCCAGTCCGGCAAGCTCTTTTGGTTTATAGTATTTTGCAATTCCGGATACAATCTGTCTTTTCTCATCGCCCAAATCAACCTGAATCTTAAGAAGCTTCTTTGAGCCTTCAATCGGCTCTGCCTCAATAATAGTTCCGGTCTTAAGCTCCATCTTTGCAAATTCATCAATTGTAATCAAATTGTCTTCCATAATCTGTTTATTCTCCTTTAATTTTGCTTCTTCAACTCTTTTTCTTAGTGTTTTTTCATACTTTTCAACTTCCTCATCCTCAATTTTTCTAAAAATAATCTCAGGTGACGGAAGTGAATCAGATTCAAAACCGGTTACTGCATCCTCAAAATTATGATCTTTTAATTTGTCTGAAAATCCCATGAGCTCCCAGGATTTTTGTGCAGTATCCGGAATAACACTGTCAAGAAGAATTGTGAGCGCTTTTACAATCTGAAGGCAGTTTCTGATAACCTGTTTTGCCTCACCTTCATTTTCCTTAATCAGTTTCCACGGGGCATTTGTCTGGATGTATGTGTTGCCGTAATTTCCAAGAGCCATAACAGCCTCAATTGCGGACTTAAACTCATATTCCTTAACATATTTATCAACATCAGCAATTGTCTTTTCAATCTCTGCAATAATTTCACTCTCAGGAGAAAGTCTTGGAATTCCGCCAAGCTTTTTGGATGAAAAATGCAGTGTCCGATAAAAGAAATTTCCAATTGTATCAACAAGTTCATTATTGACCCTTGCCTGATACTCCTTCCATGAGAAATTCAGCTCTTTTGTGTGGCTCGTATATGATAATAGATAGTATCTTAAATAATCGGATGAAAGTCCCAGGTCAAGATAGTCCTCATTTGTCCATACGACATATCCCCTGCTCTTTGAGAATTTCCTGTCATCAATCTTTACCATCCCGCTTGCAACAACAGCATCCGGAGGCATGTAGCCTGAACCTTTTAGCAGTGCCGGCCAGAAGACACAGTGATGATAGATTATATCCTGTCCGATAAAGTGGATTACAGGTGAACTGCCTTTCCAGAACTGCTCCCAGTCCCCGCCTGTCTTTTCTGCCCACTCCTTTGTAAATGACATATATCCGATTGGGGCATCAACCCAGACATAAACAACAAGCTCCCTGTTTCCCGGAAATTTTACGCCCCAGTTTAGAGTCCGTGTTATGCACCAGTCATGAAGGCCTTCTTTAACCCAGCCTGCAGCATAATTTTTTGCGTTTAATGTACCCTTTAGGCCCGGAAGATATTCATCAAGAAATTCTGCGAAATCTCCGAGTCTGAAGAAATAGTGCTCCTGGTCACGAAGCTCTGCTTTTCCGCCGCATATCTTGCAGACAGGATCTTTTATCTCACCGGGCTCTAAGTGTTTTCCGCATCCCTGATCGCATTCATCCCCGCGGGCTTTTTCACCGCAGTAAGGGCATGTCCCTTCAACATATCTGTCCGGAAGAAACATCCGGCATTGCGGGCAGTAGCTCTGGCTGATGACTTTGCTGTATATATGGCCGTTGTCGATTAATTTTTGAACTATCTCCTGTGTATTTTTGTGGTTTTCAGGATCGTCGGTCATTCCGAACCTGTCAAATTCAATTCCCATTTTTTTAAACGTGGAGTCAAAGTGCTTATTATATCTCTCCGACATCTCACGCGGTGTGATTCCTTCGGCCTCGGCGCTGATTACAATAGGCGTGCCGTGGTTGTCAGAACCGCATATGAAAACCACTTCCTCTTTGCAGTGCCTCATGTAGCGGACAAAAAAATCTGCCGGTACATAGGTGCGCAGATGACCAATGTGGCATGGACCGTTTGTATATGGAAGTCCGCATGTCACAAGCAATGGCGTATCACTCATGCCTATGTTTTTAGCTTTTAGAGGGTATAAATACATAATATTGAATGAAAAAAAGGCAAAATTTAATTCTTAAGTCATTTGGCGCCGGCAGTATCACAAGCCCCTCTCCCAAAAAAATTTCAGGCTGGATTTTGGAAAATAAGATGTCACGCTGTGATTTGATATCGTATAAAACTGAATTGCAGTTAAAAGAGCAGAAAGGTTATGTGGATTTTTCCTGTGCCGGAGGATTGTTTTACGGTGAAAGAATTATTGAATCCTTTCCGGGAATCAAATCCGGTTTTCTGAGGGCTGAGCCTTACACTGACCCTGAATTTTTAAAGCTTGATTCAGTTCGTGCAGCAAAAATCTGCAAAAAATCTTATTTTTCATTCCCCTCCCCTCTTGAGCTTAAAATTGAGGATGCATATTTTAAGGATCGAACAGAATTTATTGGAAGCATCTGCACTGAATACAAAAAAATGATGCGTATACAGCGTGATTTGGGAGTAAAATCACACATTATAATATCAGACAGATTTGATGAAACAGAGCTTGAAGAACTCTGCCGCGAAAGAGTATTTTTCTTCTCGCCTGACGGGGGCTATGGCGTTTTAAAAACAATTCTTGAATATCAAAACAGCATTGCCGTAAAGCCTGAAAAGCTGCCTGTTGTATTTGAACTTCTAAAAGATTATGAGATAAAATCTGTATCTGTAATCAACGGATGCCATGCTGATTTCATGTCATGTCTTGATCATTTTGATTCAGAAAATATAATCTCAGGCGGTTTTTCTGATGACTGCTTTAACGACTGCTGGAAGAATTTAAAAGATGAATCCTTTGTGATGAGATAAATTTTTGAATTTTTTTTTGTATTCTTATCAGTGGTTTTATTAACAGGATTTTTTCTCTTCAGTTATTTTTTCGGCAACGTCAAAAAGCGCCTGGTAATGCCGGTTTTTTTTCAAAAGGTAATATGCTATCTTATCTGTAAGTGAAAATTCAAAGCTTCCGCCTGCTGCCGGGGGATGCCCTCCGCCGTTGAAGCTTCTGGCAATAAGGTGGCTTACCGGAGGAACAGATCTTATTGAAAACTTGCCGCTGTCGGATACAATCACTTCAATATCTGTGTTCATCTCATCTCTTATTGCATGTGCAGTCTCGCTTGGATAGCCGTAAAGCGGTGCAAAGGCGACTTTATATCTGCCACTGAATATTCTGGCATTTTTGATGCTTTTTTTAATCGCTTCATCTTTTTCATCCGATATTTCCTTATAAATTTTTAAAATTTCATCATTAGTTATGCTGCCGTTTTTTAGGCAGTCTCTGACAATATCCAGATTTTCTCTTTTTGTGCAGACTTCTCCGAGAATTTTTGAACGTGAGTCTTTGTGCTTCCACAGGTCGTAGTCACAGACTACCTCTGCAATCTCTTTGGACCAGCTGTCATCAGGCATAAGGTCGCGTGATACAATGCATGTTGCACAGACATCTGTATCAACACAGAGGTAATCCGCACACTCATGCCCCTTTGCCAGCTCTTCGTCTGTCCAGCGGTGGTGATCGCGCCATTCAACCTTCCATCCGTTCTCCTTTGCAGTTTTTATGGCCTCTTCTGCTCCGTCCTGAAAGCCCAAATCTGATATGCTTAATGTATGGCCTCTGCCGGCTGCTTTGCTAATGGATTTTAAATTTCCGGTAAATTTTCCAACAGATGACCAGACTGTAAAAACACTTCCATATTTAATTCTGTGAATTGAATCACATCCTGCTGCATCGAGGTCGTTATGAGTCAGATGAACAACTTCTGCCTTTCTTCCATTCAGTGCACTGACAAATCCGCCACTGGCATCTTTTCTGTTTTTTTTACGGGCCATCTGAATTTTCCTGTATTATTAGTCAACCCGTGATCTTATAATAAATAGGGACTGCCCAAATAAAATCCAAAATGCAGTGAACTGGCAAAAGATGAATTAAACCAAAAGACAACTTTTATACAATAATTTAAAAAATCATGTAACTATTCACCCCCTCAAAAACATTTTAAGCCCATTTTACCACCAGATCTTTATATAATGACCGCATATTAATTTTTAATGAATATCCCCACCGATAGGGAACAGATCTTAAATTTTGTTCTGACCGATCCCAAAGCCGCAACTGATCTTATTTTGGATTTATATCAGACAGTTCAAAAACAGGCTGAAAAGATCGCAGAACTTGAAAAAAGAATCGAGGAACTGGAGGCACAACTAAAACAAAACAGCCGCAACAGCAGCCGTCCGCCTTCAGCTGACATTTTCAAACCAAAACCAAAAAGCCTGCGGAAAAAAAGCGGCAGGAAACCTGGGGGACAGAATAATCATGAGGGTAAAACCCTTAAAATGGTGAAAGATCCTGATGAGATCATCTCTCATCTGGTTT
>JAEWWL010000013.1 GCA_023396365.1 Methanobacteriota archaeon
CAGGATTTATATTTATTCAGACAGCGAACCGCCGATTACAATAGGGTACTTAAGACCTGAAAACATTGAAACAATGGAATTTGTGAATGCAAGAGCATAAGAAAAAATGCATTATGAAAATTTGTAAGCAGTGAAGGAAATTTGCAGGAAGTTTAGGTAATTTCTAAAATGTAAATGAAAAGAGAATAAAAAAAAAATTGCCAATACTCTTTATCTCAGATAATATTTTTTTAAAAGATTTTTTGGCCTTGCAGAATTTCTATGGATGTGCATCTTCAAAACTGTCTTTTTCCAAAAGCCCGGATTAAATATTTTTAAAATGAAACATGCTGCAAAAAGATACATTTCAAGGAGAATATCTTTTAGAGGATTATTTTTCTGCGGCATTATGAAATTTATACAGTAAAGCTTAAAAGAAGCGTCAAACCGGCAAAAACCACAATATTTCTCATCCTCACAGAAGCCCTGTATTTGAGTTTCTCACCCCTTTTCGATATAAACATCGTCTGAAAAAAACAGGGCAATACCGCGCCACTACAGGGGTGTGATTCGGGCTTTAATCGCTCTGAAATTCACGTTCTGCCCTTATTGAAAACCGGCCTTTAAAACACTGTTTCAAATGCAAAAATAAGCTCAAATTAAAGGTTTTCAGGCTGCATCCTCCTGTTCTGATAAAGAGATCTGAAGAACCTTATACTAATACCCAGAATTTTTTGCAAAACGGGTTTGAGGCAGGATTTCTGCAGAGCTTTTTTTTTGAAAAACTTTATCGCCGATAACATTTACATAAATCCCTATGAGAAATTATTTTGCACTTTTAATAATTCTGGCAGTATCATGCCTGATTTTAACCTCCGGCTGCACCGGCACAAACAGTGAATATTCAGATAAAGCAACTCCTGCCCCGCAGGACACAACTGCTGCCCCAACAGCTGAAAACACAAACATTCAGACTCCGGCAGAAACTACAGAGCCGACTCCTTCAGATTCACCAAAATTCAATGCGGGAATGATTGTGACAGACAACAAAAACAGCTTAAAACTTATAACAGTCTATGACAGGGATACACAGAGATACACCACAAGAACTCTTTTCAAAGGCGATAAAGGCAACCAGAATGAAGCATATCTCATAAAGGACGGTTCATTTAAGGAGCTGGGAATTTCTTTTGACAATTACAAAACCTTTGATGCCAAATACCCGTATCTTTTTGATGACCTGAACATAAATTCTGACACTGAATTGTACTACAATTACGACAAAAAGGAAGGAAACAGAATTTATATCTACACAAACGGCGCTGTTCCAAATTATGTGGGATACCTTGCTCCTGATTCTCCTGAATCAATGGATTTTGTAAACACCAATGCATAAATCCAAAAATTATCTTTTTTGCAACAAAAAAATAATGAATTTAACCCTCATGAATCTATGAATTTTTTTCAAAGGATTTCATTTGCAGCCTTAAAATCAGGCTTTGTTTCAATACATACATTATCATGCATGAAACTCTTATGAACAGGATAATTGCTTAATTTGACAGTATAGTAGCGCTCAAATTTTTTCAGGAATTCAGGATCATTCTCAATTGAAAACTCATCAGGAACCTCTGGTTTTACCCAGTATGTCGTATTTCTTCCTTCAACAAGGCATTTCCCATTCCTTGATACAACCTGACCTCTCTTAATTGTATAATCTGTCGTGGAAAAGGATTTTATTACCTTTTCGTATTCGCAGGACGGATCTGTCTCATCTGCTATGATAGGATATACCGCAATATCGGCATCAGCACCGGCGCCAAGATGGCCTTTCCCAAGAGATATTACTCCAAGTGCTTTTGCCTGTGCTGAGCGTGTCATAACGGCTATCTCATACCAGTCAAGTTCGCGGTCAAGAGTGTGCAGGAGAACTCTCTTTTCAGTATCCGGGTGAACACGTGAAAATTCAGAGTCGCGGTATTTTTTGCTCATCAAAAGTGCTGCAATCTCAGGATACTTTACAAAAGGAGCCCCGTTTGGATTGTCGGTTGTAAGCATGCACTGCCACGGGTTTTTAACCTGGAGTGCAAGTTCAAGACCTATTGCCCACATAACAGAATTTACAAGATTTTTACGCGAGTAAAGAACCGGTATTACACCGGAGCCAGTCTCAAGCTCAACATCGTGGTTGCTCCATTTGTTATGATAAAGTCTGAACAGATTAAACTCCATCGGACCATCGGCAGTCATCGTTGTTGTTTTTCCAAACATCACCTGACCCATATCGATTGCAACCTGCGGCTTTCGATTCACCATCCATGCAATGTCATCCGACTTTGAGCAGAAATCGCTCCATGATGAGCCTCCGTATGAGTGATACTGGACGTGGGTTAAGTAAAGGCTCTGGCGATCCTTGTTTAAATCAGGCGTCCGGTTCATTGTCTCAAGCGTGCACTTGTAGTTTCCGGGTTTTCCAAGATTGTTGCAGTGAAGATGAACCGAATGGGGAAGATTCAAAAGCTCATTTGCCCGAATCATATAATCAATAATCTCTGCAGGCGTCACATCAAAATGCGGAACTTTCTGGTGAATGCAGTTAATATCCTGGCCAAAGCCCCACGCCTCCGTTCCTCCGGGGTTTGTAAGCTTAAGACCGAATCCCTTGACAGCCGAAAGCGTCCATGCCACAACAGCGGCGGCTTTTTTTAAGTCTTTATCATGGACTGCCTCCATTACAGACCAGTTGCCGTCAAAAAGAGTGTTGGCCATTGTGTCCTGAAGAGTCATGTGCCGGAATTCCTCATGGGTGTGCCTGGCGCCCATTGGTGCCATCGCACCCTCAAGAAGGGTTGTATAACCCATCGCACTGTAGCGGTATGTATTTGCATAAACTGTAGGAACACTGTAGCCTGAAACGGCATGCATATTAGGATATGCCTTGTCGCGTCCGGCACGCATATCCTCAGGACTCATGTATCTTCCAAAATTAACCTTTGTTCCGCATATATGAGTATGTGAATCTATTCCGCCCGGAAGTGTCAGCTGGCCTTTCAGATCAATTACACCCGCATCTGCACCAACAGATTCTGCAATTTTTCCATCCTTTATCGGGATGTCCATAATCTCGCCACGGATATTGTTTATCGGATCAATAACCCAGGCATTTTTTAGGAGAATGTCTGTCATTTGCCTCTGGCCTCCACAATTAAATTGCGAATCCTTGTCAGAACCTCAAGATCGTTGGGCTGTGAAGGTTCAAGCACCTGCTTAACCCACAGCGGGATGGCATCAAGCCGGTATGCAGTACCTCCGGCATCAACACCACAGATTGCAACAGGAATCTGGACATTTGCGGTTGCTGTTGAAAGGCTTGGGAAAGGATCTATTACAACACATGGAATCTTTGAAAGCCTCTCATTGCACTTTCTTGGAAAATGAGCTCCCGGATCACTTCCGATAATAACACATGCATCTGTCTCGCCTCTTACAAGCAGATCAACAGCAGATGTCTCACCCGGGTTGTAAAAAGCAGTTCCGCGTGAGAAATCAATGGCATACGGATATCCTCCCATATAGGTGAATGTCTGGTTTGTCCCATAGACATTCCAGTGGCCTCTCATAGGTGTCAGTGTAAATTTTGTGTGCCGGCAGAGTTCATCAACAAGTTCAACGCCGTTTCTGACGTTTTTGTATTTGCCCGGAGACTCGGTAAGTCCTATTCCGGTGAAGAATACACCAAACTTTGCCTTCATGCACATATCAGCAACTCTTAGAAGCTGCTCTTTTTTAACACCGGAGACCATATCAGGAACAACATCCGCTCTTCCCCTCACAATTGCACGAAGGGCAGAGAATACTGCATAGTCGCCACCGGGTTTTATTCTTACAAACTCATCTGCATTTTTTGCAGCATCAGTCTCCCTTATATCAACAACAATCAGTTTTCTGTCATGGAATGCGTCTTTTAAAAAGAATCCGTCGGCATACATAGAGTATCTGCTCATATGCCTCGGGTGAGACTCAATCGGATTTGATCCCCAGTAGACAATGACATCAGCACGGTTTTTAATCTGTCCGAGAGTGCATCCTGGATGTCCTGCCTCCTGAATTGCCATAATTGAGGGGCCGTGGCATATTGATGAACAGTTGTCGATTACACCTCCTATCATCTCGGCAATTGAAATTCCCATGCACTGCGCCTCGCCATATGTGCCGGACCAGCCGAATAAAAGCGGCCTTTCGGCTTCAAGGAGCATATCAGCAGTATACTGTATTGCCTCATCATATGAGATATCCTTCCAGCCTGCATCAGTCTTCATAATAGGCGACTTCAGCCTGTGCTTTGCAAGAAACTTCCTGCTTGAAAGGGCACAGCCATTGTCAACTCCGACAATCTCATCATTTTTTATGGTAAGCGTAATGTCATCACACAGGCAGCCGCAAAGAGGGCATACAATATCCTCTATCACACAGTCACCTCTCTTTGATTTCGTCAGACAGCCCGGGTCTTTGTTGTCATACCGAAGTCCCCCCTCCTCTTCGAGAATTTCCCATGCAGAAAGTATTCTGTCACCAGGCTTTGCCCTTGTCACCTCAACATCAAGCCATTTATAATCAGGTGCACCTGTGCCGTGTGTCTCTGAATGAAGAATAAAATTTGCATGAGGTCCGCATGGGATAAAAACCATCCCACGGCTCACATCAGTTGTAGAAACTGTTTTAAAAACTGTTTCGCCTGCTATGCTTTTAATTCTTACAAGATCCCCGCCCAAAACCCCGATTCTTACCAGATCCATGGGGTTGATATAGCAAAGTGAGGTCTGTTCAGTATAGGAAGGCTGATCTTTGTAGTAGAGCTGTTCACCCTGTTTTATTGTCCTTCCGCTGGTCATCAACAGTTTCAATATATATCCTCCGGGGAATTATCAGGCCAAAAAACAGGAAAATCCTGAGAATATTGGAATTAAGAGTAAAATCCCGACAGGCCCTTTATTATTGCAGATTAATATCGTTATTCATCAGTCGGCTATCAAATAGAATAAATGTTTCCCTTTTTACACTTAAATAACCGGTAATATAGAATGTTGTTTACAATATTGTCAGGATTTCATGCAAAATATCAGTCACATGCCCTCATAAATTTTCTTAAAACATTTAAAGATTCATCCGTTTTTTCAAGATGAGTCATATGTGATGCATCACTAATTATTGCAAGTTTTGATCCGGGAAGAATATTTTTGAAATATTTCATTGTTTGAGGTTTTGCCTCATCGTACTCGCCGCACAAAAAAAGGGCAGGCTGTGAAATTGTTTTAAGATTTTTAGTCATATCAAATGATTTTAAAGTTCCCGTGCATGTAAATTCACTCGGCCCCCACATGTGCATATAGACAGCGATTGATGTTTTTTCAAAAGATTCAACCAGAATCTGAGGCCACGGAGAAAGCCTGCATATATGAAGTCTGTAATATTCATCCATTGCTTTTTTATAATCAGCTGAATCATAAACACCGGTTTCTTCCGCAATGCGAACACTCTTTTGAATATATTCCGGAAGTTCGGATAAGTATGATTTCTGATCAAAAATCCATTTATCTGTACTAATAAGCGGAGAGGAAAAAATAAGACCTTTTATGCCATCTGCACCTTTTGATGAGGCATATGCGGCCATGAGCCCTCCTCCCCACGACTGCCCGAGGATATATACCTCGGAAAGTCCGAGTGCATCCCTTACTTCACCAACCTCCTTTACATAATTTTCAACTGAATAAAGTGACATATCATCCGGCTTATCTGAATTCCCGCATCCAAGCTGATCATAAAATATAACCGGCCTTTCATCTGAAAGGGCAATAAGAGGCTCAAAATAATCATGGCATGCTCCTGGCCCTCCGTGAAGCAGAAGAAGAGGCGTATTTTCTCTGTCGGCACCGGCAATTTTAAAAAATATCTGACCAGAGGAGGTTTTTATATAGCCTTCATGAATATTTTCTTCTTTTTTTGTTAAATTCACTTTCCGGACATCATACCGGATTATAATGCAGGCTGAACTTATGCATATTAATGCAGACAAAAATAAAGCCAGATTGAAGAAAATTATCATAATATATACTCCTTTTTATCATACCCAAATAAACCGACGGCTATAAAAAATGCACAAAATTTTTTTATCCGTTTCTTATGACCGGCCAATATCATATTCCCAATATCTGATTTGGCAATGGCATATGATTAATTATCCTTATCAGATAAAAAAGAAACAGTAAAAACCAATTGGAAATTGTAGAAATAAAACAGGCACAATTCTAAAAAAAAATTATATTTTAAGATAAATGTTACCGTAGACTACCTCGCCCTTCCTCTTGGAGTGGCGCTCGCCCAGGTCACCGATATAGTGTGCAAATTTTGCAGTTTCGCCTTCAACTTCAGCTTCGACATCGCCGACATGCTTATAGCCGGGCATCATGTATTTGATGTCTCCAAAGACGTACACGTCTCCTTTGACCATCTGTCCGCCAACGCGGCTTTCCACATTGCCTTTGATGATGACAGTTCCGCCTTCTGCGTGTGTTGAGACATGGATGAATGCATCGCCGTCGATGATTATTTTTCCGCCCCTCATGAAGTTTGCGACATCGTTTCCTG
The DNA here is from genome assembly GCA_023396365.1 of Methanobacteriota archaeon. Lineage (GTDB taxonomy): Archaea > Halobacteriota > Methanomicrobia > Methanomicrobiales > Methanomicrobiaceae > Methanomicrobium. Next base: position 6,625 of record JAEWWL010000013.1, read on the forward strand.
CGTTTCCTTTAACGTGGATAACTCCGCCAGTCATACCGCGCCAGTCGCCGCGGTATGCACTTCCAAGGTGGTTTTGTGCATCGCCTTCAACAATGAATTCTCCGCCTTCCATTCCAATTCCACAGAATGAATCGACATTTCCTTTTACGTGAACCTTTCCGCCTTTCATCCAGCCGGCTGTGTACATATCACAGTCGCTCTCGACAATAATCTCTCCGGCAGTCATCTGCTGGCCAATGCGTTTGACCTTTTTGCAGTCGCCCCTGACGATGATTTTTGTGTCAGCTGCTGTTGCGCCGCCGTTGCCCTCAATAGTGAAGTACTCGCCAAGTTTGGATTTGAGGTTTCCCTCGTGGCATTCAAGATTTGCAATCTCTGCTGCTGTCTTACCGGCGAATGCATCGGGAGTGACATTGTAGGCCTCAAGGTAAAGTTCGTGAGTTCCTTTGGTTGTAATTGTAACTGTACTCATAACTTTTCACCTCATGCTTTGACTTCTACCTCAATTGCACGCGGGTTGTGTACGTGCTCATCGAAGACCATGTAGTTCTCAAGATCAACTGTGTAGTATTTTGTGAACTTTTCACGGATATCGCGCTCTACCTGCAGGTTCTCCGGCATCTTAACATCTGTCCAGATTGTATACTTCGGAGTTCCTGCAACCACAACGCCGTTTTCAACAACAATAACACCATCTTTAATAGTGTATGCAGTCTCTGCAAATGCCTTTTCAATAAGCTCAGGATCGGATGGCATATTCTCAGGATTGATATCGTAGATTGCAATGTTTGCATTCTTGCCTGCATTGAGTGAACCATACATATCTGAGATACCAAGACATTTTGCCGGACCTGCACGTGTCATCTGTGCAATCTCATAAAGGTCAAGCTCGCGGTCCATTGATTCAAGCATTGTTGCGCTTATTACCTTGTCAGCATACTTGAATGAGTGCAAAAGCTCGTCACGTGCTGCCTTTGACATAAGCCATTTAATTACACGCGGGTAGCGTGTGAACGGACCGGCGTTTGGATGGTCGGTTGTTAAGTGGCATTTCATGTGATCTTTTGCAAGGAGTGCAAGCTCAAGACCTATTGCCCACTGTATATCACATACTTTGATCTTTGGATCATAAACATATGGAACAACACCTGCCGCTGTTTCAAGCTCGACGTCTGTGTTTGCCCACTTTAAGTTGTTTAACCTGTTCAAGTGGAACTCAAACGGACCGTCTGCAGTCATTGTTGTGGTTTCATCAAATGTGACAAATCCTACATCAAATGAAATGTTATCCTGACTGTTTACATAATCCATAATCTGCTTTGATGCAGACTCAAAGTCGCCCCAGTTTGAACCACCGTAAGAGTGGAACTGAAGGTGTGTGTTGTGCAGAACCTGGTCACGTCCAAACTTGTTGCTGGTTTTAATACCCTCTGCAAGTTTTAGTGTGTCAAGAGTTGTCTCAAAGTTTCCAGGGTTTCCAAGGTTGTTTCCATGAACGTGCAGTGAGTGTGGAAGTCCGAGATACTCGTTTGTCTCCATCTGTCCTTTTACAATCTCTGCAGGTGTAATGTCAAAGTATGGCACAGGGTCGTGAATTGTTGTACAGTTCATACCCCATCCCCAGGCCTCTGTTCCGCCGGGGTTGACGCACTTTATACCAATACCTTTTGTTGCACGAAGAAGCCATGCAGTGTATGCTGCATTATTCTCAAGCTCTTTGTTCTTTAAGTATTCAAGCTGGAACCAGTTGTTGCCGAGAACAGGCATTGCCGAGATATCAACGATTGGGGTATCACGGATTTCTTCATGAACGTGTGGTGCGTGAAGAGGCGGCATTGCAGCTTCGTTAAGGAAAGTATAACCCATACGTGCATATGCGTATCCTGTTGCAAAGGTGCTTGGAACTGAAAATCCCATCTCGACTCTTGTGTTGCCTACTTTCTGACGGCTTCTGAAGAGTTTGTCCTCAGGGCGCATAAGACGGCCGACGTTAACCTTGGGACCGACACAGTGTGTGTGTATATCCACACCACCGGCCATAACAGTCTTTCCGGAAGCATCGATTACTTTGCCGCCTTTGACTTCAGATGCATCGACTATTTTGCCGTCTTTTACACCGATGTCTTTCTTCTCGCCTTTGATACCTGAAAGAGGGTCAAATACAAATCCGTTTTTGATTAATAATTCGCTCATATGAATCCCTCCCCTTCAAGTTCAACCATACGCTCATAGACTGCATCTAAGAATTCCTCATCTGAAGGAACGCCCTCAGGTGCGTCAACAACTTTTCTGTACTGAATCGGGACATTGTCCATACGATAGACAATACCGCCGTCATCAACACCGCATATCTTTACAGGAACATGAAGGTCAGAAACCTCACTTGCCATATTGATGCTTGGGTCAATTGTGATGAACGGATGTTTCTTTAAGTGCTGGACTGCCGGAATAGGGAAGTGTGCACCTGCATCTGTACCGATGTTGATAAATGCATCAACTTCATCTCGCATTGCAAGATCTACAGAGCTTGTCTCACCGGGGTTCATGTGAACCATGGTTTTCTTTGTTAAATCAAGACAGTACGGGAATCCAAACTGCCATGACCATACTGCACCAGGCCCTGTGATATTGTAGTGACCACGCATTGCCATAATTGTACACTTTGTGAACTCGTTTAAGTCACGTGTAAGTGAGATTGCAATGTCAATGTTGTGGTTTCTTCCATCAGAGTGGCAAAGACCCATTCCATAGAAGATGTTGCAGAAGCGTGCATTCTTCATGATTTCTGCTACTTCAAGGATTGTCTCTTTGGGAATGTTTGCAACTACATCAGGAATGTCTTCAGCATGGCCGTGGCAGACCATACGGAATGCATTGAAGAGATCGTAGTCATGCCCCTGCCTGACCTGAAGGTAGTAATCTGCGACACGTGCTGTGTCTGTAAACCTTGGGTCAATTACAATAACTGTCCTTGATTTGTGTCCCTTTCCGGTGAAGAATCCACGCGGGAAGATAGAGTACCTGGACATATGGCGCGGGTGTGCATGTGCAGGGTTTGATCCCCAGTACACAATTACATCGGCACGGTTTTTGACTTCTCCAAGTGTACAGGACGGGTAACCGTTGTCAAATATTGCAAGGAATGAACTTCCATGGCATATTGAAGCACAGTTATCAAGACATCCTCCTGATCTTTCCATGACACGTGCTGCTGCTGCATGACCTTCACAGTTGGTTGAACCAAATCCGTACATCAGCGGCTTTTTTGCTTTGAGGAGAACTTTTGCTGTATAGTCAATCGCTTCCTTAAAGCTGACATCCTTCATTGTGCCATCGGGCTGGCGCATACGCGGGAGTTTGATACGGCCCTCATGGTCACCGCCGTGCATGAAAATTTCAGTTCCAATTGCACAGACGTTCTTTACTTCAAGAACTCTCTTGCCGTCATCTGAAACAGTTACTTCCACATCATCACAGCAGGTACCGCAGTACGGGCATCCTACGTTTTTGATAACTTTCGGCATTTACTCATCACCTTTTTTCCAAAGGCCTACTGCTCCCTGGACACACTCAAGAGCTGTCTTGATTTGTTCCATCGGAGCTGGTTCTACTGTTACCGGAAATCCGCTGTACTGCGGTTCGCCGGTAGACTGGGTTCTTGGCGGAACAACCTGATTTGCCCATACACCCTGGCGTATGTGGCATAATCCTCTGTAACAGGTCTGGCGGGCGACAACTGCTTTTACAATAACTTCGCCGCTTTCGCTTGTGACTTTTACATTTGTGTTTGGGTTGATTCCAAGCTCATTGATATCCTCTTCGTTCATCTCAAGGAGTGAACATGCCTCAAAATATTGGGGTGAGGTCTTTCCTATCTCCATTGCGATACCTTCCTCAATGGAGCGCTGGGTAATCATGTTTAACAAAATTTTATCTGCCATGTTATATCACCTGTTCAGCGGGCTTGGACCCAGTTCCCTGACTGTCTTGATTACATCTTCCATGACATAACCCCATTTTGCACCTTCTGATGCAGAAACGAAAGTCATTCTGAGTCTGTTGTCATTCAGACCGATATTCTTAAGGACGTTTTTGACAAGGAACATGCGTTTTGCACATTTGTAGTTTCCTTCAAGGTAGTGGCAGTCACCGAAGTGGCATCCGGATACTAACATACCGTCTGCTCCGTCCTGGAATGCTTTCATAATGAAGAGGGGGTCAACACGGCCTGTACACATTACACGTATTGCACGGATATCCGGCGGGTACTGGATACGTGCTCCACCTGCAAGATCAGCACCGGCGTATGAACACCAGTTGCATATGATTGCAATAATTTTTGGTCTCCAATCTCCTTCTGCCATTTACTGCTCGCCTCCGAGGCCGCCAAGTAAGAATGCATCAATCTGTGCACAGATCTGCGGGCTTGTAAAGTGCTGCATACGAATTGCACCACCCGGGCAGAATCCTCCGCATGTACCGCATCCTTTGCATTTTGCTTCGGTTACTGTCATAACCTGTTTTCCGTCTTTCTGAATCAATGAGAGAGCGCTGTACGGACACTGTGGAACGCACATTCCGCATCCTGCACAAAGCTCTTCAATACACTGGGCAAAGTATGGTTCAAGCTGAACCTCTCCCTGGTGAATCGGAATGCTTGCTGCGGATGCTGCTCCTTCTGCCTGTGCTACTGTGTCAGGAATATCCTTTGGTCCCTGGCAGACACCTGCAAGGAAGATACCTGCTGTTGTTGTGCCGCACGGGTTTAACTTGGGGTGAGCCTCAAGGTACCATCCGTCCTGGGACTTTGAAATACCAAACATCTGGCGTGTACGCTCTGCATCAGGCTTCGGCTGAATTGCTGCCGCAAGAACTACCATGTCACATTCAATAGTGACCGGCCTGCCAAGTAGTGTGTCTTCTGTATTTACATAGACATTCTTTGTGACAGGATCTTCCTGGAGTGATGCTACACGGCCGCGAATGAATTTACAGCCTTCATTCTGGATACGGTAGTAGAATTCCTCATACATCTTTCCAAAGGATCTGATATCCATGTAGAAGATATAAGGCTGACATCCGGGTATCTTTTCCATTACCTGGTGAGCATGCTTTAACGAATACATGCAGCAGAATCTGGAGCAGTATGGTTTTGCAACTCCGCCGGTGTTGTCTCTTGAACCTGCACAAAGCACAAATCCGACCTTCATCGGTGTTACACCATCAGACGGGCGTATTAAGTGTCCGCCTGTCGGACCTGAAGCACAGATTAAACGCTCAAATTCAAGACCTGTGATTACATTTTCGTATCTCTTGTAACCCCATTCTGTCTTGTCTTCGATTGGAATAAGATCGTATCCTGTTGCAAGAATTACACAGCCTACTTTTACCTTTTCAAGCTCGTCAATCATGTCAAGGTTAATTGCATTCTTCTCCGGACCACAGATCTCTTTGCAGAGTCCGCATTTTACACATGCATCAAAGTCTATTGTGTACTGAAGAGGCATAACCTGCGGGTGGTAGATGTAGATTGCCTTTCTTGGAGCCATTCCCATCTCAAAGGGGTTTGGCTTAATAACAGGGCATACTGTTGCACAGTCTCCACAGCCGTTGCATCCTGAGCCTGCAATTCCGGCTGCTTTCATCTCTGCACCGTCATATGTGCCGCGTGCCTTCTTACGAAGGGTTATCTCAAAGTTTCCGATGTATCCTTCGACATTTTCAACTTCTGTGTATGTCTTTAAGATGATGTTTGGGTGACGTCCTGCATCCACCATCTTTGGTGTTAAGATACACTGCGAGCAGTCGAGTGTCGGGAATGTCTTGTCAAGCTGTGACATCCTTCCGCCGATTGTCGGCAGTTTTTCAATGAGATATGTCTTGATGCCTGCGCTTGCAAGGTCAAGTGCTGCCTGCATACCGCCGACACCTGCGCCTACAACCATTGCAGCGTGCTCCACAGGCACACTCTTTGGCTGAAGGTCTTCTAAGAGTCTTGCTTTTGCGACTGCAATTCTGACCTGGTCTTTTGCCTTTTCTGTTGAGCCTTCCCAGTCGTGCATGTGAACCCATGAGTTCTGGTCACGGATGTTTGCCATCTCAAAGCGGAACTTGTTAAGGCCGCCTTCTGCTGTTGCAGTCCTGAATGTCGGTTCATGCAGACGCGGGGAGCATGCAGCAACAACGATGCCGGTTAAATCATGCTCTTTTATTGCATCGATAATTTTGTTCTGACCGGGTGTTGAACACATGTACTGATACTGGTCAGCAACTACTACATCGGGGAGGCTTTTTGCGTATTCCATTACCTCATCGATTGACATCGAACCTGCGATGTTTGTACCGCAGTGGCAAATGAATACACCAATTCTTGGTTTCTGATTTTCTGCCATATTATATCCTCCTTACAAAATCTTCTCCAAAAACGGCTTGCAGTCTATTGCATGAAGATCAAGTGCAAGCTCCTGCGGAGTCATGCCCTGTGCAAGGCCCAACAGTTCATTGAAGTGAAGAATCGGCAGGTTGTAGGTTTTTCCAAAGTTCTGCTGAATCTCAATCTGACCCCGGTCAAACTGGAGCTGGCAGAAAGGACATACCTCTGTCAGTGCATCAGCGCCAACTTCCTGGATGTTGATCAACTTCTCATTTGTAATATCAAGGGCATGAAGAATATCGTATCCCCTGACACCGCCGCCTGCACCGCAGCACTGCATCTTGTTTCTGTACTGGACAGGTTCTGCTCCCAGCGCTCCTACAAGCTCTTCCATCCACATTGGATTTTCTGTGTCTCCAAAATGGCGGTCCTTCTGCGGCTTCATCAGGTGGCATCCGTAGTGGACTGCGACCTTTGTTCCGGTAAGGGGTCTTGTAACGCTGTCTGCAAGCTTTTTTGCACCGCAGATCTTTTCATCGTAGTAAAGCTCTGCAAGGTGCCAGACATCTATTGAACCTTTATATTCCATGTCAATCTCGGCAAGGACCTCGTTAACACCATCACGAAGCTCATCGTTGTGCTTTAATTTGTGGTTTACTTCCCAGATTGACTTGTAGCAGCCGTTGCAGATAAGTGCGATATCTTTTTTCATCTCTTCTGCAAGACAGAGGTTTCTTGCTGCCATTGCATACCAGACATTGAGATCGATAGATCCAAATGCACCAGGTGCCGGACAGCAGCTTGCTCCTTTTAGCGGGAGAAGCTCAATACCTACTTTCTCACTTGTTTTTATTGCAGATGCCTCACAACCGGGGTAGCGGTTTGGAGCAATGCAGCCCAAGAAGAATGCATATGAGTGTTCCATTTTTTTTGCCATTTATATACTCACCCCTCCGAAAGAATGCGATCTGCGTTCTCTTTTAACTTGTAGTGGTCCAGAATCTTCCTGATTCCACCAAGATATTCCGGATATGAATGTGTTGTCGGTGGATCTCTTGGAAGGCCAAGTCTCTCACGTGCCGCACGGTTTACATCATTGTTCGGCACACCGTGTCCTGTGTTGTATATGAGCTGGACAGTCTGGAGGAAGTTTCTTGGAACGATATCTCTCTTAAACGCAAGATTTCTCATTGCCATAATGACGTCTGTAGGCAGAATGTCACGCGGGCAGCGGTCAGAGCATGAGTAGCATGTTGTACAGAGCCAGAGATCAGGATCTGTTAATGCCTCTTCCTCAAGGCCCAGGACTGCTCTTCTCATAAATACACGAATACGGTATGAGCTTCTTGGTGCTGACGGGCATGAGCCTGTGCATGTACCGCACTGGTAGCACATATGTGAAATTGTACCGCTTATTTTCTTTACTTCAGCGCTGAAGTCCTTGCTGGAGTCAGAGGTGTAGTAATTTCTGTCCTTAAGCTTCTTTTCAAGCTCAGGGTTTCCATAATTTTTCTCTATTGCCATATGAAATACCTCACATCTCAAAGAGCTTTGACCTCAACTTCACCATATTCTTCCTTCTGTTCCTTAACTCTTGAAGTTCTGGGTCTGAGGAGTTTAGCCTTTATTGATTTGAAGAGGTCTGTTTCCTTACCCTTCATGCGAATGCCGGTACGCCTGAGAACAATAATATCTTCTCCGGGACAGGCATTGACACAGGCACCACAGAGGATGCAGAATTCTTTGTTGACTGCAATGTTTGCCTCAATCTCACCGTGCATATCGGCAGGAGATTTTGGTGTAGGCAGGAAAATTGCATTAGCAGGACATACCTCAACACATGTTGAACATCCTCCCGGACATTTCTCAGCATGGAATTCGATATCTCCTTCAAAGAACTTCTCAACAGTAATTGCCTCTGTCGGGCAGTTGACTGCACACCAGCGGCATGTGCAGCACTCGTCTTTGTCAATCTGCACTTTGCCTGTGTTGTCAAGTTTCTTTGAAACTTCTCCGCGCTTTACTTCAATAGCATCTGACGGACATATTTCCACGCAAAGGAGACAGCCGTCGCAAAGCTCTTTGTTCCAGATAACTTCGCCATCAATTTCTCCCTTTTCAGCGGAGAAAGGTTTTCTTACAACATCAATTGCTGCGCAGATCTCACCGCAGAGACCGCAGTATGTACACTTGTCTTCGTTGTACACAAATTCGTTGTTTGGCGAGAGTGCCTGTGCCTTTTTAAGGCCGAAAATGTCGGTTCCTTCAAAAAGAGGTACATCACGGATAATTGCCTCACGCGGACAGACGTCCTCGCAGGTTGTGCACTGTACACACTTCTCACGGTTTATTTCTGCAACTTTATCATATACAGGGAAACCTTCCTTCTCAACAATCGGGAGTGACTCCTCGCCATCGATCTCCAGTTTCATTGCATCAAACGGACACATTACAACACATACACCACAGTATGAGCATTTTGTCTCGTCTACCTGAATTGCAGAACCATATTCTATAGCCCCTCTGCGGAATGCTCCTACAGGTCCAAGGCTGATAGCTTCCTCAGGGCAGGACTCTGAACATATACCGCATCCGGTACATCTAGAGTTGTCTAGTACGAGGTTGTTTACCTGCTTTAAGAGCTTCTGCTCCATTACGGTAAAGCAGCCTTCCTGCCTCTTGGAGTATTTTGGAAAAAGCGTATTCATTAATTCAACACTCCTAAAATGATATTCTAAGCTTTACTCCTGTGCTCCGGACTTTGCAAACTCTTTTCTAAGCTCCCAGAATTCGGGGAACTTTTTGAGCTTTGCCTGTCTCTCGGCAAGGGCTTCGGACTCTTCCTCGTAGTCCCTGATATCCTCTAATCCATACATTAAGGGATGAGTAAATCTCTCTTCGTTTCGAAGCTGTTCCCAGCGTCCCTTTAAGGTTATAACATCGTATGGACATGCCTCAATGCAAATACCACATCCTGCACAAAGCTCACTGTCCACGTCAAGGCTTTTTGCCCTTCCGTTGACTACAACATAAATCTTGTCTGTTGTGACAGGATCTACTGTATTAAGCTCTAATGCATTGACCGGGCATGCAACCACACAATTGTTACAACCAGTACAATTATTCATGTTTACATGAACTGCAAATGCCATTATATCACGCACCGCTATATCGATCGTTAATCGATCGGTAAAAGTTGGGAAAAAAAATAGATAAATGTTCTGAAGTTTCACAACCCTGCAGCCTAAAAAAATGTAAAAAAAAAGGGCCATTTAATTAACAAAAATCAATTGTTAATACCTTTAAATTAATATGCATGTTTTTAGAGGACGCGTCAGAAAAATCAAATAGAAAGCCTTATAACTAAGTTAAATTGATTTAAACAATTTTTTTGAGGATTAAAGACCATAATAAAGTCTGTTTTAAAAAAAATCAGCATTAAATAAACTTATCAGGATTAGTAGATGAACGCATTAAGGCAATAGTAATTGACAGAGTATATTAAATTAACAGCAAATCAGAAATTTTATTTTAATGCTGTTATGATGTGGTGATTCTGAATATCATATAAATCCAAAATTCTTTGAATTACTCCCTGAAAATCAGTTATGCTTTCATTTTAGCCGGCGGTTTTTTATTATCATTTTGAATTTTTCCAGATATTTACCCTGCTGCCGGTGCGGTTTTCCAAACATGCTTTCTGAATTTATTTTGTCATTATTAATGTGGTGCCGCCGACTGTGCCGCACCGAAAAAAAAGAAATAATATTTTACCTATCAAGTGTGAAATAAGTCTGTTATAAACTTTAATGTGAAATGAAGAAAAGCCGCATTATTGTTTGATTAAAACAGGCCCTAATAACGGCCTGAATCGAGGTTATTTCAATGGAATTAAACGGAGTTACAATCGAAAACGAATATGCAGAGGCATTCCCAAACTGGGCATGCAGAGTAATTATTACCGCAATCAATGAGAAGTGGGCATTCCAGGCAGCAACAGAGGCAACAGGATTTGCAACATCGGCAATAGGCTGCCCCTGTGAGGCAGGAATTGAGATGTTTGTATCAGCATCCGAAACACCTGACGGAAGGCCGGGCGTTGCAGTCCTTTTCTTTGCAGGCGGAAAGAAAAAATTAAAAGAGCAGGTTGTAGAGCGCCTTGCTGAATGTGTATTAACACAGCCGACAACAGCAGTCTTTGACGGAATGCCTGACGCTGAAGAGAGAATTGATGTAAAGCTTCACTTCTTCGGCGACGGATATGAATACCAAAAGGAAGTAGGCGGCAGAAAGTGCTGGGCAATTCCTATCATGAACGGAGAATATGTCGGCGAGGAGAGTTTTGGTATTGTAAAGGGTATTGCAGGCGGCAACTTCTTTATTATGGGAGAGAACCAGCCGGCAGCACTTATGGCAGCCGATGCCGCAATTGATGCAATTTATGAGGTTCCGGGATGCATGTGCTCATTCCCTGTTGTTGCATCAGGATCAAAAGTAGGCTCTAACAAGTACAAGTTCATGGTTGCAACAACAAATGAAAAGTACTGCCCTACAATCCGCGACAGGGTAGCAGACACAAAAGTCCCTGAAGGTGTAAAGGCAGTCTATGAAATAGTAATTGACGGTGTTGATGAGGATTCAATAAGAGAGGCAACAAGAGCAGGAATTGAAGCCGCAACAAAGATCCCGGGGATCAAACTCATCTCAGCAGGCAACTTTGGCGGAAACCTGGGTCCTTTCAAGTTCAACCTCTATGAGATTCTTGAATAATCCGGGATGTTGTTTTCCAAAAAATCAGAATCAATTTTTTTTAATTTTCTCAGGCTGCATCCGCAATTTTCAGATATAATGTAATATTCAGGGCACTTTTTTAATAATTGAGCAGGCAATCAAACAGATTAAATATCATGCCGCCGAATTTTTTGTTAACGAAATTTTCGGTGACAAAATAATGATTACACTGACACCCTCTGAAGTTAAAGAACGCTACGGACAGATGTTTTGCAAAAAATTCCTCGTAATTGTAGATGAAGATGCAAAAAAAGCAGAAATTATCGAACAGTGCTGCCACAGAGGTGCAATTGAATGGGATGTAATGAACAGAAGGCGTGCAGGAGGTGCTGTTGAGGCAATCACTGTTGAAGGCGCTTCGATGACAATTTCAGCAAAGCTTGGAACATATCCGATAAATTTTGGTGCGGCAGGAGAACATATCGGCGGACAGGCGCTTGAAAGTGTCGAAGTCGAAGGTGATTTTGTAACAACCGGATGGGCAGGAATTGCCGGTGCGGGTGTAGGTATTGCAGTCTGCCTCCCTCAGGCACCAGGAGTTTTAAAAACAGATTACCCGACAGAAGAGGACTTAAAAGCAGGAGGGGCAAGAACATGCAGGACAAAAATTACAAGCCCAAAATATGTCAAAATTTCAATAGGAATTGATGACACTGATACAAAAGAATCAGGTGCAACCTGGGTTTTAGCCTCCAAATGTGCAGAGGCGTGCAAAATTGAAGGTGTTGAATACCTAAACATGCGTCTTATTCAGCTAAACCCGAAAGTTCCGAACAAAACAACAAACTGCGTGGGATCAGCCCTTAACTTTGCAGTAAGACCGGACAGGGTTGACGAACTTTTAATATTTGTCAGAGACTTCATAGAAGAAAATGCTGTAAGCAAAGACACCGGAATTGCTGTTATAAGAGGACTTTCCCTTCCTGAGTCACCCTTCCTTGAAAAAATAAAAACTGAAATTCTGACAAGAGAAGAGTGCGAAAAAGAAGCCGAAAGACTTGGCATAGAGTACATCGACTCTGCAAAAAGTAAGGGCAGAATAGGTGCATTAGGAGCAGTTCTCTGGGCAAACAGAGGTATTGAGGCCGCAGGGCTTTTTGGCGAACATCTCTGACTGAAAAAAAAAGAAAAAAAAGAGAAGAAGAAAATCATGTCTTCAATTAAAAACCCGGACAGAAAAATTGATTCCGGCGAAGCTGAAAAAAAAAACGGCAAGGGAGAAATATTTCTCAAAAACCCATATTCAGTCACATATCCTGAAATTATAGGAATTGCATCAGAAGACGGGGCTTTTGCTGAAATTATCGAGAGATTTGACTGCATTGGAGGTGCAATGTGGACAAACAAACACTATACAAAAAGCCCTCTTGTGAAATCGTCAAAAATAATTGGAAATACACAGAGATTTTTGTGTAAAACCGGAAAGGCAGAACTTGAACTTCAGGGTTCATATTTCCCTGCAGGAATTAGCAGTGTTTCTGTTGAAGATGATGAAATCTCAGTCACATATATTGGAATGGGAGGCGGCGGTGTCGGTGCAAGCATCTGCAGGTCATCTGCAGGAGGTGTCCTAAGGCACAAAAGTGATCCCTGCGGTGGTGGAAAAGTTGCAGGCTCAACAATATGGCTTCCCCGGATGAAGAGAGTTGTAATCGGCCTTGATGACACCGATACTCCTGAAGAAGGTGCAACATGGACTCTTGCACATAACATATCAAAAGCTGTTGAAGATAAAAAATCAAGATATCTGTCGCATACAATAACACAGCTTTTTCCGGTTCCCTACAGGACAAAAAACTGCGTTGCAATAGCATGCGAGTTCGCATCCGCTGATCCAAAAAGTCTTATTGACAGATTTGAAGCATATGTCTCAAAATACACACTCTCTGAAAAGACAGGCCTTTGCGCCTACATCGGATTTGACACATCGCCTCTTTTAAATTACGGAAAAGCAGTAAAAAAAGGCGAAGTGACTCTTCAGGATTTTGAAAAGATAAGAGAATTCTTGGAGATTAGAATTGAAGGCCGCGGAATAATCGGAGCGGCGGCGGCAATTTCCTATTACACAAATTACGAAGAGGCCCTATTAATATGAGTCTTGCACTCCTAAAACCAAAGCTTCTTGAAGCCGGAACGGCGAGGCTTACCGGAGAGATTACTGACTTTGGCAGGGAGTCGCATGCAGGGCCGGGGGCTGGAAAATCCAAATCAGTCTTCTTCTCAGATGGCAGAACAAGAATCAGGCTTTTGGTTTCTGATGAAAGTGATGAAAGTGATGAAAGCCCTGTTGAGATACACGTTTTTGGAAAGAATCCGGCAGGCGGATTTAAAGCAGAACTTATTTTTGAGGATTTTGTTGTGCAGGGCAAAATCGAAGAGGAGGGTCTGCACTGTCCAAAGCAGGCATATATTACAGTCAGTGAAGGCTGTATTTTCAGGTGCAGATTCTGCAATGTTCCCAATCAGGAAAAACACATTAAAAGTCCTGAAGAGGTTTACAGGCTTGTAGAGTCGGTAAAAGACTCAGTTGAGTGTATATCTGTAACAAGCGGGGTTATTGGAAGTGTGGAAGAAGATGAGGAAAGGGTACTGGAGGTTGTAAAAAAGCTCTCTTCATTTAATCTTCCAATCGGCGTTTCAATATATCCTTCAATAAAAACTCCAAAAAAACTTTTTGACCTTGGTGTATGTGAGGTAAAATTCAATCTTGAAACGGCAACTGATGAACTTTTTGAGGAGATTTGCAGGCCTTCAAAAGGGAAAAACAGCCCTGACAGAACTGATCTTATAAAGGCACTCTCTGACTCTGTTTTAATCTTTGGAAAAAACCGGGTTTTTTCAAACGTAATCCTGGGCCTTGGTGAGACCGACAGTGAAATGGAATCCTGCATCAGAATGCTTTGCGAAATGGGAGTAATTCCGGTAATAAGACCCCTTACACCATCAGCAGAGCTTGCAGACTATAGAAGACCATCAGCAGAGAGAATCTTTAAAATCTCAGCTTTTTTAAAGGAAGAACTCATTAAAGCCGGTCTTGACACAACAAAAGCGCTTACAATGTGCACAAGATGCACGGGATGCGATCTTGTGCCGGGGAGGGATTTGTAGATGAAAGGTGAGATGATTCTTGCAGAAGCGGTAATAAAAGGCTCTGATACATGCTATGGAGTTCCGGGATACCCCGTAACAGAATTATGCAGATATTCACGTGCGGAATACACAGTGAATGAAAAAACAGCTCTTGAATATGCTCTTGGAGATTCACTCTCAGGGCTTAGATCTGTTGTAATCGTTAAAAACGCAGGCATGAACGCACTATGCGACCCGCTTGTAAATGCAACAACCCAGGGTCTTTTGGGAGGTGTAGTGATAATTGCCGGAGATGACACAGAAGTTGCTGCATCACAAAACAGACAGGATTCAAGATATTTTGCTGAAATATCCGAGTCCCCACTGATTGAGCCGGATGAATCAAACTTATCATCAGCAGTTGAATCTGCAATGCAGGCATCAGAGCGGTTTTCAAGAGTCTGCATAATTCGTGTTGCATCAAAAATTCTTGAAGCCTGCATCGAAGATTACCAGTTTCCCTTTAGAAAAAATGGAACAGGAAACCTCGCACCTCCTAATCTTACCATGAAAGGGCGGTGTGAATACGCTGACAATCTGACAAATGAGATGTATGAATGGTCAAAGCCGCCGTTTATCTGGCCGCCCTGCAAAGATTTAGTAGAATTAAACTCACCCTGCAAAACAACAGAGCAGGATTATTCAGGAAGGGATTTTTTAAGCGAACATCATACTGCCTGCCCGCCAAAGATAACAAAAGACCCTGAGTCCTGCGAAAAACGTAAGTTTTCCCGGACACTTTGCAAAGACTGCCCCTTTAAAACTCTTTTTGAAATTATAACAGATTCAGGTGAAATGGCAGTTATTGATACAGGATGTTCACTTCTGGCAAAAAATCCGCCATACGGATTTGGACTTGCAAACTACGGACTTGGATCATCTCCTGCTGTTGCGGCAAAGAGCACAAAGATTGCACTTATAGGAGATTACGCAGTTTTGCATTCGGCAATCAACGCATTATTTGATATTTATGATAAAGAAATTTCACTTCTCTGCATTGTCATCAATAACAAAAAAATGGCAATGACTGGCAGACAGAGCATTCCTGACATCACAAGATGGCTAAAACCATTTTGTCCTGAAGTAACAGACGCAAATGACCCTGCATTAAAAAATATTGTCAGTTCTGCTATTGAAAAGAGAAAAGACTGCTTTAAAATTATTGTTGTAAACGGCAACTGCCCAAAAGGTTGTGAGCATGAAAAAATTAAATGTTGAAATCTGCGATGTGACACTTCGTGACGGCGAACAGACACCCGGAGTTACATTCACATGCGATGAGAAATGTGCGATTGCAGAAAAGTTAGACGCAATAGGTGTTGAAGTAATAGAAGCCGGTTTTCCAAGCGTTTCTGAAAACGAGAGAAAAAGTGTAAGGACAATTTCAGAACTTGGGCTTAGTGCAAAGACATGCTGCCTTTCACGATGTGTCAAATCAGACCTTGATGCCGCAATCGACTGCGGAGTTGACCTTGTAAGCATCTTTTTTGCAACATCCCCCCTTCACATCAGAATTAAGTACAAAAAGACAAGGGATGAGATGCTTTCACTTGCACTTGACATGGTCGATTATGCAATAGATCACGGAATTTCAGTCCGTTTCTCAGCCGAAGATGCGTCAAGGACAGAGATCTCGTTTTTAAAAGAGATGTTTAAGAAGGGGGCTGAAAGAGGCGCATCCTACAGCAGTTTTGCAGACACTGTCGGATGCATGACTCCGGTTGAGATGTATGAGGCTGTTCTTGAACTGAAAAAAGATTTAAAAAATCCTCT
Source organism: Methanobacteriota archaeon (assembly GCA_023396365.1). GTDB lineage: Archaea > Halobacteriota > Methanomicrobia > Methanomicrobiales > Methanomicrobiaceae > Methanomicrobium. The sequence continues at coordinate 22,691 of JAEWWL010000013.1, forward strand.
CTGTGTGCACTGCCACAATGACATGGGATTTGCATCCGCAAACACCTTTACAGCCGCACAGGCAGGCGCATTTCAGCTCCATACAACTGTAAACGGAATCGGCGAGCGTGCAGGAAATGCAAGCCTTGAAGAAGTCCTTGTAGCCCTCCGGATGAAAGGAGGCGTTGACCGCTATGACCTTACAGGCCTTAAGGAGATTTCAAGGCTTGTTGAAAAAACATCAGGCATCTGTGTTTCAAGAACAAAGGCTGTTGTCGGCGAGCATGCTTTTTCACACGAGAGCGGAATCCACATCGCCGCTATTTTAAAAGACAGAAACACTTACGAATTTTTCCCGCCGGAGATGGTCGGAGGAGAGCAGAAGTTTCTTTTGGGAAAACATACCGGAAGAAAAGGACTTGAGCATATTCTAAAGAGTATTGGCTGTGAATTAACATCTGATCAGGTCACATGGACTCTTGAGAGAATAAAGACAATCAGCGAGGGAAAATGCAGTATAACACAGGATGTTCTGATGTCTGTCATAAAATCCGCAAAACAGGAGAAATAAATGAACCGGACAGTTAAAAAAGAAGACCGGACGCTTTCTGAAAGAATACTTAGAGCCACTGCAGGATCATATGTTGACAGGACAGTTGACAGGGCCTTTGCACATGACGGTACAGGCATTCAGGCACTTGTTGCATTAAGGGGGTTTAAGAGTCAGAAAATTGCAGACCCTGAAAAAGTTTCAATCATATATGATCACATTGCGCCTGCAAACAACACAACAACCGCAAACCTCCAGCATTCGCTTCGTGACTTTTCACTTAATGAAGGATTTACATTTTTTGATGTAGGAGAAGGCATCTGCCACCAGATAATGAGTGAGGGCATCTGTATGCCGGGTGAAATCGTTGTCGGTGCAGACTCTCATTCATGCACAATGGGTGCACTTGGCGCTTTTGCAACAGGTGTCGGCGCAACAGACATGGCAGGCATCTGGGCGACAGGTGAGACATGGTTTCGTGTTCCTGAGACGATTGAAATATCTCTTTCAGGAGAGCTTTGCGGCTTTGCCAGTCCAAAGGATGCCGCTCTTATGTATATAAGAAAGCTTGGAATGGACGGTTCCACATACAAGGCACTTGAATTCACAGGCGAAGGTGCAGGCAGGATACCTGTTTACGGTCGTCTCACAATGTCAAACATGGCAGTAGAGACAGGTGCAAAGACAGGGCTTTTTTACTCAGATGAAAAAACAAGAGAATACTTAAAAAGCTTTGGAAAGGTGGCAGAAATTCAGACTCAGTGTGACTGTTCATATGAAAAGTCAGCTGATATTGACTTATCAGACATTGTTCCAATGCTCGCTGTTCCACACCGCGTTGACAATGCAGTGCCTGTTACAGATTATTCAGGAACAAAACTTGACCAGGTATTTCTTGGAACATGCACAAACGGAAGATATGAGGATCTTTTAAGTTTTGCTAAGATTGTTTCGAAAAACAAGGTAAAAGTCAGAACAATTGTAGTTCCGGCATCAAAAGGCGTTTTAAAAAAGGCAGTTTCAACCGGAATTATATCAGATCTAATTGAAGCAGGATGCACAGTCTGCCCGCCCGGATGCGGGCCGTGCCTTGGCGCCCATATGGGTGTCCTTGGCGAAGGCGAGGTTGGTCTTTCGACTGCAAACCGAAATTTTAAAAACAGAATGGGTGTTGGTGCTGAATACTACCTCTGCTCCCCTGCAACCGCCGCCGCAAGTGCTATTCGCGGAGAGATTACATCGCCGGAGGAGATTATATGAAACAGTCAGGCCATGCCGTAGTAATTGGCAGTGATGTTGATACTGATATGATAATTGCCGGCCGCTATCTCAGGACAACCGACAAGTCGGTCTGGGTCGAACATGCGTTTGAAGACTATGACAAAACAATCGCAGAAAGGCTCAAAGGCTCGGTTATAATCGCCGGAAACAACATCGGATGCGGCTCATCACGCGAACAGGCGGCAACAGCCTTAAAAGAGGCAGGAGTGCTCGCCGTAGTTGCACCGTCATTTGCACGGATTTTCTTCAGGAACTGTGTCAATTTAGGTCTTTACGTGTTTGAGTGCGAAATCCAAAACTGCAAAGACGGTGATATCATCTCATTTGATCCCGAATTATCATATGTCGAGGCAGGAGATGAAAGATTTGAGGCCAGACCTCTTTCTGATAAGATGAAGAAAATCTTATCAGCAGGTGGTCTTGCAGGTTACCTTGGTGATAAAGAATGATTTTTCCGCGGCAGTGCAAGGAGGTAGGGTTTGCAGACAAAAAACCTTTTGGCGACCTTGTTTATTTTTTAAGCCGCTATTTAATCAAAAAAACAGACTCCGGTTTTGAAGTACTTGAAATAGAAACAAAAGAGGGTAAAGGCCTTCTTAGGGAGATTGAATCAACAAAAAAGCTTGCAAAAGAGGAAGAAACATATCTGTACCCAAACCCTGTCCTTCTTTTTGACCGCACAAACCTGATTAAGCTTGCAAAGGAGTCTTTTGATAAAACTGGCAGGCGATGCACAATATTCCGGGGGTTTGATGAGCATATGACATTTGTAATCGATGCTGACTTGTCTTTGCTTCTGAAGATTTATGTGTATGACGCAATGCCCCCGTGGCCAAATCTTTCAGAGATTATAAAAAACCTTGAAAAGACCGGCATTTTTGGTGAACTTGAGGTTGAATTCGAACATATCGTAAGAGACATCCGCGATTCTGAAGCATCGGTTTACCCGTGCAGGGCAGGAGGATTTGATATTACTCTTGACGAGGACAGACTCAACGGCGGTGAAAAAGTCGCCGGATGCCTAACTGCGAGGCAGTTTTTAGCTGAATGTTATCAGGGCGATTTTGAGATTGAAAACATCTGTCCGGCTGACAGGGCGGCACTTGAAAATAAAAGCCCGTATATTGCAAGATGCTGCCGGGCGGAAAGGTGCGGGCCGGTGACAGAAAAAAACCAGACAGGATTTATTGTTCACTGGGGGGCATCTCCTAAAATAATATCCGATGCTGTATATTCGCTCTGCCGGATTTACAGGGAAAAACAGTGATACTAAAGAGATTGATTGTTAATTTTTAATAAATACAATTATTTATGATATTTTGATAAATGCAGGATTTGAGGTAAATATGAAAATAGCAGTATGTGAGGGAGACGGAATAGGCCATGAAGTAATTCCCCCTGCAAAGGAAGTTTTGAAGCACTTTCTGCCGGATGCAGATTATTTTGATGTGTTTGTCGGATATGATAAGTGGAAAGAGACAGGTGAGTCGTCATCAGATTCAGATATAGCACTGTTTAAGAGTTCTGATGCTATTTTGTTCGGCGCAATTACAACCCCGCCTGTTCCCGAATATAAAAGTGTAATTCTAAGAATCAGACAGGAGCTTGATCTTTACGCAAATCTGCGTCCGGTTAAGGGAAGCATATTTGGGCAGGATTTTGATATAATGATTGTCCGTGAAAACACAGAAGGCCTCTACTCGGGAATTGAGGAGATTGGAGAAGAAAGGTCAACAACACTTCGCGTGATTACAAAGCACGGCTCAGAGAGAATTGCAAAGATGGCATGCACTCTTTCAATAGAAAGGGGGCATAAAATGCCGCTTGTAATAGGAAACAAGGCAAACGTTTTAAAATCCGATGTTTTATTCAGGGACACCTGCATTAAAACCGCAGGTCTGATGGGAGTAAAGACAAAACCGATGTTTATTGACGCTCTTACTTTTGATGTCCTGATGCATCCGCTCTCTTATGATGTCATTGTTACAACAAACCTCTTCGGAGATATTCTGAGTGATGCCTGCGGTTATTTAACAGGCGGCCTTGGGATGCTTCCAAGCGCAAATATTGGTGAGAAAAACGCATTTTTTGAGCCGGTTCACGGAAGTGCTCCTGATATTGCAGGACAGGGAATTGCAAACCCTTCAGCCGCAATCCGTTCAGCCGCAATGATGCTTGATTATTTTGGAATGAAAAAAGAAGCAGAAATTGTTGAGGATGCTGTAATAAAAGTCATTTCATCGGGCGTCAAAACCCCTGATCTTGGTGGTAAAAACTCTACAAAAGAGGCAGGGGAAAAGATATTAGAATATATAAAAAAGATTGATTCTACATGAAAGTTACTTCGTAGCTTAACTGAAACTGTTGCATGAAATAAAATTTCATACAAGGTTTTAAACAAAGTCCTAATTTTAACGGCAGATTGTTTTTTTCAATTAATTCAACTAAAAAATCAGGAGGGATAAAGACGCCGGGAACAATAAAAGACGAATTAGAAAGAACTGATGTGACAAATCCTGCAACAGGAGAAGTTTTGGGGAGCATTCCTTTATTTTCACCTGATGATGTGAATGCCTCTGTTGAATCTGCAAAATATGCATTTTCAAAATGGTCAGAGAAAAGCGCCCGGGAAAGAAGTATTGTGCTGTTTAAAGCCGCATCTTTGGTAAGGGAAGAACAGGACAGACTTTCAAAACTTCTGACATCAGAGCAGGGCAAAATTCTGCCGGAGGCAAAAAACGAGATTCAGGGTTTTGCAAACGTTCTTGAGTTTTATGCTTCAATAGCAGGTGCCGTTTTAGGTACAGCCCTTCCAAAGTCAGACTACGGCTATTCCTTTATAAAAAAAGAGCCTATTGGAGTCTGCGGTGCGATAATCCCGTGGAACATGCCGGTTCTCATTATGGCATGGAAGATTGGCCCTGCAATCGCATCAGGATGTTCAATTGTCTTAAAGCCCTCACAGAAAACTCCTCTTACAACACTCGAGATTGCCGCCATTATGAAAAGGGCAGGACTTCCAGACGGCGTTTTGGAGATTGTCACCGGAAGGGGGGATATTGTCGGAGGTGCGATTGCAAAGAGCAGGGAAATTTCAGCACTCTCCTTCACAGGCTCTGCATCAACCGGCGCGGAGGTGGAAAGGCTCTCCTGCGGGACGAGAAAAAGGCTAACACTTGAGCTTGGAGGAAGTGACCCAATGGTTGTCTGCAGTGATGCCGATATTGACCTTGCCGTATCAGGCGCTGTTTCAGGACGCTTTTACAACTGCGGGCAGACATGCACGGCGGTAAAAAGACTCTTTGTCTTCGAGGATATTTATGACTCATTCCTCTCAAAGCTAAAAGAAAAGACAGAGAAGATTTCAGTTGGAAACGGTCTTTTAAAGGGAGTTATGATGGGGCCGTTAAACAGCAGGGAAGGCCTGTTATCGATTGAAAAACTTGCAGATGAAGAGGTTGGAAAAGGTGCAGATATTATTTCAGGCGGAAAAATTATTTCTGGCGGAAATTTTGATAAAGGAAACTTCTTTGAGCCTACAATAATCGCAAATCCGGACTTTCAAAGCCGCCTATTAAGAGAAGAAGTCTTCGGCCCCATCCTTCCTGTTGTGCCGGTAGACTCTCTTGATACTGCAATTGAATATTCTAACAACACAGAGTTTGGACTTGGCGCATCAGTCTGGACAAAGAGTCTTAAAAATGCATATGCCTTTTCAGAAGGCGTTGATGCAGGAATTGTCTGGGTAAATAAGCACTTGAAAATTCCTCCGGAGGTTCCTTTCGGCGGTGAAAAGTCAAGCGGCACTGGAAGGGAGAACGGAATCTCTGCACTTGAACATTACATGCGTGAAAAAACAGTTATCATTTCGCCCTAGAAAAATGACCTGACTGCTATGAATTCTGGATTATGATGACCTCATTACAATGACAGAAATGTTATTAGGATTGTTTAGACAGGATTGTTATGAATATCTGATTATTATTACCGGATTGTAAAAACAGGGTTATTATGACAGAGATAAATGATAAAGTTACAGAAAAGGTCAAAACCTTCATTGAAGACTCAGAGGCTTCAGTCTTCGGATTCTGCGATCTTGGGAAGATCAACAATCTTCCTTTTCCTAAATTAACAACAGGAATATCTCTTGGAATCAGTTTAAATCCAAAAATAGTTCTGTCCTTAAAAAACGGTCCGGATAAGAGTTATGCTTCCGAGTGGGAATTGGTCAACAAAAGACTTCACTATCTTTCCGAAAGTATCTGCCAATTTTTAAGAGAGGAGGGCTATAATGCAGATTTTATACCGGCTTCAAAAACGATTAATGACCCGGACAACCTTTTTGCCGAATTTCCCCATAAAACAGCGGCAACCGCCGCCGGCCTTGGGTGGATAGGAAAATGTGCCCTTCTGATTACAAAAGATTACGGACCGGCATTAAGGATAATTACAGTTTTTACAGACGCTCCCTTATCCTGCGGAATTCCGGTTACAAAATCATATTGCGGTAATTGCGAAGACTGCAAAAATGCCTGTCCTGCAGGTGCTGTTTCAGGAAAAGAATGGTCCCCGGAGATCTTCAGGGATGAGTTCTTGGACAGCCACAGATGTTTTGAATACAGCAGAAAAAAAGGAGAAAGTGCAGGCTTTAATCACGGTATCTGCGGAATCTGTGTTGCTTCATGCCGGTGGACAAATAAATATCTTAAAAGAGAAGGTCTTCTTTAATTAAAAACGTCCATGAAACTATATTTCATACAGCAGTTTCATTTCAGTTACGAACTGACTTTAATTTAAAAAAAGCATTTTCAGAATTTGAGGAGTTTAATGAGTTTAAACGCAGGATGCCATGTTTCAATTGCAGGCTCACATGAAAAGGCGGTTTTAAGGGCAGAAGATATCGGATGCAGCACCTTTCAGATTTTCACAGGAAATCCACGCGGCTGGAGCACAAAAGAGATAGATTCAGACTACGCTGAAAGATTCATTTCAGCTGTAAAAGTCTCAAAAATAAAGCCTGTTGTTGCACATATGCCATATCTTCCAAACCTGGCAACACCTAAGCCTGATCTCTATAAAAAATCCGAAGATGTCTTAAAACGGGAAATAAGACGCTGCGGTCTGCTTGAAATCCCGTATCTTGTTACACATCTTGGAAGCCATCTTGGAGAGGGAAGAGAAGACGGGATAAAAAGAACGGTTGACGCTTTAGTATCAGCGCTTGAATCAGAAGATAACGACGTTTTAATTCTCCTTGAAAACACATCAGGAACCAAAAATTCAGTAGGCGGAACTTTTGAAGACATAGGAGAAATTCTTGATAAATGCAGTAAATTCGGTTTCAACAGTGATAGAATCGGGACATGCTTTGACACATGCCATGCCTTTGCCGCCGGATACAATCTTGCATCAGAAGAGAGTTTTTATGAGATGATTGATGATTACGAGAGCTTAATCGGCCTTAAAACTCTGAAAGTCATTCACTTAAATGACACCAAAAGTGAGTGCGGAGGAAGGCTTGACAG
>JAEWWL010000059.1 GCA_023396365.1 Methanobacteriota archaeon
ATTTAATTTTGTATATATAAAATATCCAAAAACCAAAAGCATTATTTAATCTTTGTATTGATAGAAATATAGCATCACATCTGTTTGGTTTAACTCCGGAGGACTGGTTAATGACTGATTTTTTTTCAAATATGAAAGTTGGGACAAAAATCCTTGTAATTTGTCTTTTTTTATCTATTATGCCTTCTCTTTCAATAGGAATTGTTGCCTATACAAGCTCAAGCTCAGTTATAAATGAAGAGACTGAAACGCTTCTGACGACTCAGGTCAACGACATGAAGGGATGGACCAATGACGTCTATAAGCTGACAAGAAACAAAGTCAACAGCGACCTGAATGTATTAAGGCAGAATTTTTATGAAAAAGGAACTCCGGAAATAATCGATGGTGAAATGGTCCTCATCAGCGATGACGGCAGTGAATATGTTGTAAACGGAAATTTTGAGATAGTTGATCAGGTACAGGACCTTGTTGGCGGAGCAGCTACAATATTTCAGGTCCATGATGACAAATATGCTGTCCGCATCTCCACAAATGTCAAGGATATTGATGGTTTACGGGCTGTCGGGACACACCTTACAGAGAATGTATATGATGTAACGGTAAATGAGGGTGAAACATATTACGGAAAGCGGGAATTATTCGGCGTAAATTATGTTACAGCCTATGAGCCGATAAGAAACAAATACGGAAAAATAATAGGAATCCTGTTTGTCGGAACAGAGGAGGGGGATACTCTTGCTGTTGTAAAAAACAGTATCCGTGATACTGTTGTTGGAGAGAACGGCTTTATGTATGTCGTTGACAGCACAGGAAATGTCCTGATACATCCTGCAATAGAAGGGCAGAATATTGCAGGCCAGAGATATTTCAGGGATATGCTTAAGAATAAGGATGGTGGTTTTGTCCGTGAAGATTCAAACAGCGATTTTTATGATGCCTATGTATATTATGAACCTCTGGACTGGTTCATAGTTTCAAGGGCGGATATGACTGATTTTACAGGGCCGATTGAGACAATAAGAAACAGTATAGTAATAGTTGTTTTAATTTTCATTTTAATCGGTGTTTTAATTGCAGTCACATTTGGAAAATCCATCTCCGAGCCGCTCCAGAATGTTGCGGAGATGATTAAGGACTTAAGAAACGGCCATCTTTCAACCAGACTTAATACAAGAAGAAAGGATGAAATCGGCATTATGGCAAAGACCATGGATGAGTTTGCCGATGATCTCCAGGTAAATATTGTAGGTACTATCAAAAGCATTGCAAAAGGCGAATACATTCAGGATTTCCCTGTAAAAGATGAAAATGATGAGATCCGTCCCGCACTTAAGATGATGATGCAGTCACTTGACCACCTGCACAAAGAGACAATAAAAATGACAGATGCTGCAAGAGCAGGAGATCTTTCAGTAAGGGGCAATGAAAAAGAGTTCAGGGGAGGATACCGAATGATTATCGCGGGATTTAACAGAACACTTGAATCCATCACCGAACCTGTAAATGAAGCAATGCGTCTTGCAGGCTATTATGCAGCAGGGGACTTCACCGCCAGATTTGATGAGAAAATACCCGTTGCAGGTGATTTCATCGCCTACAGGGATGCATTAAACACAATCGGAATAGAGCTTTCACGCCTGATGAAGCTGATTTCCGAAGAGATTTATGAGGGAGTTTCAGTTCTTTCATCGGCATCAAGCGATATTTTAGAGGTAACAAGCCAGCTTTCATCAGCAAGCATGCAGACTGCAACTACTGTAAATTCAACATCTGATACAGTGGAGCTTGTAAGAAAGAAGACAGATCTTGTAAGCCAGAAGACCCAGTCGGTTTCAGAAAAAGCAATGAAAGCAATTGAAGTCTCAATCGACGGCCAGAAGTCTGTAAAGGAAATACTTGACGGAATGAACCAGATTCAAAAGCAGATGAATCAGATTGGGTTTAATGTAATAAAACTCTCCGAACAGAGCCAGGCAATCGGTGATATTATTGCAACGGTGACTGATATCTCCGAGAGATCAAACCTTCTTGCAGTCAATGCGTCAATTGAGGCAGCAAAGGCAGGTGAGCTTGGAAGAGGCTTTGCTGTTGTTGCACATGAAATCCATGATCTTGCAGAGCAGTCAAAGCAGGCCACATCCAAGATACGAACAATACTTACAGATATTCAAAGAGGTGTGTCTTCAACTGTTGTATCAGCAGAGCAGGGCAATAAGTCAGTCTCAGATGCTGTTCACCTGGGAAGAGAGGCCTCAGAGGCAATCGAGGTTTTGGCAGGATCAATTGCCGACTCATCAAAAGCATCAATTGAAAGCGCCTCTTCTATTCAGGAGCAGGTGTCGGGAATGGATCAGATATCAGCGGCCATGGTAAACATCCGTGATGCAGCCCAGAAAAACCTGGAGATTACACGTCAGGCAGAGAAAACCGCAGAAGATCTGCATGTGCTTGGTACAAGGCTTAAAAATATAACGGAAAAATTCCGTGTCTGAATCCGGATATGACTGTAAACCGCGAAGATGCATTCCGCAGACAGCTCCTTGAAACATATTTTGAGGAGGCACTGGAGTATATAGAGGAGATATTCTTAGGTCTGGCAGTTCTAAAAGAAACTGATGTAAAAGACAGACCTGATATAGTCGAGAATATTTACAGAAAGACTCACAGCTTAAAGGGTGCATCACGTGCAGTAAATTTTCCTGATATTGTATCTGTATGTCAGAATCTTGAAACTCTCTTCTCTTCTATTCTGAAAGCCGAAATTCTGCCAGATAAAGATGTGTATGAGGCAATTGAAAAAGCGCTTCTGACAATAAAATCACTAATAGTTTCAGGCAGTGATGAAAAAGTTTCAATTACAGGAATCATACAGGATCTGAAAAACTTCTCTGCACAAAAAGAGCCAGAACCAGAATCGTTTGAAAAAAAGACCGTTATTGATGATGAAAGTTATGGAGGCTCTTTTCCGGCAATAGAAATACCGGATAATAATCTCGAATATGAAGATAAATCAGATGAGCCGGAAAGAAAAAAAGTGATAAGGTTTTCCGGCAGAACATACACTGATTCCTCTTCTGAGAGCACAAGGCAGAATCCTTTTTTTGAGCCTGGCAAAAGTACAATCCGTATAGCAACGGAAAAAATCGACCGTTTAATTCAGGGAACAGATGATCTGCTGACAATAAAAATTTTCTTTTCCCAAAGAATTAATGAGCTTGAAAATATGCTGTCAGGCTTTGAAAAATGGCGCTGGAATGACGGCCAGACTTTCAATGAGGTTTATAAGATTCAGGAGATGACAAGGTCTTATGACGTTGAACTGCCAGAGGAATTTGAGATAAGCCTTGAAAATATCCGGAAATTTCTGGATTACAATCGTGAATTTGTAAGAAATCTTGAACATCATTTATCAAGGCATGTAAGACTGGCAGAGATAGACAAATCAGACCTGGAGGCAAGCACTTCAGAAATTACCGATCTTATTCATGATGCTGTTTTAATGCCTTTTAATATTGTTCTTATGTCATTTCCGGAATATATCAGGGATATTTCAAAAAGCCTTGGAAAAGAGGTTGTCCTCAGTATTGAAGGCGGCAATATTGAAATTGACAGGCGTATTCTTGATTCATTAAAAGATCCTTTAATGCACCTTATAAGAAACAGCATTGATCACGGAATTGAAGAGCCCGGGGCCAGAATTTCAGCGGGCAAACCTTCTGCCGGTGAGATTAAAATAAATATACGCACTCTTTCCGGGAGCAGGGTTGAAGTGGTGGTAAGTGATGACGGTGCGGGAATCAACACAGGGTCAGTAAAAAGAAAAGCTGTTGAAAAAGGAATAATTACAGAGAAGAAGGCTTCTTCTTTGTCTGATGAGGAATTAATAGCCCTTATTTTCAGATCAGGTCTTACGACAAGCCATATGATAACCGAGATATCAGGAAGGGGTCTTGGACTTGCAATCGTTGCAGATGCAATATCCCACCTTAACGGGGAAATAGACATAAATTCCGCACCCGGCAAAGGCACTGAATTTAAAATGATCCTGCCGCTTAAGCTTGCAACATTCAGGGGAGTAATTGTTGTATCCGCCGAGCAGAGATTTGTTTTCCCAAAACAGCAGGTAAAAAAAGTAATCAGCATAAGTCCGGAGGATATTGATCCAAATGTATTCAGCCAGACAATGGTTGTTGATGGTGAAAAAACCGGAGTGATAAGACTTTCAGAAGCAATGGGAATAAAAGATTACAGCTATCAAAATATGAAAACCTCCAATAAGGTGCCGGTTGTAATTTTAGGATATGGTGTAGGCCAGATTGGCTTTATTGTAGATGAAATTTTAAGCGTCCAGGAGATTGTTGTAAGAAGCCTTGGGACGCAGCTTAGGCATGTGAAAAAAATATCCGGTGCTGCAGTTTTAGGAGACGGAGCAACAGCACTTGTAATAGATCCCCTCGAGCTCATTGAAGAATCATTAAAACCGATTTTAAGAAAAATAGCAAAGCCAAAGAGCACAGGATCATCAGCTAAAATTCTTATCGTTGAGGATTCGGTTACATCAAGGCAGTATCTCTTCAACATCCTAAAAAAAAGCGGTTATGACTCCGAGATGGCGCAGGACGGAGCAGAAGCATTTTTAAAATTAAAAGATTCTGATTTCAGCCTCGTTGTATCTGATGTTGATATGCCAAGGATGAGCGGCTTTACACTTACTGAAAAGATAAGAAGGAATAAAAGGCTCTCTTCTGTTCCGGTCATCCTTGTGACATCACTTGACAATCCTGCTGATAAAAAGCAGGGCGAGCTGTCCGGCGCCAATGCATATATCCCTAAGAAAAATTTTTCTGAAGAGGATTTTCTTTTGGTGATCAGAAATCTGCTGGATTAATTAAAATATGATTTAAAAAAAAATTCCGGCAGCGGCTGTTTGAGAAAAAATTTTGTTCTGTATAATTTTTAAAAATAAAAAAATCTCACAGTCAAAATTGCTGTAAGATTATAAAAGAATAATTATTATCTAATATTCCAATAGTATTAATTCTGTATCTTCCAAAGATGTTTATTAACTAAAAGGTTTACAACAGGGGTGTTTAATGGCAGGAGTCAGTGGTAATAATTCTTTAAAGGTGCTTGTGGCGGAAGACAGCCGCACGCAGGCAAAATTTCTGCGTTTTATTCTTGAAGAAGAGGGATGCAGGGTTTTGATAACAGACAACGGTTCTGAAGCTTTAAATGAAGTGGGCAGTTTTAAGCCGGATTTAATACTCACAGATATTCTGATGCCTGAGATTAACGGATATGAACTATGCAGGCACATTAAGTCATCTGAAGAGACAAAGCACATTCCTGTAATTCTTGTAACACAGCTTTTTGATCCTGAGGATCTCATAAAAGGTCTGGAAGCAGGAGCTGACTATTTTATTATCAAGCCTTACCAGAAGGAGGACATTTCAAAATACATCAATGATTATCTCTCATCTTCTGAAAAGGCTGTTGATAATTCCTGTGAAAGTGAGTTTACATTAAGATACTGCGGCAATGACTACAAAATCAACTCAGGAAAAAGGGAGATACTAAACATTCTTCTGTCAACTTATGAAGTTGCCGTTAAGAAAAATACCGAGATTGAAAAAGCGCATGAAAAACTTAACTCTTTGAATGAAGAGCTTCAAAAAGCTGTTTCGGAGCTTCAGGTCTTAAATGAAAGTTTATCTTCGGAGAATAAAGAGAGAAGGAGGGTTGAAAATGCACTTGCCGAGGCTAACAAGAAGCTTCAGTTAATGGCAAGCATTACAAGGCATGATATCTTAAACCAGCTTACTGCCCTTCAGGGATATCTTGAAATAACAAAAATGATGCTGGACTCTGAGCCTCAAAATGCTATGAACAGTCTGAACAAGGCATTTGTAATGATAAATAAAACCAAGAACACAATAGAGTTCACAAGAGATTATCAGGAGATAGGAATGTACTCTCCGAAATGGCATTCGCTGCATCGTCTCGTAATGAATTCATTAAATCATATAAACATCGGCGATGTAAGGTTTGAAAACAATATCCCCGCTGACCTGGAGATATATGCTGACTCCTTAATTGAGAAGGTCTTTTCCAATCTGGTTGATAATGCTGTAAGATATGGAAGCAAAATCACATACATAAAATTCCGTTCAGAAAACAGAGACGACAAATACTGCATCATATGTGAAGATGACGGTGTTGGCATCAAAGACAATGAAAAAGAAAAAATTTTCTCATATGAATATGGAATGAACACAGGTTTTGGTCTGTTTCTTTCAAGGGAAATACTTGGGATAACCGGAATTAAAATCAGTGAAAAGGGCAAAAGAGGCGAAGGTGCACAGTTTGAGATTGTTGTTCCAAAAGACTCGGTAAGAATTGCAGAATAATTCCCCAAAAAAAAAACCGGAAAAAAAAGTGTCTTATCAGGTTTTGCAATGTCAGAAAAACCAGGCAGATATGTTTGCAGGATTTATAAAAAATAAAAAAGTGGTGAATTGATGAATCCTTATGAGCTTATAGCAAAATTGCACCCGACAGCAAAAAAACGAGTCATATTAATTTTGCTTGCTTTTATTATTGCGGCCGGAATAAATTTTTCAGGATTAACTGGAGGATACAGTCTGATATTATCCGGACTTTTCTTTTTTCCCCTGATTCTGCTGGCATGCTGGTTTCCGGCATATTCTTATCCTTTCCTGATATTGATGGCCGTATTTTATGGATTTGCCTTAAAAAACTATTTTTTTCAGTCAGACTTTATATCCATTGCCTCTGTAATTTTGGGAGCAGTCATATTCGCTCTTGCAGGATTTTTGATATCTTTGCTATCATCAGGATTAAGAAAGTCCGAATCGCTTCTGAATAATATTTTATATTCACTTCCTGATGCCTCTTTTGCTCTCGACAATAAAGGAGCTGTAATTTCATGGAATAAGACTGCAGAAAAACTGACCGGAGTTAAAATGGCTGACGTTATTGGCAAAAATGATTATGAAGCCGGTCTTGCAGTTTACGGGGAAAGGCGCCGTGTTCTTGCAGATTTTATTGTCAGGGGCGAAGATGGCCTTGAAGAAATGTACCCAAATTTAAGCCGGGAAGATGAAATGTTATCAGCAGATATGAGGATTCCTCATTTCAGGGGTGAGAGCGGGGCATATATTCATTTTGATGCCATTGCCTTAAAGGACAGTGCAGGAAATATTATCGGCGGGATTGAATCTTTTCATGATATAACAGACAGGATAATCACAGAATCTGCATTGAACAACACAACAAAAAAACTCAATACAATATCGGGGATTATCAGAACAGATCTTTCAAACAAACTTGCAGTATTATATGGATACCTTCGCATCGGGACTGTAAAATTCAATGATCCTGATGTAATTTCTTTTATTCAGGATTTAAAAAAGGCAGCAGACGGTATAGAAAGACAACTGGGAATTTCAAGGGGTTTTCGTGCTATCGGAACAAAACCGCCTGCATGGATTTCTGTGCAGGAGTCTGCTGTTAAGGCATCGGAAAAAGTTAATCTTAAAATGATAGCATTTCGCCCCTGGACAGAAAGGCTGGAAATTTTTGCTGATCCGCATCTTCCAACAGCACTTTATCACCTGCTGGACAATTCCGCAAATCTGGCGGGCAATGTCTCAAAAATTGTTCTGACATATAAGTTAATAGATGAAGGCTGTCTTTTAATTTATGAAGACAACGGACCGGGCATTCCGGATATCGATAAAGAGGGGCTTTTTAACCGGGATATCGACAACAGTTATGGAAGAGGTCTTTTCCTTACACTGGATATTTTGTCAATTACCGGAATTAAAATTAAGGAAACAGGAATTTTTGGCAAAGGAGCAAGATTTGAGATACTGATCCCTTCGGAAGGATACAGGATAAAGTGATTGAAAAAAATGGCAGAAAATGAAATCAGTTTTGAATCAGATGATTCTTTGAAGACAGGATTGTCTGAAAGCAAAGGGATTATTCCTGATGTCAGGGAATTAAAAAGCTCTGAATTTTTAAAAGCCAATGCAATCTGGGTGGACTATCACAATACTACAGGAGATCCCAAAACAGACAGGCTTTTTGGTGTCTTTCTTGGAAATAAACTTGTATCTGTTGCAAGATTCAAAAAGCATCCTGACAGCTATGAGGTTGACGGGGTGTTTACTCCCGAAGAGTTCAGAAAAAAAGGCTATTCACATCTTGCTGTAAGCGCTCTTGTTGAGGCGTGCCACAATGATGATCTGTATATGTATGCAGTATCCGAACTAAAGGATTTTTACAGCCGGTACGGCTTTGAAGAGATCCTGGAAAAAGAGCTGCCCGAAGGTGTTGGAAGAAGATATGCATGGGCTGTTGGAAACATGGAGGGTGTAGGAGTTGTCCCAATGAAAAGAATTTCAACAAACTATATTGAATAATATGTGTAAAACCCGGCGGGGTTTTTAAATTTTATAAATTGATACTTTCCGGTGATAGCTGATAATGTTTACAGGAATAGATATCGGGGGAACAAATACTGATATTGCAGTTGTCAGAAATCATGGTGTGGAAACAGTTAAAATATCCAATGATGACGGATTATCTTCAGCACTTTTAAAGACAGAGTCCGGCGGAAGACTTGCCATAAGCACTTCACAGCCGCTTAACAGTCTGATTATGGCACGCGAGGACAATGTATGCCTGATTACAATACCGGGCCCCGGCCTTGTACGTTCTGATTCAGTTAAGGGGGCTGTAACCATAAGAGGAGATGTTTTAGAGGATATCGATGCTGATGAAATCCTTAAGATTCTTAAAAATTCGCATTCTGATTATCTGGCTATATCCGGAAAGTTTTCCATACGAAATCCTGTTCTTGAAGAGAAGGTGCGTGATATTGCACTTGAATTTTTTGAGGATAAAAATATTGCATTAAGCCATTACATTGGTCGCATAGGCTTTCCTTCAAGAATAGCGGCAACCCGGCTGAACGCCAGGATAAGAGGTGTCGTATTATCCTTAGGCGATATTGTAAACAAACAGTATCCGCAGCGTGAATTTTTTTTTATGAAAGGTGACGGCGGACTGATATCTTCAAAGATGGTTTTCAATAATCCTTCTGTTCTTTATAATTCCAGCAATGCCGCCGCCGTTTTAGGCTCATCCTACCTTACCGGGATTAAGGATGCGCTTGTAGTTGATATCGGAGGCACGACTACTGATTTTGTATCCATGAAAAACGGAATGCCTGAAGAGAGCAGCATTGAATATGAAGGTATTAATACAGGAATCAGCGGGATACGCTCTTTTTCAATTCCCTATGGCGGCGACTCGGTCGTTGAGGCAGGCGGCCTTTTGCCGTTTCGCATCGGACCTTCAAAGGCTTTTGGCGGATACAGCACAACACTTACAGATGCCTTAAATGCATGCGGCCATATGATCGGAAATTTTTCAGAGTCGCAAAATTTAAATCGCGATGTTGCACAAAGGGCAGTCTCTGATTTTTATGAGAAAATAGAATATGCCATCTCGGTTTATTCACCAAAAATAATTGTTGCATCCGGGTATTTGTCTTCAGTAATCGGACCGGGGATATCCGAAATCTCCGGAATCAAAGTTATTGTTCCCGAACATGCAGCCTGCGTTAATGCTGTTGGTGTTGCTGTATCAAAAGTAAGCCTTTCATTAAATATACATTATGATGGTGAGAAGGGAAAAATCTCGGTTAACGGTGAATTAAAAGAAGCATATGAGAATTATCGAGATGATGATGAATTAATAGAGATATGTATGAATGATCTGAGAAAAAAAGCTCTTGAGATGGGCTCATCAGAAGAGGACTGTGAGGAGATTGTTTTAAGAAATTTCAGATCATATGACGTTGTCCGCGACAGCAGGATAACCGGCAGAATTGTTGATTTGGCTCTTGGTATAAGGCCGGGAATTTCTTCAGAGGCACCATGAGAACAGGAATTATATCTCATCCGGATTATCTGCTTCATGAGCAGAATCCGCTGCATCCTGAGAGAAAGGAAAGAATTGCATACACCCTTGATCTGCTTGATGAGGAGGAGATATGGAATGAATCTGATATTAAACAGATTAATCCCCGAATGGCCACAACAGAGGAGATTTTATCTGTTCATACACAAGAATATCTCGATTATCTTATTGAATCAGATAAAACAGGAAGGGTTCTTGATTCAAACACATACGCCCCCCCCGGTTTTCTTAAAAATGCATTTTTGTCCGCAGGAGGCGCTTTATCAGCCGGCGAAGCTGTTCTGTCAGGCGGGGTAAGAAATGCCTTTGCAATGGTTCGTCCGCCGGGCCATCATGCAGGCCGCGGTTTTGCCGGAGGATTCTGCTATCTTAACAATGTAGCCATAATGACAAGGGCTCTTCAAAAGTCAGGCTGCAAAAAAGTTCTCATTATCGACTGGGATGCTCATCATGGAAACGGCACACAGGACATATTCTATAATGATTCTGATGTTTTATATATCTCCACACACCAGGATAACTGCTTTCCGGGCACAGGTAAGATAAAAGAGACAGGAGAAAAAGAGGGACTGGGAAAGACTATCAATATGCCCCTGCCGCCAGGAAGCTCGGATGAAATTTTTATGCATCTGATGAAGGAGATTATAATCCCTGTATCCTTAGAATTCAGGCCTGATTTTATTGCAGTCTCTGCCGGACAGGACAACCATTTTACAGACAGACTTACTTCTCTTGCAGTTACTGCAAAAGGCTATGCGGATTTAATGTCAGAGGCTGTGTACTTGTCAGAGATGCTTTGTGACGGCAGACTTGCTGCTGTGCTTGAAGGAGGCTACAGTGTCGAAGGCGGCCTTCCTTACGTAAACCTTGCAATTATTTCATCTCTTGCAGGCTTTGATCTGTCCGGTATAAGAGAGCCAGGATATTATGAGCCGCTCCTTAAGGATTCATACAATGACATTGCATTCAAAGTTACAGAAAAAATGCTGAAAAAATTAAAGAAGGTTCAGTCCCGCTACTGGAGCTGCTTTTGAATATTTTTTTCATCTGTTCATTCTGATAACCAAATCCGGTTGAATAAAAAAGAAAAAAGTAAAAAAAGTGAAAAAAGTGAAAAAAAGTAAAAAAGAATAAAAAAATTAAAATTGAAAAAAAATAAAAATATTAAAATTAAAAATAATTCTGTGAAAACTTTAATTTTAAAAGAACTTTCAGATTTACACCTGATTTTTTTTTATCATAAACCGTGGAGAAAACTTATAAGATTTTATTGCAACAGATTTGGAATTGGTTTTATTTTTTTATTTTTCTGATAATAACTGCATTTACTACCGGATCACCGGCAACAAAATATCTCTTAATAATCTGTCCGTACACCTCAACCACATCATTGACATTTGCATCTTCTGCCGGAGTTGTAAACATTTTTACAGAGATCTCTCCTGTTTTGTCGGCAACCAAAAACTGCGGTCTGTTAAGTGATTTGAACAGCACTCTTTCAACAACACCCTCAATTCTTACAATTTTGCCGATCATTGAAGCATTGATGTTTCTTATCCTGGTGTCTTTTGCTTCTGCCTCATAGACCGGAGCAAGATTTGCATATTGATCCTGGCTCATGTAATTAAGGGCAAGCGGAATTAAAAGCATAAGCAATACAAAACATGTACCCATTAAAAAGAAAGCATAGTCTTTGCTTAATATCAGGTAAATAATCAATGATAATTCCAGCATTGCAGCAACAATGATGTTTACTATTGATATTCTAACATTTTTTCCTTTAATAATCATTTTAAAAATCACAAAAAAAAGTTTATTTGTTTTCAATAATCTCCTGCCTGAAGGAGTAGTAGTAAAGAACACATACGAAGAGCAGTCCTCCTACTATGTTTCCAAGTGTGACTACAATAATGTTCTGTGTCCACATTGTAACCCAGGTGAGATTTGCAAGTTTTCCTCCGATAGCTATAGCCTGATCTGCAGAAAGGAAAGGCATCGTTAAAAGGCCTGCCGGAATGAAGAACATATTTGCAACACAGTGTTCAAATCCTGTGGCAACGAAAGCCATTATCGGGAACCAGATTCCGACAATCTTTCCTACTGCATCATCAGCACAGATACCAAGTAAAATAGCCAGGTTTACAAGCCAGTTACAGCATATGGCTTTTAAGAAGCACGACCATGTTGCCATAAGCCCCACATAACCGGTTTTTCCTGCCGCAATACTTACTGCTGTCATTCCAAATGATGTTACTGTTGCTGCACCTGTTGCAGACCATGATACATACGGACCGTATGCCATAAAGTATGCGAATACAACAGAACCAATCAGGTTTCCTATGTAAACCCACAGCCACAGATTCATTACAGACATCCAGCTCGTCCTGTGAATTAATGCTGACATCGGAGCAAACATTGCATCACCGGTGAAAAGCTCGGCACCTGTCAGTACGATAATAATAAGTCCTACGGGGAAAGCCGCACCAAGAATGAGCTTGGCCATACCGTCTCCGAGGAAAGATGCAACACCTGTTGAACAGACCGTTGCAAGTGCGGCACCCATGGCAATGTATGCACCTGCCATGAATCCTCTAAGAAGCATGTTCCATGCCGGCAGGCTGCATTTGCTCTTCCCGGCAAGTCCTACCTTTGCAATAATTACTGCTGGTGGATGAAATACCATTTTTAACCTCCTAATTTATGACCCATAAATACATTTTTTTCACTGACAACCAGTGGTTAATTTTTACAAGTCTTAATTTTTCAGTTTTAATCGTATACATCATAGGGCATACCAGACTTTTTTTAAAAACAACCACTTATTCCTTACAACCACGTTGGGAATTATGTCATCATCAGCAATTCGATTTAGACACTGCTGACTATTTAAATTTATTCAAACATTCATCTGCATTTGCAGTATTTAACTTAAAAAAAGAATTATTGAAATAAAATGGCATTAATAAAAACAATTAACTTTTTTTTAATTATCAATACATTATAAGTGTGCAATTGGTAAACACGCATTGAAAAATATTAATTCTAAAGGATTAAATTGTTAAAATAATTTCAAAATTCAGTTTTTTACCATAATTGCAAGATTTATTGAATTTATTTTTACTTAAGTATTGAAATCATAATTTAATTATTTCAACAAAAAATCCGGTTTTTTACATTATTATATCATTTTATGATGAAATCTTTCCTTTTTTATGATTTATTTCAATAAAATACCCTTTTGGCATTGCAGATAAACCAAACTATAAATGTTTGAATAAATAAGGATATTCTATAATTCATTTACAAATTCAGACATGTCTGTCAGATGCAGTTTCAGACCCTGTCTGCTAAAACATAATGAATTGATTAAAGGAGTGTGCTTCAATGATAAACAGGGAATTTAAGGATATTGTTAATAATTTCATAGATAATAAAAAGATTTCATATTTAAATCTCCAGGATTATGAGAGTGATGAGAGAGAATATGCAGAACTGATTAATCTGCTGATGGGAGAAATTCAGAAAATTGAAACCCAAAGAGAAAAGGATGAAAAAGAGGCAAAGATACTTCAGAAGAGAGCAGATGCCTTCTTAAAAGACAACCCTCAGGGAATCACTGTTCTTGCATCAGACAAGCACAGGCTTGATTTAAACAAAGAGTATGAACGCATCTGGCGTGGAAGCTTTGACGAACTGATGGCAAAAAAGCTCTATGACTTTGATATTACAATCACCGGCGGCGATGACTTCTACGCATCCTACGAAACAAAGAAAAAGGCAGTATCAGATATGGAGATCAGGTGGCCTGACGGTGGTGTCAGCTACTTAAGACTCTTCCAGACTCCGATTCTTGATGAAAACGGGGAAATTGATGTCAATTACTACATCTATCAGGATTTAACCGAGGATTTGACAAAATTAAAGGAGATCCAAAAGCTTGAGAAGCAGTCTGAATCCATTGTCAAGGAAAACCCGATGCCGATTCTGCTCTGGAATAATGATTTATCAATCAGAACATCCAATACGGCATTTATAAAACTTACCGGATATTCAGAGGATGAGGCAAAAAGCCTGACAATCAATGACTTTACATATTTATCACAGTCCGGAAAATCAGTTGCTGAAACATTAAAAA
>JAEWWL010000072.1 GCA_023396365.1 Methanobacteriota archaeon
TTTTAATTTATTTTTTCATCTTTTCAATCTCTTCTTCGACTTCGCCGAATCCTTCTTTGTAGAACTTCTCCTCATCAGGCGCAAGTTCGTATAAAAGTCTTAAAAATTCGCCTGCATGAACTCTCTCTTCATCAGCAATATCAATTAGAACCTCTTTTGCAAGTTTGTTGTCAGTTGATTCCGCAAGCTGCATGTAAAGCTGTATTGCCTCATATTCTGCTGAAACCATGAATCTTATTGCTCTTATCAGCTCTGCGTCTGTAAGTTTGCGATCATTTTTTAATCCTGAGAACGGATTTCCAAAATCTGGCATATTTATTACCTCGTTTAATCTTTAGTAGTTCAAAATTGTATATAGGTTTTGGTTATGACCAAACCGGTTTAGTATTATACAAAACATATATTTCCCAAGAGTCCGGTCAGTATGAAAAGAAAAAGCCTTGACACACTAAAAGGCGACAGCCTTGAAGAGAAATTAAAAAATCTCGGTATTAAAGCCGGAGAAGAGACTGACGTTATAGAGCTTGAAAAAATATCTTTCATTTATGGTCTTGAGGCAGTCCTTTATTTTGAGAGGGATCTTGCAGAAAATTCGACATATGAGAAGGATTTAATTGATTTTGCAGGAGAAGATGAGTTTGGAAGACCTTTCATCAATGCCGCAAGCTTTATAAAATTTGGAAAGGAGAATGACCCTTCGTTTGAAAACCGCTTAAGTGAGTTTCCGCTTTTGATTAAAATAATCAGCTTTGGGGAGAGGGAAACAGAGGACGGTTCAAAAAAGAAATATATCAAGGGCCTGATGCCGTTTCTTGATGAATTTGATGTTGACAAAGAGCCCGGACCTTTTGTCGGGGACGCCGCCTGAAAGATTTAATTTAATTCCCAAAGCAATTCTCTTTTAGCCTGACACCCGGAATTTTTCCACAGGCGCGTAAAAATTCCAAAACCTCAAAACGGTTCTTTACACCCGGCCTTTCCTCAACGCCGGTGCAGACATCAACAGCATAGGGCTTTACCGAGTCGATTGCAAAGCTGACATTTGATGAATTAAGTCCGCCTGCAAGAATTACAGGAACAGTGGATTTTTTTACAATCTCTTTTGCATAAGACTGATTGTAAGGTTTATTCTCCCCGCAGCTTTCATCATAAATTACAGCATCGCAGTCATTTGGAATATTCTCAGGGCTTTTTATTACTCTGATAACACGGCCCGTGAAATTATCCGGAATTTTTAGATCTGTAGAAATCTGTATTGCATCAGGCTTTAGGGATATTATCTCTTCAAGCTCGCCGGCTGAGTTTGTATGCGTTACAACAACCTTAATGATGAACGGGCCGAGTGCGTCAAAAATTTCTTTTGCCTGCGCAATCGAAACATTTCTTTTTGATTCAGGAGATATTACAACTCCGACTGCATCCGCACCTGCATTTTCTATGAAACGGGCGTCATTGGCTGTTGTAACCCCGCAGATTTTTACCCTCAAAAAAATATCTCTCCTTTCATCTGTATCGTTCTTAATAGTTAATCATGATTTTTATTCCGGCTGTGCAAAAATTAAAAAAATTTGCAGAAAATAAGAGCAATACTTATTTTTGATGATAAACAACTAACACAAAGCATAAAATGACTATTCAAAAGCTCATCTCATGGAATGTCAACGGCCTTAGGGCAGTAGCAAAAAAAGGGTTTTTGGAGTTTCTCAGCTCCGAATCGCCGGATGTTCTCTGCATTCAGGAGACAAAGGCGCACGAAGACCAGCTTTCATCAGAAATCAGGCATCCAAAAGGGTATTTTTCATATTTTTCATCAGCTGAAAAAAAAGGATACAGCGGGGTTTGTGTGTATTCAAAAACAGAGCCCTTATCAGTAAAACAAGGATTTGGTGTCTCTGAGTTTGACAATGAAGGAAGAATTCTTATTTTAAAATACCCGGATTTTTATCTCTTCAATATCTATTTTCCAAACGGCAAAATGTCAGCGGACAGGCTTGACTACAAGATGAGATTTTATGATGAATGCTTAAAACAGGCGCTAAAGCTTAAAGAAGACGGAGAAAATGTAATCATATGCGGGGATGTAAACACTGCCCATAATGAAATTGATCTTGCAAGGCCATCTGAGAATTCAAAGGTTTCCGGTTTTTTGCCGGCTGAGAGGGAGTGGATTGACAGGCTTCTTAATGCCGGTTTTATCGATACATTCAGGATGTTTACAAAAGAGCCCGGGTATTACTCATGGTGGGATTTAAAGTCAGCCGCCCGCAACAGAAATGTCGGATGGAGAATAGATTATTTCTTTGCAAACACTGAGATGACAGATAATATTAAAAATTCAGCAATAATGCCGCATATTTACGGATCTGATCACTGCCCTGTTATGCTTGAGGTTGAGTTTTAAAAAGATTTAAAATTACAAAAGGAGTAATTGAAAAAAATACATATTCATGCAATTGAAAAGTAAAAAAAAATGTAAAAATAAAAGGTGGAAAAAAATTTTAAAAATTTTAGAGAAAAATCAGCTAAAATATTGGTTGAAAAAATTGTAAATTATTAATTGAAAAAAATGTAAAATATTAGTTGAAAAAAATTTAAAAAAATTAGTTGAAAAAATTTTAAAAATATTAATTGAAAAAATCAGCTAAAATATTAATCAAAAAATTAATTTTTTTCAGGTTTATTCGCCGTTGTATATCTTCAGAGCGGTTTTTACATCGGCATTGTCTATTGTAATTGCAGAAATTGCGTTGCACATCCTTACCGCCTCAGAAAGTGATTTCTGGTGGATGTTTCTTCCGGTGGCGTTTCCTGATGCCCCTCCTGTGTGAATCTGATCATAAAGCTGGGATAAGAACTTCTCGGCAGATGTGCTTGAGCCGCCCGCACAGACAAGCCCTGTATTTCCGGCTGCAAGCGCTGCCTCTTTTAAAAGCTCTGCTGAGTTAAATCCCTCTTTTTTGGGTGCATTGACCTTTACAAAATCAGAACCGAGTGTTGCCGCAGCACCTGCTGCACCTGCAATAAGGTGCGGGTCTTTCTCATCACCGACAGCCTTTCCACGCGGATAAATCCACAATACAACCAAAAGTCCGCTCTGGTGCGCCTCCCAGATTATCCTTGCCGCCTCAGAAAGCATTATATCTTCATATTCGCTTCCAAGATAGATTGTATAGCCAACACCTGCGATTTTAAGCCCGGTGCTGTCTCTTAATTTTACAACCTGATCAACTGAATAAAGCTGGCGGCTTAGGGGATCTTTCTGCTCGGTCTTTACAAGATGCGTCTTTGAATTTAATTTTACAAGGTATGAAACCTCAGGATACATTTTCCCATAGCGTGCAATGAGCCCAAGCTGTGCTGCAAAAACACCTATTCTGCTTTTTGATGCAATCCTGAAGAGATGCTCCGGGTCAGCGTCATCAGAATGTATATCTTTTCCAAAAAAGTCATCGTTTAAGTGCTCAATTTTTTGATCACCGGCGAAAAGCATCAGCTTTTTGCTTTCATGAGTAATCATGCGGTAATTTTGGATATATGTGGATTTTGCAGATTCCGGAACATCTGCCGGAACTTCTATTTCATATACAACAGACATACTTATTCGTCGGTTTTTCAAATAATAAATGTTGTCTGATGTAAGTCTGATGCGTTTTTGTGCAGTCTTTTTTTGGCAGTATTTTTTCAGTCTGAATTTTTTTTTGAATATTTATGCAATTTTTTTAAGTTACTAAAATCCTTAGAGATAATCATTGCAAATATACATACCGGATTTTTAGTTTGCAAGCCAGAATTGCGCACAGGTAAAATCTATCAGATGCCAAAAGAATATATCCATGAAAAATTGCTGTTTTTTGATAAAGCAGAGGAATTTTAGAATTTTGCAGGTATACTATGCCCTTTAAATTTTTAAAATTATCATCGGTTATTTAAATATATCTAAGATAGATTCTTTTTCATTAAAAGATAAAAACAATATTATGGGTGAAGACAGCAGGGATTTTTCAAGAATTCTTGAAGTATTAAAGGAAAATCCCAGGGGGATGTCGGTTAAGCAGATATCAGAGGCGATAGGAGTCAACAGAATTTCTGTCGGCCATTATCTTGAAATAATGCTCCTGTTAGGGCAGGTTGATATGGAGTCCTACGGGCAGGCAAAGGTTTTTTACCAGTCCAAAAGAGTCCCGATGTTTGCAATGATGGATTTTACATCGGATTATGTTTTATTTGTAACTGAAAACTGCCATATAATAAGGGCCAACAAAAAATTTGCAGAACTTGTAGATTTAAATAGCACCGATATTGAAGGACTGGAATGCAGTGAAGTCTTTAAAAAGCTGGATATAAACATTAAAGATCATTTTGACAAGGCATCTGTGACAGAAGAGGTCAGCGGTGAAATTGCTGTCTGCAAAAACGGAAAAAAACTTTTTTTCAAAATAAAAATTCTTCCGACAGTGTACACCGAAGGATCTCCGGGATATACAATAATAATGGAAGATATTACCGACATAAAAGTCTCAATGGAAGCACTGAAGGCAGGCGAGGCAAGGCTTAAAGAGCTTGTCCAGAGTATCGGAAAATTTCTTGGTGATATCGAGCAGCTTGAAAAATTAAACGCAGATATCAGAAACCCTCTTCAGACAATTGTCGGAATAACCGATCTTGAAGGCGGAAAGACAGCAGGAATTGTCTATAACCAGGCAATCCAGATTGACAATAAATTAAAAGAGATAGATATAGGCTGGAGAGAGGCTGAAAATATAAGAGAGTTTATTAAAAAATACATCCCGGCGGGTGAAAGCCGCTAAAATTACTTCTGTAAAAATTATTCTTTTGTAAATTTATTTTATGTCAAATTATTTTTTGTAAATTTATTTTTTGTCAAATTATTTTTTGTCAAATTATTTTTTGTAAATTTATTTTTTGTAAATTTATTTTTTGTAAATTTATTTTTTGTAAATTTATTTTTTGTAAATTTATTTTTGTAAAATTATTTTTTTGTAAATTTATTTTTTGTAAAATTATTGTTTTGTAAAATTATTTTTTTGTAAATTTATTTTTTGTAAAATTATTGTTTTGTAAAATTATTGTTTTGTAAAATTATTTTTTTGTAAAATTATTTTTTTGTAAAATTATTTTTTTGTAAAATTATCTTCTGTCAACAAGCCTTTTTGGCCTTCCCTTAATTTTTTGAAACTCAAGGCTTCCCTTTTTGGTGAAATTATACATAATTTTAAAGTATCCGTTTGTGTAGTCATCCAAAAGTCCGGGTTTTCTTTTAAAAATTGCTTCAGTAATATTTCCCTCAACAAGCTTTTTATTGCATGTGGCAGGATCTGTGCATTCGATGCTGATTCGAAGAATTGTTTCATCATCCTCTCTTCCGCCGTATAAAAATGCCTCATAATCACCTGTTAAGTATTCCATGTTTTCCCTTTGAAATACTCCGCTTTCAATATCAATCCTGTTTAGCGTTGAACTTCCGGCAAATACCGTCTCAGACTCCCTCCACGGATTTTCAATTCTCATATGCGTTCTTTTGCAGTCGCATTCATCCCTGCTGATGACCTTTGTCACATCCTCGGTATCGTAGTTTATCAGAATTGTTCCTGCTCTTTCTCCTGGTGCAAGAAGTGTTGTAAGAACAATCCGCCCTTCTTTTCCATCCTCAACAAAATTTTTCATTGAAGCATCGTAAAGGTCCATATGAATCATATCTTCTGCCACATGCAGCCCCTGTCTTTTTTTGCACTCTCCGCACATCGTTCCTTCAGTGCTTCCGTAGGTATTGCATATTTCAACATCCCATATTTCATCAAGATAATCCCTTGCCTCTGTGGCAAAACTTTCACCGCCGACAATAAGCTTTTTTATTCCGGATTCATGGGGATTTATGCCTTCACTTTTAAGTCTCTGCGCAAGATAAAGCAGTTTAAAGACACTTCCGACAATCGCAGTCGGGCGGTAGCTTTTGATAACCCGGACAGGAAACGTGCATTTGCCAACAGGAATTACTGAAAACCCGATTTTTTGTGCAGCAAGTGTCATTGTATTTGCACCGACATTCATCCCGTATGATGCACAGACAGCCATCCTGTCTCCTTTTCCAAGCCCCTGGGATACAAATATTCTTGCATACTTTTCCGCATACCGGTTCCAGTCATCCCATGTCAGAAAAAAGCTCTTTGGGGTTCCGCTTGTCCCGCTTGTTTCATGAATTGTGTATACATCCCTGCATGGGATGCTTTTAAACATGAATTTGTCAGTCACAGGAGGCTGGTTCTCCCTGATGACAGAGCCTGATATTACAGGAAGCTTTCTTAGATCCTCGTGATCCTTAATTTTTTTAGGGTTTATTTTATGCTCGTCAAACCATTTTTTATAAAACGGGGAATTTTCGGCGGCATACATCACAGTATATCTTATTCTTTCATCAATGAGCTCATCAAGACTTTTCCGGTCCATCTTTTCGATATCAGGGTTGAAATACTCCATAAATTCATGCACCACAGAATTTTATGCTGATTTTTAGAATTTTTTTGTCATCGGTTTTGGCAAAAATTTAATCTCAGCCAAAAATATCTGACCTGAATTTATTGAAGAAGTCTAAACAGTTATAGTTTGCGCCTCTTGCAATACTGCTAATTACAATCAGTTTTCAGATTATTCTAAAATTTCTGCATCCTGTGTTTAATGCGGGGGGTGACATCTTTTAAATCAGGTAAATTTTTGGCATCATAATTCATACAGTAGAGAGATTTTTATATTCTTAGCTGTTATACTTCATTCTATGGCAGAATGGACACACTTTCAGGGAGAAATAAACAAAAATGTCAGACTCTATGCACTAAGCACATGCGGACACTGCAAAATAACAAGAGAATTTTTGGAGGATAATAAAATCACCTATGATTATCTCTACATTGATCTTTTAAGCCAGGATGAACTTGAAGCTGAATATTCAAAAATGAAAGAGTTCAACCCTGAGGGCTCTTTTCCAACACTTGTGGCTGGCGGAAAAGATGTTGTGATTGGCTCAAGATTTGATGAAATAAAAAAGGTGCTTGGTTTAAATGACTGAATCTGATGAAAAAAAAGTTGAACAAAGGCTAAAAGAGATAAAAGCGGATGCATCAAAGGGCGGATATCACATAAACCCTGACGAGACTTTTGTAAAGGGGCTTGTATCCGGACTTTTGACAAACAGGAACAGGTACGGATTTGAGTCCTGCCCGTGCAGGCTTACCCTTGGAAAAAAAGAGGACAATCTTGATATCATCTGCCCCTGCGACTACAGGGATGCTGATTTATCAGAGTTTTGCTGCTGCTACTGTGCACTGTATGTCTCATCAGAAATTGCTTCAGGAAAGTCAAAAGCCGTTGCGATACCTGACAGAAGACTTAGTGAAAAAGAAAAGAAAAAAAATGCAGATAATATTAAGGATGCAAAGCCGGATGATTTGAAAGGATGCAGGGTCTTAAATCTTAAATATCCGGTTTTTCGCTGCAGGGTCTGCGGATATCTGTGTTCAAGGGAAAATCCGCCTGAAAAGTGCCCGATATGCGGGGTTGATGCAGACAGATTTGAAAAATACTTCTAAATATTTCCAAAACCAAAAAATTTTGTGAATTCTAATACTGCAGCAGTTGACATAGTTCTTCTTCCGCCTCAGAATATAAAAGAGATGTGCATAAAAATCAACAAAATGCTTATTGAGTCATCTCAAAACGACCAGGTTGTGTTTGAAAAAAATGCATGCATCCCCCATATCTCACTTGCAATGGGTGCGATTGAATTATCATCACTTGATTCTTTATCTGAAAAGCTTTCAGGTATCGCCAATAAATATCTCCCGTATGAGGCCCGCTATAAAGGTCTGGCAGGTGTAAAAGTATCAAAAACAGAGGTGGTCTCAGGAATTGATTTCATAAAAAACAGTGAAATAACAGACCTTTCAGAAGATGTAATATCAGCTTTTTCAGAGTTTAATATAGAAAAAATAACTCCGGATATGATTTTTCCGGACGTTGAGGAAATTACAGAATTTACATTGAATTATTCATCGTCATACATAAAAGAATCAGCAGGAGATAATTTCTCACCGCATATTACGCTTGGATACGGAGATGTTTTTGATTTAAAATATATTCCTGAGATACCGCAGAAATCAGTCTTTCAAAAGATAGCAGTATGCCATCTTGGAAACCACTGCACATGCAGGAAAATTTTATGGGAGTCTTCATAGTGGTTAATTGCACATATTATAACAAATTAATTTTTTTCGACAACAAATGAATTTTCCTTGCCCGTGATAATGCGCAAGTTTTATTTCTCTAAATCAGAATTTATTTTGCAGGAGTATTTAATTTGGTATTTCTTGAAAGGTTTTTTAAGTTAAAAGAGAATAAAACAACCGTTAAAACAGAACTTTATGCAGGTCTGGTGACTTTTATGACAATGGCATATATCATTGTTGTAAATCCTGCCATACTTGTTGCAGCCGGAATTCCGTTCGGCCCTTCTATGGTTGCAACAATTGCTACAGCAATTTTTGGAACTTTAATTATGGGTTTTTACGCAAACAGGCCGTTTGCAATTGCACCTTACATGGGAGAAAACGCCTTTATTGCATACACTGTCTGCGGGGTGATGGGTTATTCCTGGCAGACAGCGTTTGGTGCGGTTTTTTTAAGCGGTATTTTGCTTGTTGCCGTAACTGTTATTGGCGGAAGAAAACTGATGTGCGAGGCGATCCCAGAAAACCTTAAATACAGTTTTGCCGTTGGAATTGGTCTTTTCATGGCATTTGTCGGGCTTGTAAACTCAAAGATTGTTACAATCGGAACAGAGACAGCCCCTGTGCATGTGGGTTCATTAAACAGCCCGGAAGTAATGCTTGCAGTTTTTGGATTTATCCTGATTGCAGTACTGGTTATCAGAAAAATAAAAGGGGCAATACTTATTGGAATTATTGCAACATCCGCAGCCGGATTTTTACTGGGAATTGTTCAGGCACCTTCTGCAATAGTGTCCATGCCCCCCGACATCGGCCCGGTATTGTTGCAGCTTGATATTTTCGGTGCAGTATCATGGGGATTTTTTGCAGTAATACTTACGATATTTACAATGTCTTTTCTGGATACAATGGCAGGTCTTATCGGGGTTTCTGCAACTGCCGGATTTTTGGATGAGCAGGGAAACCTTCCTGAGATTGAAAAGCCGTTTTTGGCAGACGCCATTGCAAATATTCTTGCGCCTGTTTTTGGAACAACAACAAGCGGAGCGTTTCTTGAGTCTGCAACAGGAGTGTCAGCCGGGGGAAGAACAGGTCTTTGCGCCGTTTCTGTTGCAGCCCTTTTTGCCCTGGGCCTGTTTTTTTATCCGCTCCTTTCTGTAATTCCCCCGGCTGCGACAGGGGCGGCGATGATTATGGTCGGACTCTTTATGATGCAGCCGATAAAAAAGATGAACTTTAGTGAATACTCTGAGTTAATCCCGGCACTCGCAGTCATAATTCTGATGAGCTTTACATACAATATCGGTGTCGGGCTTTGCAGCGGGTTTGTCTTATATCCGATATTTAAGGTAATAAGCGGCAGAAGAGAAGAGATAAGCAGATACACATGGATTTTGTTTATCCTGTGCCTGATGTTTTTTGTATTCTACCCGTATTAAAAATTAAAAATTCCCAAAAATATTAATTTTAAAAAAAAAAATTTCCCAAATTTTATCTATCCTTTGCCGCTCATAAAAAGGCTCAGCGAAAGCCCTGATATTAAAGCTACCAGTGCATCGGTTGCAAAATACTCTTTTGAGAATAATACGTCAAGAGAAATTCCTCCCCAGAAAAACCCAAGTATTATAGAAAGGGAATATCCCATTACAAAAGCCACAATCAGATGACCTATCCCGGTTTTGTAGTTGTTGTATGTCAGTTTTATGAATATCAGTGCGGCAAACATGAATATCATAAAAAATGCAAGTCCGGTATCCTCATTTACAGCAGCTATTGTGTTTGAGGAAAATATTCCAAACTCCGCGACGATTAAGTAAATTATTACCATTCCGATTGAATTGTCTTTTGTGAAGTTTGTTATCTGCTGCGGAATGTAAGGGTTTTGAACAGGAGGCTGCGGCGTGGGCTGTGCATCAGGAGGCAGGTTTTGAAAGTGCGCCGGATATGCATTCTGTTCCGGTATAAAAGCTGCCTTTCTTAATCTTTGTTTTTCAATGGCTCTTCTCTTCAGTGCCGCCCTCATCTTGTAAAGTGCGACTGCAAGTGCAAAAAGACCGCATAAAAGTCCTGTTAATCCGAATAATATTATATCCGGAGTAAATCCGTATGTTATCACCTTGTAGACAAAATCCATCAGGAAGATGTAAACCGCCATTGCGATGATGAAGAACAAAACAAGCTTTTTTAAGATATTTTTCATCAGTTTTGCGGATTTAACAAGTATGTATACCAGTGAGTAGAGAATTATCAAAGAGACCATTATTGCAAACATATCTCCTGACAACGCCTTTTGCGGAAGCTGCAGAAGATAACCAGTCATCTGCCCTGCCAAATCCATTCCTTCACCGGTAATTATTTAGCCCTCCCTTTTTTTCTCCGGCAGTCTTTGCAGATGAAACATTTGCGTATCAGATCTCCCTAACATATAAAAGAATAATTTATTCTTATATATTTATTTTGTATATGCATATTCAGATTAAAATTAATGGTCTTTGACATTCTCTTTTTTTTGGGAAAATTGTCTTTAAAAAAAACCTTTGATTTTTACATTCATACCAGCTGATTTTAAAAATCCGAATTAAAAAATTATTATATGGATTCTTCATCGAGTTCATCAAACATCACCGGCTTAATAGAGATAATTTTTTTGGATGCCCCTTCTATCCTCTCCGGTTTTAAATTTTTATCCACATAAGTTTTGGATTTGTAGCGTGCAAAACTGACATCCTTTATTTCAGGGCTGAAAATCCAGGGGTCATCAATTTTTACCGCCTCAAACAAAGGTGTCAGCCCTTTTCGCCCTATTATATCCAGACCTGCCAGATTTTTTGTGTTAAATCCGTCTATTGATTCAGCCTTTCCTATTTCAAATTCATTTAATGAAATCCCGGCTTTTAATTTAATCTCTGCTTTTGCCCCTTTGTTTTTTGAAAGAATTATAGTTCCGCTTTTTGCAGAAAATAATCCGGTTATTATGCTGTAATTTCTGTCCCATCTTTTGTTTTTGTACAATTCGAGAATTTTTTGTTCAACCATCATCTGATTTGGAATTGAATGTTTTTTAACATCAGACAAATTTAGATAAAAAGAGTTGTCTGCTGTAAAATCAAGAATAAAGCCTGCTTCGACATCAGCAAAACCGCTTCCCTGCGGTGCAGGAGTTAATGAATTCTTAAAATTGCACGAAACTCCCTTTTCAGTTATGTACCTGATATCAGATGGTGTTTTTTCAATCTGCTCTTTAAAATCTATAAAAAAAGGTTCATATCTTAAATTTGACACAGGAATAAATTTTTTCCCGTCGAATCGTCCTATATCTCCTAAATTCAGATGAATGTCCGGAGTCCATGCCCCCAGTAATTTGTATTCGGCATAAATTTTTTTTAGATAATCTTCAGTAAGCCCCGTGTTTTTCGCCCCCCCGATTAATCTCTTAGTAGAATTATTCCAAGATATATTTTTGGGGTGATTTGGGTTGGTTTTGGGCTAACTTTTTTTAAAAAAAAATATCAGCAGCAGATTAACGCCTGCCAAAAAAAATTCATTTTACGTCCTGACCGGGATTCGAACCCGGGTCGAAAGCTCCGGAGGCTCTCAGGATATCCACTACCCTATCAGGACACAGTTTTTTTTCAAGATAATTTTTTTAATTTTTTATGACAACTGTTTTTTTTAATTTTTTTAAATTTTTAATTTTTTTCTTTTTGTTATTACAGTTGTCGCCGGCAAATATTTAAAAGGTATTTATTTAAAAGATCTTTGGATATCTTTCGTTTAAGGCATAATGCAGATAAATTTTTAGTATTTTTTCTGGTTGTAAACAGCCCATATTTTGCATGCACCCTCATGGCTTACCATGCAAGGCCCGACCGGATTTTGCGGTGTGCAGGCTTTGCCGAAGAGTTTGCAGTCAGTCGGATCTGCAATGCCCCTTAAAACCTTATCGCAGATGCATGCAGAGTTCTTCTCGATGTGCTTAATAGCGACTCCAAATTTTTTTAATGCATCGTATTTTTCAAACCGGCTCTTAAGCTTTAAGCCGGACTGTGGAATAACCGGAAATCCCCTCCACTCCACATCGCATGCCTCAAAGACCTGGTAGAGCATATCCATCGCTTTTTTGTTTCCTTCTTTTGCAACCGCACGCGGATATGCGTTTTCAACCTCTGCCCTGCCTTCCTTAACCTGCTTAACAAGCATGTAAAGCCCGAGAAGAATATCATCCGGCTCAAAACCGGCGACAACCTGGGGAACAGGAAATTCCTCATACATCTCATAGCCTGTAACAACACAGACATGCCCCGGAAGCAAAAACCCGTCAAGCGAGGCTTCTCCCTGCTCCAGCAGAAACTTCATCGCCGGCGGAACAAACCTGTGCGAGCATAAAATGCTGAAATTGTCAGGCGGATTTGCAAGAATAGTTGCAGCAACAGTAGGAGCGGTTGTCTCAAATCCGACAGAGATGAAAACCACTTCTTTGTCAGTCTCCTTTGCAATCTCAACGGCTTTATGGACTCCCTGCACGACCCTCACATCGCCGCCGCATGAATCAAGAGTGCCTTTAGTTCCCGGAACTCTCATCAGATCGCCATAGGTTGCGATAATACAGCCCTTTGCAGCAAGCTCAAGCGCCGCATCAATCTCACCCTGGGGAGTGATGCACACCGGGCATCCGGGGCCCATTACAATCTTAAGCCCTTTTGGAAGAACACTTCTTAATCCTGATTTTGCAATTGCAGCCTCATGAGTGCCGCAGATATGCATGAAAGTATATTCCTTATCAACAATCTCATCAAGTGCCTTTTTAATATCCTTTCCGCCTGACATTAATACCGTAATATTTTATGCGGCTTCTTGGATTTATCACTGCCCAAATAATCCCGGCCCTGTTTTGGAAAAGAAATAATAAAATCAAAAAAAATTAAAGGCAGATTAATTTTTCAAAAAAAATGAAAGGAAAACCGGATTTAATTTTTTTTATTTGTTCTTATAACACAGTCCATAAATGTTGTAAACATAACCTCAAGTGCAGGATCTATTCCGCCGTCCACAGCAAGGAAAAAGCCCTTTACACCCATAATCCGGAATTTATTTGTCAGGTAATGAAGAAATTTTGACACTTTGTCAGAAGACAGGTATATGAGCATTGTAGTAACAGAGTCAAAAACAACAGCAGTTTTTTTGCCGTCATTCTCTATTAAAAATTCATTTATTGCAATACCGGCTCCTGTAAGATTTGAAGGGCTGCTTATAAAGTTATAATTTTTTGAGCCATTCGTTTCCGGTTCTTTTCCAAGAGCATACCTTGTAATCATATCTACAAAGAATATTGACGAGACATCTATTTTTCTCTCCTCATAATTTCTGATAAGGTTGCTGTAAGGCTGATTAGAAGTTACAACAATGATATTGTATTCGAGTGCAGAGAGCTGACCGACTATATCAACACCTGTATTTTTAATGGCGGTTGCTTCAGAAAAGATCAAAAACAGATCTTTTTGTGCAATTTGGTCGGTTAAGTCTTCCAAACAGTTCACCTATCTGTTAAAGTATTTTATGTAATCCTCAGGAAAATCCTCGTAGCTTCCAATAAGCGCCTGGTTTAATTCACGCAGATTAAAGAGAATCTGCTCTGTGTTTTTAATCTGAAGAGAGAGATTTAGTATAAGTGCATCTTTTTCGATTTCGTCATTTTTAACCTGGCTTAAAATATTAAAAAGATTCATGCGGACATGCTCAACAGGATTTTTAAGCCTCATTGCAGCTTCTGAGATGTAGCGTATCATTGTGCTGTACATCTCCTTTTCACGGGAGATGTCGGTTGCAAAAACCGATGCTCCGATTACTTCGCCGCTTTTATTCTTTATCGGAGAGACGCTTATTAAAATTGAGATAACTTTTCCTGATTTTGTTTTTCTTTCGGTCTGAAAATTTTTAATCTCTTTATTCTGCTTAACTTTTTCAATCTCAAATGAAATTTCGTCCTCTCTTCTTGGCGGGATTAAGACACTGATGCTTTTTCCAAGGACTTCGGATTCACTATATCCGTAGAGTTTTTCTGCACCGGCATTCCAGCTGATTATATTTTTTTCAAGATCAATTCCTATTATTGCGTCATTTGATGATTTGACAAGATTGTAAAGGTAATTTTTCTCATAGTCCCTTTCAAGATCATAAGATATATCCCGTGCGACAAAAACCCCGTACCAGTTTTCATTGATATTTACAGGAGATATTGAATAATCAAGAATTTTTTCAGAAAAATCTTTTGCCCTGATAAAACCCATCCCGTGATAGAAAGATTTGCGGCCCTTTATTTCAAAGATTGAATCAAGAAAGTTTTCAGGTATTTTATCCTCCTTATTCATGTTCAGATATGAGTTCATTATTTCGCTGAATTTTTTCTCTAAAACTTCTTCGGCACTAAATCCGGTTATATCCTCAGCGGCCCTGTTCCATAATTTTACTGTTTTTGACTTATCAAACATTACAACAGCACCGGGAAATGCATTCACCATCAATATGAATTCTTCACCAAATTCTGCAGAAGAGCATTCTTTTTCCATTTCAATTCACCACGAGATTATTTTTTTCAGATTATTTTATTATTATCAGGAAAACCTGTTCATATAATGTTTTATAAATAGTAAATGATTATCATAAAATTGTTTTGATTATGCATATCTTTTTTAATTCACAAAATTTTTGTGTATTTCCCCGGCTTTTAATATAAACTGTGAATTTTTGGATTTTTCTAAAAATTTACTCTGAATATTCTGAATATTGATGAATTTAATAGATTAATTTAACAATATTTTAAAAAAGGAGCAGGTTAAAAATATAATATCCGTTTTGAAAATATCCGGATTTTTGAATTAACTGTGGTTTTTATAAAAACCAAAAAAGAAATGTTACATTGAATAAGTTTATAGAATTGCCGGTTTAACGATAAATCAATAATATTCTGCAGGTGGTTTTTTTGAAGATCTGTATAACAGTTAAAGATAAAAATATCAACAATCCAATTGAGAAAAATTTTGGAAGAACTCCATATATAGCTCTTTATGATACAGATACAAAAGAGATCTCCTTTGTTGAAAACACACACTGCGATGCATCAATAGGTGCAGGAATAAGGACTGCCAGGATGGTTATTGACAACGGTGCTGAAATTTTATATACTGGTGTTGTCGGCGAAAATGCAAGAAGGGTGATTGATTCAGCAGATATTAGAATAGTTGCGGTAACTCTTAAAAAATCACTCTGTGAGATTTTATCAGAACTTGATGCAGAAAATTTGGATATTTCAAAGTCTGAAATCTAAAAAATTTTTTCTCTTTTTTTTGCGGTTAGTTTAATAAGAGATGCAATTAATTTTAATTAATGTATGGTGTTTCAACACACTGCCTTATTGACAAGCCGCTTGATAAGGCCCTTTCCCTTCTTGCTGACATAACTTCAGTTGTTGAAATTATGGATGACGGG
Source organism: Methanobacteriota archaeon (assembly GCA_023396365.1). Classification (GTDB taxonomy): domain Archaea; phylum Halobacteriota; class Methanomicrobia; order Methanomicrobiales; family Methanomicrobiaceae; genus Methanomicrobium. The sequence continues at coordinate 15,723 of JAEWWL010000072.1, forward strand.
CAACATTTTCTTGATTCACATGAGATTTTGGAATCTTTTTCCTTTACTTATTATATGCACTCACCTTCAAGGGGTGTAAACATTTCATCGCAGCTTGAGCCGATTCGAAAGGCAAGTGTTGAAGTAATAAAACACTGTATGACAGTCGGGTCTATGGCGGATGCAAAAGGAGTTGTTGTCCATCCGGGATATTTCGGCTGGCATTCAGAGAGAGATGTGGGAATTTTTCAGCTGCAAAAGTCGCTTCTTGAGATAAAGAAGCACTCAGATGATCTGTCTGTTCCTTTTTTTATAGAAAATATGCCAAAATGGGATTACTTTTTCCTTCAGACGCCTGATGATCTTTGTCTTTTTTCGGATTTGCTATTCGCCCTTGATGTAGGACATGCAAATATGAACAACTGCCTTGGGGATTTTTTAAAGATGGATGTTTCTCATTTTCATCTTCATGACAATGACGGACTTAGTGATTCTCATCTTGCGGTTGGCGACGGGACGATTGATTTTGCGCCCGTGCTGAAAAAGATTTTGGAAAACGGCGGATGCCCTGTCATTGAAACAAACTCCTTTGACGCTGCAATAAGGAGTATTAACGCTCTTAACAGACTATCAGCCGGCCTTTGAATTTTTTATTCTTCTTATGCCAGCTCTTGTTTTTTCTTTTATGACTCCTTTTTTTCAGGGCTCTTTAGTTAAGATTTTATAGGTATTGCATCGACTTTATAATGCAATTTCTTTGCGCCTCAGTGGCTTAGTGGCATAGCGCGTCCTTGGTAAGGACGAGGTCGCGGGTTCAACTCCCGCTTGAGGCTT
>JAEWWL010000055.1 GCA_023396365.1 Methanobacteriota archaeon
TTATACTCTTTTCATTCATTTTTGCAGTATCGCGAGAGTTCCAGAAGCTGTTTATTATTGAAATTCTCTTCTGTGAAGGGACATGAAATGAGTCCTGTATTGTTTTTCCAAAAAAGCGCCTGTCATAGATTCCCAAAAGCTCTCTTTTTGTCGGAGGATTTCCCCTGTATACACCTTTTCTGGATATTATTCCAAGAGGGGCCTTTGATTTAGGCTGACAGGGAACCGGTATTATTCCGTTTTGTCTGCACCACCCTATAATTTCACCCGCGTTTTTTGGATAATACGGATAATTTCTCTCCCCTGTCATTCGTTAGTTAAAAGGTGATTTTTATTGTTTATAAATGGTTTGAAATATAAATTCTTCAATCATAACTGGATGAAAACCCCGGCCTCATTTATCTGAAGACTCCGTGATACTTCTAAAAAGCCCTGGTTGTCAGGGGCTGCAAAAATATATAACGGGGTGTTGTATCATTTTTTAATGATGTGAGCCTGGCTAAAAAACCCTTAAATTACGCTTATTTTCATCTTTCAGGCAGGGTCATGGGAACCTCTCAAAAATAACTGAAATACGTGTGTTTCAGACGAATCAGAGGGATTACTGCACCGCTATAGAAGCATTCTATTGTCCTAATTTTTCAGAGGATGTAATCTATAGGGGTAACCAGAGATAATTGAATACAGAGCTTCTATGGGGGTGTCAGTTCTGCTTTATCTGCCCGGTAATTGTCCTATTTATGCTTTACTTAATAAAAATCGTTTATCTTCAAATTGGCAGTGAGCGGCTTTCTTTCAGGAAATTCTTTTCAGTTATGTTATTTTTCTCACTGTGCAGTAATAAAACTGATAAAAAACTGATAAAAAACTGATAAAAATTCAAAGAATTGTAAATTAAAAAAACAGTCAAAAAAAATATTATGCGAGATAGTCCGCAGGCTCTGGTATCTGTTCTTTTAAGCCTTTGCGTTTTCTAATCTCTTTTACTACTTCTTTAAGCATTCCTGCCGGAACAATTTCAAAGCCTGCAAACTCTGTTGACCACATTGCACGGCCTTCTGTTGCAGAGCGGACATCTCCGGCAAATCCGAAGAGCTGTGCAACCGGTGCTTTTCCGATGACTGTGATTGTGTCGCCCTCGGACTGCATATCGTAGACCTGGCCGCGGCGGCCCTGGATCATACCTGTTGCGCTTCCCATGTGCTCCTGCGGAACGGTGATCTGCAGAATCTGCATCGGCTCTAAGAGTGAGTCGCCTGCCATAAGAATGCCTGCCTTAACAGCACTTCTTACAGCCGGAATAACCTGTGCCGGACCACGGTGGATTGCATCCTCGTGAAGCTTGACATCAACGAGTTTAATCTTGACATTCTGAACCTGCTCATCTGCAAGAGGTCCGCCTGCAAGTGCCTCACGCCATCCTTCAAGAACAAGCTCCATTGTTTCATTGAGGTACTGGATACCCTTTGTCATATCAAAGAACATGTTTGTACCCTGGATTGCTGTAAGGTTCTTCGCCTCATCCTTGTCAAAGCCTGCCTCAACAAGTGCGTCACGGCGCTCAAGTGCCGGAAGATCCATTGCAATCTTGCCGTCTTTGATTCTCTGGACAATGTCTGTGGAAAGAGGCTCAAGTTCAATGTAGAACCTGTTGTGGCGGTTTGGAGACTTTCCTTCAACCGGGCCTGCTGTTCCTGTGATGGTCTCACGGTAAACGACGATCGGCGGGGATGTAACAATCTCGACCTTCTTGTCACGGGCAATACGGCCTGTGATAACTTCAAGGTGAAGCTCTCCCATACCTGAGATTAAGTGCTCTCCTGTCTCCTCGTTGATTGTGACCTGAACCGTCGGGTCTTCTTTTGCAACCTGCCTTAAGACAGTAATAAGCTTTGGAAGATCCTTCATGTTCTTTGCCTCAACAGCGACTGTCATGACAGGCTCTGAGTAGTGAGTGAGTGACTCAAACGGAGTCATCTCCATTAAGGTTGTAACTGTTGAACCAACGATTGCATCCTTAAGGCCGGTGACGGCTGCAATGTTTCCTGCCGGAAGCGCCTCGACCTCAACTCTCTCTGCACCCATGAAGATGCCTACCTGTGTTAAGCGGTTTACCTTCTTTGCTGTGCCCATGACGTAGCATTCTGTACCGCGTCTGAGTGTTCCCGAGAATAGACGTCCTGTTGCAACCTCACCTGCATGCTGGTCAAAAGAGATATCTGTAACCATCAGGCATGCCGGACCGTTTGGATCGCAGTTCATCATTGATTTTCCTTCAGGTGTCTCCTTGTTTCCGTGCTGCCAGATAATCGGGACACGGCGCTTTTGTGCCTTGTCCGGATTTGGAAGGTGGTGAACGACCATATCAAGGACAACCTCACAGAGAGGGCTGTTCTTTGCAAGCCATTTCATATCCTCTTCTTTACACTTGTTGTAGACATCCTTGAATGAAACTCCGCTCTTTTTCATGAACGGAACTGATACTGCCCAGTTGTAGAGAGCTGAACCAAAGGCTACTGTTCCTTCAGCAGCATCGAGCTTCCAGCCGCTGTTGTAAGCCTCCTCGTTCATGCCTTTGATGAGCTTGTTGACCTTATCAATGACTTTTCCAAGGCGAATCTGCATCTCCATCTCATCAACTTTAAGTTCATTGATTAAGCGGTCTACCTTGTTTACGAAAAGAACAGGTCTTACACCCTCTTTTAATGCCTGGCGAAGAACTGTCTCTGTCTGCGGCATTGTTCCCTCAACCGCATCGACTAATACAACAGCACCGTCAACTGCACGCATTGCACGTGTAACATCGCCGCCGAAATCAACGTGGCCCGGAGTATCAATCATGTTGATTAAATATTCACAGTCGTCGTATTTGTGGACCATTGATACGTTTGATGCATCAATTGTGATTCCACGGGCCTGCTCCTCCTCATCAGAGTCCATCCAGCAGGCTTTTCCTGAAATCTCCTCGCTGATCATTCCTGCGCCTGCAAGAAGGTTGTCAGAAAGGGTTGTTTTTCCGTGATCAATGTGAGCTACAATACCGATGTTCCTGATGTTTTCAGGATTGTTCATCAGTCCTGTGACTTTATCCACTATTTTTTTATGTACTGCCATTGTCTAACACCAAAAATAGTATTGATTAGCGGGCTGATTTTGCCACGCGTTCGCGTTCTTCCTTCTTTGCTACAGCATAACTGCGTGTATCCCCTGCGGCAGCGGCGATAAGTTCGTCTGCAAGGACTGCGGATGCTGATTTCTTCTTCTTGTGGCTTGCCTGCTGGACGCCGCGTGCAATAAAGAAAAGTGCGGTGTCAATACGGCGCTGTGGTGCTGTATCGACTGACTTTGGCACATTGATACCGCCATACTTTAGACGGACAGTCTCCTCGCGTGGTCCTGCATTTGAAATTGCGTCAATTAAGACCTCAACGGGGTTCTTCTTTGTCTTCTTGTTGATGATATCAAATGCTTCCTTAACGATACGGGTTGTAAGCTCTTTTTTGCCTGTGTTGTTCTCGGTCTGCATTAGCCTGTTGATTAAACGCTCAACAATAAGCATCTCGGATTTTGAGAACTGCTGCTTCTGTTTTCTTCCGCATGAGTGCGGAACGATCAGTGAATCAACACTTACGTAGCGTACAAGACCCGGGTCGTTTACCTTTACTTCTGAGAGATCCCACTTGTTGAAGAGGAGGTTTGTATTTTTCTTCTCAGCAACAGGTGATTCTGCTGTTTCCTGTGCAATTTCTTCTGCGCTCATGATGATTACCTGCGTGGCTTCTCCTTCTTGCCTATAACCATTTCACGAAGGCACACATTGTTAACTGCAATAACCTGGAAACGAACTCCCGGAATATCTCCTTTTGAACGTCCCAGACGACCGCCGATACCTTCGATTGTGACTTCGTCGTGTTCATCGATGAAGTTGATAGCACCGTCGCCGACTGCAAATGCACTTACCTGACGGCCGTTTTTGATGAGCTGAACACGGACACACTTACGAATAGCCGAGTTCGGCTGTTTGGCTTCTACACCAACTTTTTCAAGGACAATACCTCTGCCCTGCGGTGCGCCCTCAAGGGGGTCTGACTTTATGTCAAGGCCTAATGCCTTCCTTGAGTAGTTTACATCGCGCCATCTGTTGTTTTTAGAGTCGCGTTTACACTTTCTTGCTGCAAATTTACCGTTTCCCAATTGAACACCTCAATTGATGGATAATATCCATTATTACTGCCTCATTAAGATGCGCGAAAATCGCGCGAAATTGATATGATATGGCTACAGAGTAATCCCACAGGACTTCTGAAGAACCGAGGCATTTTCATCACAAATCCACGGAAAACAGGCAGATACCAACCCGCTGTCCTCACCGCCGCTGCCAATCTATATCAGACTTCTCCCTAAAATTAGGACCTGAACAGTATTAAAGATGTTAGCCTGTAATCAGAATATATGCGCGGCTGATCAGAATTTAAGCAAATGTAAATCCCGGATTATCCTGCATGGATGAGCAAAGAGAACTGCTTAGAATTTTGTATCATTATTAATTTAAACACACATTTTTTGAATCTGAGATAACATAGCTGTCTGATTTAATTATTGCCTTAAGCCAAAGAATATTATTCCTGACTGTTTAATAAATCCCTGCCGTTCATTGAAATGTCTGAAATTAAAATGCGCGGAATACACGGGAGTAATTATGGGCGAAAAGAGTCCTGCAGAATTTTTGATTGTTGCACTTCTGCTTTCAACGGCAGTTTTGTCTTTCATCTCTGTCCTGTATGTTGCAATTGCAGGATATTCGGCTGAAACATTTTATGCAGTCTCTTTTGTGATAATTCAGGTTGCGTTTTTCTGCATCGTATCTTATGTTATTATCCGGATAAAGGAATGGATAAACAGTCAGGCAGTAATAAGGGAGAGATATCTCTCTGAACTGAATGAAATTAAAAGAGCTGTCGAATTTCTTCGAAAAGATATTGAGCATATCAATAAAAAAGCAGATAATCTTGAAAAAATTCTTTCAAAGAAAGATAAGTAAAATATTCAGGCAAAAAAAGTATGACAAAAATATTTTCACTTTTAATTTTTATTGTGGTTTATGCATATTTTGAAAAGAAATTTGCCTGAAACAATTTTTGCTTTGTCCTGATATTATTTTATTTAAAACAGTTTTTTGATCTTATAAAAATTCCCTGGTTATGCTAATCTAAAGATTTACTTTCATTGCAGTATTAATTATAATAAGGAAAAAGTATCTCTCATTTTTCAATGAGAGGGCCCCAAACGGCTGCTGGTTTTCTAATGCATTTATGGAAGTGTCCTTTTGCCAGTAATGCGAAAAGAAACAGTTTTTTTGGGGTACAATACTTAAAAAAAAGAATAAAAAAAAGTATAAAAAATGTTCATGGAGCAGATGTTTTCATTGCACTGCTTCATCCAAATCGCTGCGTGATTTTCATGCAGGCAAAAAATCAGGAGATGTAATAATAATGGCTGTTCGCATATACAAGGAATCATATTTTGAGGCAAGCCACAGGCTTCTTCATTATGAAGGGAAATGCTTTCGCCTTCATGGTCATCAGTGGAGAGCAGAATTCTGGGTTGAAGGAAACCTTACTCCGGAATCAAAAATTCTGGTTGACTATAATCTCATAAAAGAGGTTGTGGCAGAATACGATCACCAGGTGATACTGAACAGGGATGACCCGATGGTCGAATGCCTTTCAAAATTTCAGAAAGTTGTCTTAACCGACGGCGACCCGACAAGTGAGCTTCTGGCAGAGAGAATATCAGGTGAGCTTGAGGATGAGTGCAGAAAAAGAGGCATTGATGCAAGAGTTGTCAAGTGCAGGATATGGGAGTCCACATCCTGCTATGCTGAATGGACACCCTGATGCACGGGCATTTTAATGAAAATAATTGAGATCTTCAAAAGCCTGCAGGGCGAAGGCCCTGATCAGGGAGTCGTTTCAGTATTTGTACGCCTGTCAGGGTGCAACTTAAACTGCCTGTGGTGTGATACGCCTGATTCACGCTATGGCGGGACTGATATGAGTGCTGATGAGGTTTTTGATAAGATAAGCCGCCTTGGCTGCAGGCACGTCTGCATAACCGGCGGAGAGCCGCTTTTATGGATTGCAGAGCTTTCCCCTCTTTTGAAAAGACTTTATGAGTCGGGCTTTAAGACTGAGATAGAGACCAACGGAACAATCGATCCTGAAGTCTGCATGGAATATGCATCAATATGCATGGACATAAAATGCCCTTCATCCGGTGAGAAGAGCAACCTTGCCCTTCCTGAAAAGTTAAGGCCTGATGACTGTGTCAAATTTGTCGTTGGTGATATGGCAGACTGCATGTATGCGCAGGATATAATTGAAAATAAAAAAATTTCTGCCCGGATATTTATATCACCTGTCTGGGGCTCAGATTATAATAAAATTGCAGAATATATTATTAACAGCGGACTGCCTGTTAGATTTCAGATGCAGCTTCATAAAATAATCGGGGTAAAATGAAATGAAAGCGGTATGCCTTATCTCAGGCGGGATGGACTCATCCACTCTTGCATATGCTGCAAAGGATATGGGATATGATATTCTGGCCCTTCATACAGTGTATGGTCAGAGGACACAGGAAAAAGAGCTCGCCTGTGCCAAAAAGATTGCAGAGTCCCTAAAAGCTGAGGAGTTCATGGAAATTTCCCTCTCCCATCTTTTAAAATTCGGCAAAAGCTCGCTTACAGACAGCAGTATGACTGTCTTTGATCACAGTGATGAATCCGGTGAAGAAAATAATGATGGCAAAGTGATTCCAAACACATATGTTCCTTTCAGGAACGCGAATCTTTTGTCAATAGCAACAAGCTATGCCGAGGCACGCGGTGCTGAAGCTGTTTTTATCGGAGTCCAGGCATCTGATTATGCAGGATACCCTGACTGCAGACCTGAGTTTGTTGAGGCATTTCAAAAGGCAATAACTCTCGGGACCTCCGGAAATCCGGAAATTAGGCTGATGACCCCTTTTGTTAACCTGAACAAGGCTGAAATTTTAAAGATTGGAATGAGGCTTGGTGTGCCGTATGAGGATACATGGTCATGCTACAAAAGCAATCATCCTGCATGCGGGAAATGCGATTCCTGCTACTACCGGCTGAAGGCATTTGAGGAGATTGGCGTAAAGGACCCGATTGAGTACGGGGAATTTTAACTTTATACTGAGGCTTACTATGAAAAAAATTGATGATATATACAGCGGCGGCAGAATGAAGGTTGAGCGTGTTGAAGTAGACCTCCCCGGAGGCATCACGCTTGAAAGAATTGTGGTAAAGCCCGGCGGTGCTGTTGCAATACTTCCGATGGATGATGAGAACTGCTATCTGATAAAGCAGTACAGATACTCAATTGACGAGTATATCTGTGAAGCTCCTGCGGGCACCATAGATGAGGACGAAAAGCCTGAAGAGACTGCTCACCGTGAGCTTATCGAAGAGACCGGACTGAGGTGTGAAGAGCTCATCTCCAAAGGCTACATCTATACAACTCCCGGCTTTACCAACGAGAGAATTTTTTTGTATGAAGCACATTCCCTCTCACCTTCCGATGAATTCCAAAAGGATGATGATGAGGTAATAGAAGTTGTGAAGGTTAAAAAAGAGGAAGTCTTTGAGATGATTGAGGACGGCAGAATTGTTGATGCAAAGACAATCTGCCTGGTCTTTAAATGCCTCGGGATGAAAAAAGAATGAAAAATTCAAAAAAATCTCTTTCTAAAGCTGCATTTATTGCGCTTTTTTTGGTGTTTGCCGGATTAATTCTTTGTGCAGGGTGTGCATCTGAAGAAAAAACTCCAAATCCTGCAAAGATGACGTCGCAAATTTCCTATTCAGTATCCGATGAAGGTGTTTTAATTCCTGAAAAAATTTCATATTCCTTTTCTTTGGCAAACGTCACAAATGCAGGCGGCAATAGCACAGTTAAATTGTCTGAAATATGGATGGAGGGGAGGCAGCAGTATATTCACTTCTTGCATCGCCTGAAAATCCAAAAGCCGGAATAGTGTTTGCGCCCGGTGCCGGGGTGAGTGCAGATGCACATAAAAAACGCTCAGTTGATTATGCAGAATCAGATATTGCATTTATGGCTGTTGATATCCGCGGAAACGGCGGAAAAACCCCTGGTCTTCCGCTCGATTTCAGCAATGAGCTCCGGATGGCAGTTTCGGGTTTAACACCGCAATATTATATGATTGTCTTTGACATTATTGCCGCAAAGGATTACCTGAAGGAAATATATGGGGAGTCTTTTCCTGTATATGCTATGGGGTCATCAAATGGCGGCAGATATGCAGCAGTAGCAGCCGGATGTGACTCTGAATTTGCAGGATACTTTGGAGTTTCAACATCTGGGTACTTCTGGGAGAACGGGATAAGCAGCAAAGAGGCCGATTTATTTATAAAAAGCATAAACCCTGACACATGTATTGGAAATATATCTCCTGCAAAAACTGTCATATTTCATTCTCCTGATGATACAGTAATTGAGTATGATGATGGCTTTGCATTGTATGAAAAGGCATCAGAGCCAAAGATGTTTGTCTCCTTCAACGGCACTCACGGGATAAACGGCGAAGCTGACAGATATATCAAAAACCTGCTGGCAGAAGACTAAGGCTTAATGCCTTTTGGGTTGAATTATAGTAAAGTTTCTCAGAATAACGGGTAGCGGACATATGGCAGAAGACGTGGAATTGGAGCTTGACAGCGCGAGAAAGAGGTATGAATTTACAAAAACCCTTGAAAAGCTTGCCGAAAAAGAGGGAAGCGGCACAGAATTAATTACAATCTACATTCCCCCTGACAAACAAATCTATGATGTAACAGCACAGCTTCGCGATGAGTTTGGGCAGTGTGCAAACATAAAAAGCAAACAGACAAAAACCAATGTGCAAAGTGCCATCTCCTCGATTCTGTCACGTCTGAAATATTATGACAGGCCTCCAAAGAACGGAATGGCGGTATTCTGCGGAAATGTCAAACTGGGCGGCGACAGGACGGATATGGACTGTACAATAATCGAGCCTCCTGATCCTGTAAACCTCTATATGTATCGGTGCTCATCTAATTTTGAGCTTGAGCCCCTAAAGCAGATGCTTGTTGAAAAGGAGGTCTACGGACTTATTGTAATTGACAGAAGAGAAGCATATATAGGATTTTTGCGTGGAAACAGAATCGAGCCCATGTCCGGCATTACCTCCACCGTTCCGGGAAAGCAGAGAAAAGGCGGTCAGTCTGCGATGCGTTTCCAGAGGCTTCGCCTTATTGCCATCAACGAATTCTATAAAAAAGTGGCCGACAGGGCAAATGAGATATTCCTTGCAGAGCCTGAATTTTTTGAAAGGTTCAAGGGTGTTTTAATTGGAGGCCCCACACCGACAAAGGATGAATTTGAAAGCGGAAACTTTCTTCATCACGAACTTCAGAAGCGTATAATTGGTCTTTTCGATGTATCTTATACAAACGAAAGCGGACTTGCAGAGCTTGTGGACAATGCCGCTGATGCCTTAAAGGGTGTTGAGGTCATGAAGGAGAAGGTCATAATGGACCGCTTCTTCAAAGAGCTTGTAAAAGATGAGGGGTTGTCATCATACGGTGAAGAAAGCGTCAGAAAGAACCTTGAAATTGGCGCTGTAGATACTCTTCTTTTATCAGCGATATTAAGAGAGTCGAGAATAAAAATCCGCTGCCAGAACTGCGGCTACTCCCGTGAAGAGACTGTAAAAGTTGCACCCGGAAAGAAGATTGGCGACATAGAGCTTGGAATATGCCCCAAATGCTCTGCACCTGTATTCATTGAAGAGGAGTCTGATATAATAGATGAGCTTGCCGCACTTGCAGATTCCGGGAATTCAAAGGTTATGATAATTTCTGATGATTTTGAGGAAGGAGCAATGCTTTTCAACGCATTTGGCGGAATTGCTGCAATTTTAAGATACAGAACCGGATACTAAAAAAAAGGGTGAAAATAATTCATGTTTTTTAAGACATACAGGATAGTTGAGGATGCATTAAGAAAAGTCTCCGGCGAGGATGATGTCCTTGTCTGCGACGGCGGGGAACATGCAGACCTTGCATCAACGGTTGCATTCGTGCTTGCCAAAAAAAGAAAGGATAATCCCGCAAAGATTGCAGCAGAGCTCTCAAAAGAACTTGGGGCAGAACTTGCCTCATCTGGCATTTCAGCAGAGGCAAAAGGGCCTTACCTCAATTTCATATTCGGTGAAAAGTACCTTTTGGATGTTTTGCAGGAATCTTTAAAGCCCGGCTATGGTCAGCTTCCTGAAAAAGGCGTCCGTGTATGCATTGAGCATACAAGCGCAAATCCAAACGGGCCGCTTCATGTAGGCCACATCAGAAACTCCGTAATCGGAGATACACTTGCAAGAGTCTATAAAAAAGCCGGCTATTCAACTGATGTCCATTATTATGTAAACGATATGGGCCGCCAGATTGCAATCGTCTCATGGGGATTTGACAATATTGATATAAAACGCGGTGAGGGTGAGAAAGGCGATCGCTATGTTGCTGATATCTATGTGGCCGCGAACAGAAAAATAGAGGCTGAACCGTCAATAAAAGAAGAGATTGACAAAAGGATGGCTTTAATTGAGAGCGGTGATCCCGAAATGGTTCAAAAGTTTCGAAAAGCCGTTTTGTTATGTCTTGACGGGATGAAGGAAACTCTGCTTGAGCTTAACGCACCACATAACCGTTTTGTCTTTGAAAGTGACTTTGTCAGAAACAAACTGATGTACAATGTGCTCCACAGAATCGAAGCACTTCCCCAGGCAAAAAGTGAGGACATTTTATCTCTTGATCTTACAGAGTTTGGATTTGAGAAGGACTATGTCTTAAGGCGTTCTGACGGAACATCGGTTTATGCTGCACGCGACCTTGCGTATCACGAATGGAAGAGCGACAATTACGATCGCGTGATTGATGTTTTAGGTGCTGATCACAAGCTGATTGGAACACAGCTCCAGGCGACAATGAAGCTTTTGGGTGACAAGGCGCCTGAGATTGTATTCTTCGAATTTGTCTCCCTTCCTGAAGGCTCAATGAGCACCCGTGCAGGCAAGTTCATCTCTGCCGATGATCTGATTGAGGAGGTAAAAAAGCGAGCCTATGAGGAGGTCAGCACAAGAAGGCCGGAGATATCTGAGGATATGAAGAAATCAATTGCACAGTCTGTTGCAGTCGGTGCTGTAAGATATGATATTGTCCGTGTATCACAGGAAAAATCAACTGTCTTTGACTGGAAAGAGGCTCTTGATTTTGAAAAGCAGAGCGCTCCGTATGTCCAGTACGCACATGCACGTGCATGTTCAATTCTTGAAAAGGCAGGAGCTTTTGAGGAGGTTTATGATGCACAGAGTGAACAGGAGATTGCCCTTGTCAAAAAAATCGCACTTTTTCCAAAGATTATTGATGAGATATCAAAGGATCTGCGTCCGCATGTTCTTGCAATTTATGCACGTGAGCTTGCAGACCTGTTCAATACGTTCTATCGTTACAATCCTGTGCTCAAAGAAGAAGGAAAGCTTCGTGATTCAAGGCTTACAATTGTAAAAGCTGCTCAGAACACCCTTTATGAAGCATTAAATACACTAGGCATAGATGCAGTCCGAAGCATGTAAATCCCTTGAAAAACAGGGATATCAGTTTTTTTCAAAAAAGTCTTCAGCAGCCCTTAAGCCCTGCATGTGGAACAAGCGTGCGCTTTTGGGCGGTGATATGTGCTATAAGCACCAGTTTTACGGGATCTCAAGCCACCGGTGCGTTCAGATGACGCCCACATTAAAGTGCAATCAGAGATGCCTCTTCTGCTGGCGTTCGATGGAGTACGAGGTCTGTGAGGAGGAGGAGTGTCCGCCTGAGATTATTCTTAAGAGGATGCATGCCCTTCAGAAGAAGTCACTTGCCGGATACAACTGGATTCTGGATTCAAGCACAGCAACAGAGAAATTATGGAAAGAGGCGCTCACCCCTGATATGATTGCAATATCCCTGTCCGGCGAGCCTACTCTTTACTCCCGCCTTCCTGAACTGATTGATATGTTAAATCAGAAAGGAAACATGACATTTCTTGTTTCAAACGGGACAAAGCCTGATATGATAAAACGCTGCAGTCCTTACCAGACATATATCTCGCTTGATGCACCTGATGAAAAGACATACCTTTTTGTATGCCGCCCGGAAGAGAACTTCTGGAGTGAGATTCAAAAGAGCTTGTCACTTCTGGGTGACAGGCGCTCTGCAATCAGAACGACTGTTGTTAAGGGCTTAAATGATTTTGGTGCGGAGGAGTATGCGGCGATGTACGATGATTCGGGCGCAGACTTCATTGAAGTTAAAGGCTATATGTTTGTCGGGCACAGCAGGCAGAGGCTTTTGCAGGAGAATATGCCTGAGCATGAGTATGTACGTGATTTCGCTTTGGAAATCTCAAAATACTGTGATTATGAAATAATAGATGAAAGCCCGGTGTCAAGGGTTGTATGTATGAGAAGGCGGGAAATATGAGATTTAGTGCAGAAAAATTTAAGGAAATGGCCAAATCCGACTTTGAGGAGGCCTGGCATGAGGGAGCAGGGGTTTTAGAGTCAGCTCCGCTCATGGGGAAGTATCCAAGAAACCTGATTCGGGCGGCAAAAAAGCATCCTGTTGCAGAGACTATTGAGCGGCTTCGTGAGGCATATCTCATGATGGGCTTTGATGAGGCCCGTGTTCCGCTTTTTATCGACGAAGCTGAGGTTTACAAGCAGTTCGGGCCGGAGGCGTCTGCTGTTTTGGACAGAGTTTTTTATCTGGGCGGACTTCCGCGCCCGAATGTTGGGATCGGCAGAAAACAGCTTGACAGCATTTCAAAAATTACAGGAAAAGAGATTGATGAAGAGACTGAGGAAAATCTTAGAAAGACACTTCATGCATACAAGAAATCCGAGATTGACGGCGATGAGCTGACACATGAGCTTGCAGCTGTTTTAAACACAGATGACGGGCTTGTCGTAAATATTATGGATGAGGTCTTCCCTGAATTCCGCGAGCTCTCCCCCGAATCCTCAAGAATAACTCTTCGATCCCATATGACCTCCGGATGGTTTTTAACCCTTGGTGAAATCTGGGATAAAGTGCCGCTTCCAATAAGGCAGTTTTCTATTGACAGATGCTTTCGCCGTGAACAGGAGGAAGGCCCGACACGCCTTATGACATATCATTCCGCATCATGCATAATTGCAGGAGAGGATGTTTCTGTTGAGGACGGAAAGGCTGTTGCCGCCGGACTTTTGTCAGCATTCGGATTTACTGACTTTGAGTTCCGGCCTGATGATAAGAGATCAAAATATTACGTTCCCGACACACAGACCGAAGTCTATGCAAAGCATCCTGTCCATGGCTGGGTTGAGGTGGCAACATTTGGCATATATTCGCCGCACTCCCTCTCTGCATATGGCGTTGAGATTCCGGTGATGAACCTTGGTCTTGGTGTGGAGCGTCTTGCGATGATAGAATATGAGGCTGAAGATGTAAGGGCTCTGACACACCCGCAGTTCTTCCCGCAGAACTTCTCTGATCTGGATATTGCACGTGCAGTCTCTCTAAAGGAGGCGCCAAAAACCAAAAAAGGCATTGAGATTGCAGAAGCTGTTGCAAAGACCGCCCGTGAGCATGCTGATGCAGTAAGCCCCTGTGAATTTCTGGCCTGCGACATTGACTTTGATTTCGGGTGCAGGGTTAAGGTTTTTGTCTATGAGGATGAAGAGAACTCAAAACTTTTGGGTCCTGCTGCTTTAAATGATGTATTTGTGGCAGACGGAAGAATTCTGGGTCTTCCTGATACTTCTAACTACAAAAAGCAGCGTGAAAAGGGTGTAAATGCAAGGATCTCATTTATTGAGGCTGCTGCAAACCTGGCCGCCGCCAAAATTGAAGAGGCTGTGTTTTACTGTGAGAACGGAAATGTTGAGTTCAAGATGATAAAAGTCCCTTCAGAGATAAACTTAAAAGTCGAGCCCTGGGCAATGAGGCATATCACAGACAACAACAAAAAAATTGATGTAAGAGGTCCTGTTTTTACTGCTGTAAGATGGGAGATTGAGCAGTCAGATTGCGGACTCTGTCAAGATGAATGCACCTGCAGGGATGAGTAAATATCTTTTTTCACATTATCAAAAATATTATTTCGTTTTTACTCCGGCTAAAAATCTTTTATCTTTTATGATAAACTAATCTTTAGTTTTATGAATCAAAGCATGATCAGCAATGAAGCAAAAGAGGTAAAACCTGTTATTGTCTCTGCCAGCCGTGCAACAGACATTCCTGCATTTTATTCAGACTGGTTCATAAACCGCTTAAAAGAAGGATATATGATAAAATTCAATCCATACAGCAAAAGACCATACAAAATAAATTTTGAAAACACCCGCTTCATTGTTTTCTGGACCAAAAATCCAAAACCAATAATTCCCTATCTCCCTGTCATTGAGAGTCTTGGAATTGACTATTACTTTCAGTATACACTAAATGACTACTCGCGTGAAGACTTTGAAAAAAATGTTCCACCGCTTTGTGAAAGGATAAAGACCTTTAAAGATCTTTCAGAGAGTTGCGGAATAAAAAGAGTTGTCTGGCGGTTTGATCCGCTTATTCTTTCTGATAATTTATCAGTGGAAATTCTTCTTGAGCGTTTGGAAAAAACCGGGGATGAAATTTTTGGATTTACAAAAAGGCTTGTCTTTAGTTTTTATGATAATTACAAAAAATCAGAGATAAATTTCAAAAAGACCGGTCATCATGATATAAGGGAGTTTACATATCCCCAAATGCATGAATTTTCAAAAGGGCTTTGTGAGATAAATAAAAAATGGGGTCTTTCTCTTTTCACCTGCAGTGAGGAGGCTGATTTATCTGCATACGGCGTTCGCAGGGGAAGGTGCATTGACCCTGAACTGATTGCAGATATATGCAGAAAAAACCCTGAGATGACTGAATATCTTAGTAAGAACAGCGGCAGGGACAAAGGGCAGAGGCCTCTTTGCGGATGCATTCCCTCAACCGATACAGGCGGGTACAATACCTGCATTCATCAGTGTCTCTACTGCTATGCAGCGGGAAATCCACATGCTGCCTCTGAAAATTTCAGAAGAATTTCGAGGAATCATTTTAGTGAATCAATAACGGGCAGTGATGACTGATCATTTGCCAAAATTCCAAAAAAATCAAATATGTTTCTAAAATTGCCCTGATAAAATGAATTAAAATATTCATTTCATTAAAAATATGGAATTATTTTTTCTTAATATCCCTCAGTTGTAATTATTCAATATTTTTTTAAAATTTTTAATAATGCTTATAACTTAACTTAAAAGATGTTATATTGGGCAGAGAATCTGTCTTAATAAATATTGGAAATCCTGACAACTCAGGGGGTTGACAATTAACCAGAAATTACTACTAATCTGTCACCCCACCAGTGACAGATTTACTCACACGTTTTTACAAATTTTTTTGGACAATTTTTTTTAATTTCAAATATCCGGGAAAAAATTTTACTGATACTGCATACAATTTCTGATGTGCAAAAACCCGCAAGCACTGTGAACTCTTAAACTGAAGAAACCTTTTAATCCGGCAAATAATAAAACAAACCCCGTCATATTCCAATTAGGGATTAAATTTAAGTATTATAAAACTATATGATGCAACATCAATAGGAGGTATAACCTATGACAATTTATGCAAAAATGATAGACGAAGCAATGGGGGCCCAGCGTGCTGATGTCTCCATCCTCCAGAAGAAGAGAGGAACCACTTTTAAAGTGAAGGACGGAAAACCGTATGTCGATGCAGTAAACAAGATGAAGGCAGGAGAAGGTCAGGCGAAATCAGTATTTGATCTTCACACAAAATCAGTAAACGCTCATTTTGACACGCTCACAGGTCTGACCGATTACGTAAAACCGGAAGATGATCCCTTTGTGGAGCACTATCAGACGCCTGTTGTGCTTGAGATTTTATATAACGAGGATCCTGCATTTAAAAAGAGCGTTGACAAATTTATCCAGCAGATCGGAAAATCTGAAGCCTTAATCGGGCGTGAATCCGCCCGCAGGTATGCAGGCTTTTATGGTCCTACATGTGTTGTTGACTTTGCTATGATTCCGGGAAGCACAAGCAACGTTGTAAATCAGATTCTGACCAAAACAGACATCCCGGCTGATCATAAAAAGGCACTCCTTGCCGCAAAATCCTGGGGTATGAACACATCATACGGAGTCGGCGACGTTTTTGCAAAAAGCGTTGAAAAGGAGATGACTCTTTCTGATGCGGTAAAAGGCGAGGTTAAGGAGTTAAAGCACATCTATGAAAGCCCTGTTGCCGCACAGGCCGAGCTTATGGATGCAAACAACCACAGTTCATTTGATGTCAGAAAATACATGGCGGGATACAAAAAGATAATGGAGCCTGTTGTAAAAGCGGCAATAAGCGATGGTGTCCACTACGCAAACATTGTCACAATTCCGGCATACTGTGTCGGAGATATTGCCCACCACATTGCCCAGTCAACATACAACATGTGCAAGGATGACATGGTTATGGGAATAATTGAGGCAGTCACTGATGTCATGGAAAACACCCTTCGCCAGAATGCCTCAAAATTCAAGAGTGTATACCAGGTCACATCCGTTGCAACAGGCGCCGGTGCCGCAGCTGCAGAGTACATTCTTGAGCTTGACGGATTCAACGGTCCGACAATTGTAGAGCTTCTTACAAGAAGATATCACAACTTTGTCCAGCTGTACCCGACACGCGGAGCTGCCGCAGAGCTTCACAACTGTGACTTCATGGATATGATATACCGCGGATGGGGCATTATGGACCGGGCAAGAAAAGTCAAAAACGGTTCAGGCAATGCTATGAAACCAACAGTAAGCGGACTTCCGATTGATTTGACACCCGTTGAGAAGCATGATGTAATCCAGAACCCGCAGCGCTATGTCTATCCGGCATGTGCAATTACTGTCAGGTTTGCAGCAATGATGAGTCTTGCGGACTACCCGTGCCTGCTTACATCAGAACCTGTCACCGCGACAATGATGACAAACATAGTTGCACTTGACAAAAAGACAGCAGCAGCACCTGTTCGTGCATGCAAGAATTGTGCTTCAGCATCAATGGTGGACTTCCGCCACGAATACTGCCAGTACAGGGAAGCAGTCTGAAAAGGCTGTCCCTGAATAAATTTTTTAATGGGGTTTTTGATTATGAAATGCTATGTCTGTGCCCAGATGGGAAAGGATACTGATGCAGTTGCAATCTGCATAGTATGCGGAATGGGACTTTGCATGAATCATGCAATAAGGGAAGACCAGGAGATATGGGAGGGAGGCTATCCTTTCCCTGCCAAAAAAATGGCCAAGGCGCTTCCACGAATTCTCTGTCCTGAGTGTGCAGAATCCTTAAAGAGGAAGTGATAGAGATGTTCTCACTTGGAAAGAGATTTACAGCTGAAGCAATAGGCACAATGCTCCTTGTTTATTTTGGTGCCGGAGCTGCTGCAATAACTCTTATGATTGCAAGCGGACAGGAGCCTTCTACTCCCTTCAACATCGGAATTGGTGTTCTCGGAGGTCTTGGAGACTGGCTTGCAATCGGCCTGGCCTTTGGTTTTGCAATAATGGCTTCAATATATGCCTTTGGAAGAATTTCCGGTGCGCATATTAATCCGGCTGTAACAGTCGCACTATGGGTGACCAAAAAATTTCCCACAAAGGATGCAGTTGTCTACATAGTTGCACAGCTGATTGGAGCATTTCTTGGAAGCATTCTGTTTGCATTATCGGCAAGCAAAGATGCCGTATTAATAGGAGGTCTTGGTGCAACTGCGCCGTTTTATGGAATCAGTGTATACTCGGCACTTCTTGCCGAGATCATCGGAACATTTATTCTGATGTCTGTAATAATGGCGGTTGCTGCTGATGAAAAGGTAACTCCCGGAGTAGCAGGAGTTGTAATCGGCCTTACTGTTGCAGGAATAATCACAACTATTGGAAATGTATCCGGAGCATCACTAAATCCGGCACGTTCATTCGGGCCGATGATTGCTGATCTTTTGCTTGGGGGGCCAAACGTGCTCTCAGTATACTGGATCTATGTCGCAGGGCCGATAATCGGTGCAGCACTGGCTGCATTTCTCTATGTCTGGATTATTGCTGAAGGAGATTAATTTAAATTTTTTTTTTGCATCTCTGATTTAAGAATTGCCCGCCTGCGTTATTTCTATCTGACTTAAGTTATGAGTAAGAGTATTGGTTTTTTTAAAAATGAAATTATTAAGGGCGCCTCTCAAAGGCCCAGCTGTGAGATGTCAAGTATTATTCCTTTAATCTCTGTCTCTTCAGCTTCTTTTATTATCTCTTCTGAATCAGGTGCTGTCTCCCTGAAAAATGCAAGTGTGTCCTTATAGGCTTTGCTGCATATGGTGCAGCCACAGAATTCAAGAACCATTTCGCCCCTGAAGAGAAGACTGTAGGCAAACATTTTGTCAGTAAAGCTCATCTTTTCAAGAGTGCATGGCGATATTTTCTCAGGCTCAGTGAATTCTTTTGATTCCATATCCTGATTTTCCGGCTTGAAATCATCGACTCCTGCGTTAGGGTCAGCAAAGAATGATTCCCCGCAGTTCCAGCATTTTTCCATGTAAGGAGTACTTCTTTTGCCGCATTTTGTGCATATCTGGTATTCAGGAAGCTCTTCCATAACTATTGTTATGTAATTTAAGTATAATCTAATATGCTTTTTTGAAAAAAAAATTATCAAAAAAAGTTATGCAGATTTAAAAAAAGGTTATTCAAATTTGAAATCATTTTTATGAATCAAAAGTTCAAAGCGTGCGCCCTGACCAAAAACACCTGTTTCAGATATTTTAATATCGGTAATTGAAAGAATCTCACGCACAAGATACAGGCCGAATCCCTGATTGCTGCCGTAGCCTGCCTTAAATATAAGCTCTTTTTTATCATCAGGTATGCCTTTTCCGTTATCTGAATAAATTATGCTGTAATAGTCATCTTTTTTGTCTGTGGTAATTTTTATCTCACTTACACTTTCTCCGTGCATCAGGGAGTTTCCTATAAGGTTGCAGAATACCTTTTCAAGCATAGGATCTGCAAAAATCTTTGCACTGCAGGCCTCTTTTAAAACCCTAACGGAGTCAGGCACATTCTGGCTTTTGATGCATCTTTCAATCAGATTGTCAACATCCTGCCATTTAGGCGGCTTTCCACCCATATCCTGGTAGTCTTTGCTGAATTCGATCTGCCTCTGGATTGTATGAACTGCCGTTTTTGCCTTTTCAATGTGTTTTAATATTTTTTTATCCTCTGAATCCTCTGCTGCAAATTCCATATTGGCAAGTGCAACCATAATCTGGTTTATGATATCATGGCGTGTGATTGAAGAGAGGATGCTTAACTTTTTTGACGCGATTAATAATGCGCTTTCATTTCTTTTTCTAAGAGTTATATCACGAATTATTGTCTGGACAACATTTGTCTTTCTGTCAATGACATATGATCTTATGTCAACTTCAATGACATTTCCGTTTGGCTGAATAAATCTGCTTTCAAATTCACAATGCCCTGATTTTTTTAAAAACTCAGTTTCTTTTAAAACAGATTCGCTGTCATCACTGTAAAATAAGTTTAAGAGCGCCATACCCTTCAGACTCTCAAGGGTATAGCCTGTCATCCTGCATGCATTTTCATTTGCATCAAATATTTTTCCATTCACAGAATGAATGAAGACTGCATCAGTGGACTGCTGAAACAGTCTTTTAAATCTCTCTTCCTTAATTTTCAAAACTCTTTCTGCTTCTTTCTTCTCTGTTATGTCAATTATTGAGAAAAGAGTAATCTTAAGCTGTAAAATTCTGTGAATTGATGCAAGTGTATGTCTGGTTTCTCCTTTATTTTTTAAAATCCTGACTTCGATGCCTTTTAAATTCTTAGGATTTTGAAGTGTTTTAAGCTCACTGTCAGAAAAAATTTTATTCAAATCATCAGGGCTTATTAGATCTGTCCATTTTTTTCTTTTTATCTCTTTTAAGTCATATCCGGAAATGTTTTCAAACTCTTTATTGCAGTAGATGATTTTATCGGATTTGTCAATAACTGCCGTTGCCGCACCTGAGTTTTCGAAAAGTCTTTGGTATTTCAGACTGTCTGAACGCAGGACATCTGAGAGTGCTGATGCTATTGCGCCGACTCCTGTGAAGACAATTCCGTTGACAAGATTTTCCCTGATGATTTCAATATTCCCTTTTGTCACAACAATTGAGATGAATATTAGCAGAACTGCAAGAAGTATTGCAAAATAAACTCCTTTTTTCGGGTATATGATTGCAGCAATCACTATCGGGATGTAGTAGAGATGAGGATAGATGAAGTAATTATTGATGTTTAGGCAGACAACAGTCATTATCAGTGCTGCAGCTGAGGTTGATGCAATTATTGCTGAATAATATTTTGTAATTTTTTTATCGTCCGGCAGATATCCTGTACCCATTATGCACCGTCACTGTGAATTTTTTTTCACGAACACTTGAAATATTTTTCATATTATTCGTCTGGACGGGTAAAAAGAATATCTGAATGCATCTGATTTTTGTTTGGACGAAAGCAAAAATTTAAACAGATTTTTATTAGTAATCTGAAATTCTGCTTTGATATTCACCGTTTTTGGCTGTCAGGTACGGCGCGGCTTTTTTTCTTATTATGCCTGTGTGCAAAAGCCCGCACAAATATTCTGCGCCGTTTTTTTCTCTGGCATTTATTATTTTATGTGCGCCTTTCTTCCCGATTCCGGGGATTCGCATCAGCTCTTTTAAGCCTGCAGTATATGCATTGGTTCTGCCAATATTTTCGGCGAGAAGAATTTTTGGATCAAAATTTAAAAGAAAATTTGTATCGGACAAAACCTGGTAAAATTCCTCCGGTCTGTAACCGTATTCTCTTATCAGGTAATCTGTCTGGTAAAGCCTGTTGGTGCGCCATTTTTTTGTGCTTTGCTGGTTTTCAAGCGGTGTGTTCTTCTGCGCCTTAAAAGCCGAAAAATATATCCTTGCAGGCTTTGTCTTTTTGTAAAGGCCGGACATGCACCCGATAATTTCCCTGTCATCCTCTCCGGCGGCACCGACAACAAGCTGTGTCGTATGGCGGCCCGGGGCTTCTGATGCTATCCACTCCTGCCTTTTTAAAATATCGCAAAGATAGTCTTTTTCATCTGAAATCTCAGACATTCTGGATTTTGATGTTGTTTCAATATTGATACTGATTCTTGTTGCAATCTCTGATGCCGCTTTTATATCAGAGCGTGAGGCGCCGGGCAGAATTTTTAAATGCATGTACCCGCAAAAACCTCCCTTTCGAATTAGCATGCCTGTTTCAATAATTTCCTCCATAACAGAATCAGCATCACCATGGATTCCTGAGCTTAGGAAAATGCCGTCAGTTAGGTTCTTTTGATACTGCATTAGAAAATAGTCTGCAAGATCTTTTGGTTTTAGTGAAACCATATTTTTATTTTTGCATATTCTGCAATAGGCGCAGTTGTAGCTGCAGCCTCCATGGAGGAGTGTTTTTAAAATTCTGCATCTGTTTGATTTTGTGAAATGATCCTCAGAAATATTGTATCGCGAGACTGCATCAGTATTGTACAGCCCAAAATTTTCAGTTTCATCAAAGACTGCCTCGCCTGCAAGACCTGCAAGGGAAGATAGAAATTCAGACACAAAACTTAATTGACACAATATAATATCAGGACTTTGCGTGCACTGCGAAACTAAAAATCATGTAAGCCATATGTGATTTAGCAAATATTTTATTCAGTTAAGTGCCGATATTGATAATCGCCGGAGTGTTTATGAAGAATAATAATAATTTTCTGGATGCAATATTAAAATCCCCGTGTATTTTTATAATTGGTGTTGCCGGAGACTCGGGTTCCGGAAAGACCACGTTCACCGGAGGTGTAAGAAAAATATTCGGTGACAATCTTGTTTCAACAATTACTCTTGATGACTATCATACAATTGGCCGTGAAGAGAGAAAAAGAAAAAATATCACCCCCTTATCTCCAAAGGCCAATAACTTTGAGCTGCTTGAGGAGCATGCAGCGCTTCTTAAAGCCGGAAGAGCTATACAAAAACCTGTTTACAATCATAAAACCGGAGAGACAGACCCGCCTGTTCTCTTTACTCCTACAAAAATAATCATACTTGAAGGTCTTCATACATTCTGCACGCCCCGTCTCCGGCAGCTTATCGATTTTACTGTTTTTGTAAATCCTGACAAAAATGTCAAGTATGACTGGAAGATAAAAAGGGATGTTTATGAAAGGGGTTATAAACGCGAGGATGTTCTGGCTGAACTGGCTGCACGTGAAGAGGATTACAAAAAATATGTTGAGCCGCAGTCCCGTTATGCTGATGCGGTCATAGAAATATCTGACTCTTTTTATGGCAGAAGAGTTCAGAATTCAAGAAATGTTTACAAAGTTACACTTTACCAGGAAAAGCTTGACAGAACTGTAAAAAATATCAACCTGAATTTTAATCTATTTGCTCTTAATTCGCTGTCAAGCAGAAATTTCTGCATGGGATTTGAGCACTCAAAAAAATACGGCAAAAAAACAGGTGCAATCTCACTTGACGGCGAATTTCAGTATGATGTGATACGCCACCTTGAAAAAAGCATTGAAGATCAGATAAAAGTTCCTCCTATTTCTTTTTTTCCGGGGAAAAATTTTGTCAATGCAACTGATATGATAATGCTTCTTTTGTCATGGAGAATAATCAACAAAAGAATTTCTGCAGGCTACAATGGGGATGATGAAAAATTCTGCCGCAGAATTATCTCTAGCATACAATAATCATATCTTTTCTGCAGACTTCTGCTGTTTTTTTGCATGATGCTGCATTCCTGCCTGTAAAAACTTCCTTTGAGAACTGGCTTTTTCTTGTTATCTGTCTTTGGCCTGCTGCTCTTTTTGCGATGTATTGGAAGGTATCTGACATATTTCTGAATTTATAATATGTATATATTCAGGTATCCCGCGTGGAGTGAAAGTGAATGATTTATAATTTTTTTTTGGTTTTCAGATTTTTTGGAAAAATCCGACATCACTATAACCAAACATATCCTAAACAATAACGGCAATAGCAAATAAAGGGGTGTAGACCAGAATGCTTACAGTTGAAAATCTGCATGTTGAGGTGGAGGGAAAAGAAGTCCTTCACAATGTCAACCTTCATATCGGAGAGGGTGAAACACATGTTCTAATGGGCCCGAACGGATCAGGTAAAACTACTCTTCTGCGTTCAATAATGGGCTTTTCAGGATATAAGGTAACAAAGGGGCGTATACTTTTCAAAGGCCGCGATGTAACACAGACACCACTTCATGAAAGGGCAAGGTATGGTATGGGAATGATGTTTCAGCGACCGCCCACAATTTCAGGTCTTAAACTTGGAAAACTCCTTACTGCAGTCTCCGGAAGCGGTCCGGAAAATATAGGAAAGTTTTCATCACAGATGAATATGGACCGTTTTATGGAAAGGGATGTAAATGCCGGATTCTCAGGCGGCGAGATAAAAAGAAGCGAGGTTTTGCAGCTTTTAATCCAGCACCCTGACTTTGTCATGCTTGATGAGCCTGAAAGCGGTGTTGATCTTGAAAATATATCCCTCATCGGCCATTCCATTGCAAAGCTTGTCGACAAGGACAGGCATATTATCGACCGCCATAAATCCGGCCTGATAATTACTCATACCGGATACATCCTTGATTATATAGAAGCAGATGCAGGACATATGCTCTGCGACGGTGAGATAAAATGCCATGGAAATCCGCGTGAAATATTAAAGCTTATTCAGGAAAAGGGCTATAGGGAGTGCATAAAATGCCAGAAGAACTAATTTCGTCAATATCGCCTGAAGACAGAGAGCGCCTTGAAATGACAGGCATTGAACTTTCCGAAGAGAACAGGTCAGGAAGCTTCATCCAGACAGATCAGCATATCCACCACTCATCATCAAAGACTGAGGGAATAGAGATGCTTCCAATTGATATTGCCCTTAAAAAATATGACTGGCTTGCAGATAAATTCTGGAATCTTGTAAAGCGCGATAAAGATGAAGCCACAAAAATTGTCTCTGACAAAGAGGAGCATGAAGGCCCGCGTGGTTTTTGTATAATTGCACGAAAGGGCAGCAAAAATGTATTTCCCCTCCAGTCCTGTCTTTTTATGAAGAATGCCGAAGTGCAGACTGTCCACAATATTATAATTGCAGAGGAAGGCTCAGAGCTTCATTTAATTACCGGGTGCACAAGCAGCATCGGAAGGGAAAGAGGAGCGCATTACGGAATAACCGAGATTTACGTGGGAAAAGATGCCCTTGTAAGCAACACCATGATTCATACATGGGGTGAAAATATAAGAGTTATTCCAAGAAGTGCAACGGTTGTTGAAGAGAACGGAACATTCCTTTCAAATTATGTTAGCATGAATCCTGTCGGGTATGTTCAGATGTATCCTGTTGCCGACCTTGCCGGAAAGAATGCTGTTGCAAGATTCAATTCAATCGTTGTGGCACAAAAAGGCTCTGAACTTGATCTTGGACAGCGTGCCATATTAAACGCCGAAGGAACAAGTGCCGAGCTTATATCGCGTCTTATAACAACAGGCGGAAAATCTGTATCGCGTTCACATATTATTGGTGCTGCACCAAATACAAAGGGCCATATTGAATGCAAGGGTCTTATCTTAAAGGATGGAACAATACATGCTGTTCCTGAGATTGAAGGAAGGCTTACAAACACCGAGCTCTCTCATGAGGCGGCTGTCGGGAAAATAGCACGTGATGAGATCGAATACCTGATGGCAAGAGGGCTGAATGAAGAGGAGGCAACCGCAACAATCATCAGAGGTTTTCTTGACGTCAGAATAAAGGGTCTTCCATCTTCTCTTCAGAAAAAAATTGATATGGCAATAGATGCCGCAGAGTCAGGTTTTTAAACAATACTCTCTTCTTTTTATTACATGCCCTGCTACGATATCACCCGGGAGCTTTCAGAAAGCACACTGGTATATCCAGGAGATCCTGAGATAAAAATTAAAACTGTGGATGAGAACGGCTATAGAATTTCTGCAATCAGCCTTTCAACACACAGCGGAACACATATTGATGCACCGTCTCACTACCTGAAATCCGCGATGACGGTTGACAGGATTCCTCCTGAGGTTTTAACAGGCGAGGTCAGGGTGATTGATCTTACACTGACAGAGGGCTCAATCGGACGATATGATCTTAAGGGAAGGCTTCTTGGCTCCAAGCGGATTCTTTTGAAGACATCTTTTTCCGGAAAGAGCAGATTTGAAGATGATTATCCTCACATTACTCAGGAGGCTTGCGAATATTTAATTGAGAAGGGAGTTTTTCTTATTGGAACAGATGCTCCGTCAATTGAGTCAGCAGATGGCGATGGTTCAGTGCACAGGGCACTTCTTTCAAACAATATTGTAATAATTGAACTTTTGGATCTCTCCCTTGTAAAGGAAGGAGTCTACAGACTGTGTGCTCTTCCTCTCAGGCTTAAAGGGCTTGACGGCTCTCCTGCAAGAGTGATACTGTCAGATTTGTAAATTAAAATTAAGGTGATTTTTTGAGCATAATAACCGATGCTGTGGATAAGTTTGAGGAGATAATCTCCGGAAGCGGCTGTGATCATGGAATAGTCTCTTTTAAAGAGGCTCCTGATTTGAAAATTTGCCCGTATGTGCAGGGCAGGTGCATAAAGGTTGAGTATGGCGGGAAAACATGTGAGATTGTGACATCATACCCTCTTGAAGTCTCAACAAAGGTCTCATTTATGTATAAGCAGCCCCTTGGCACAGCTGTTCAGAGAACAGCCGCATGTGGAATAATAAATGCCCTTGCAAATTTTATGTGTTTTATACGTCTTGCAAGGTCATGTGACGAAAGTTCTCATAAAGACTGCCTCTGTCAGCTGAAGTCAGAGATAGCTGATAAAAAAGTGTACCTTAACGGCACACTTCCCGGACTTAATGAAAAAATAAGTGATAATATTGTTAAATCACCTGAAATGGCAGATATTATTATTGTCTCAGGAGACGGGCTTTTTGATGATGAAATGCTTTCCATAACAGAGGGCTGCAGAGGTAAAAAAAGGCTGATTTTTATCGGGCCGACAACGGCAGGATTTTCAAATATAAGCGGCCTGGAGCATTTCTGCCCTTATGGCAGGAGATAATAGTGTTTGTATAACAAAATCTGTGATTATTGCAGCTTATGATTTTATTTACTCTTTTAACTGGAATGAAATTTTTGCCAATTTATATCTTCTTATAAGTGGAAAACAAATAGCATGCTTTTTGGTTCATCAGGAATCAGACGTGTATATAATAAGGAACTTCTTTTTACTGCTCTTAGTGTAGGAATAGCAGCAGCAAAACCCGGCCAGAAAATTACTGTCGGAAGAGATGCTAGAACAAGCGGAAAAGCCCTTCAGAATGCCTTCATGGCAGGAGCTGTTTTCAGAGGCGCCGATGTATATGACGGGGGGATTGCACCCACACCAACCGTTGCATTTGCTGCCGGAAAGCGTGATATGGGCTGCTGTATTACAGCATCGCACAATCCTGAGGAGTACAACGGATTAAAGCTTATAAATCCTGATGGCTCTGCATTTACAAAAGCACAGCAGAAAGAGATTGAAGATAAAATATTAAAAGCTCCTGGCGGTAACTGGGAGAGTCAGGGTGAAATCAAAACAGAGGATATTATAAAGCCGCATAAAGAGGCAATCCTTAAAAAAATTCAGGTAAGCCGTGAGCTTAGGATGGTTGCAGACTGCGGCGGAGGTGCGGGCAGCATGATTACACCTTCGCTTTTAAAGGCAGCAGGAGTAAAAACGTCCTGCATCAACTGCAACACAAACGGAATATTCCCAAGACCATCTGAGCCTCTTGAAAAAAACCTGTATTACATTCATGACATTATCTTAAAAAACAAAGCAGAAGGCGCAGTTATTCATGACGGTGACGCCGACCGTTTTATGGCATTTGATGACAGGGGAAGGTTTATAGGAGGAGATCATCTCCTCATGCTTTTTTCAGAATATACGGGTGCAAAAAAAGTTGTTACAACATCCGATGCATCAATGGCAATAGAGGAGATTGCAGAGGTTCACAGAACTCCGGTAGGTG
This sequence comes from Methanobacteriota archaeon, assembly GCA_023396365.1. GTDB lineage: Archaea > Halobacteriota > Methanomicrobia > Methanomicrobiales > Methanomicrobiaceae > Methanomicrobium. The sequence continues at coordinate 27,347 of JAEWWL010000055.1, forward strand.
ACTCTTTTGTATCAGAGGAGCTTTTGTCATGGGGTGATTTTGGAGGAGAACCCTCGGGTGCCTGGATTTTTCCTAAACATACGCTGTGCCCTGATGGAATATATTCAGCCGCGTTGTTCTGCAGTATTGCATCAGAGACCAAAATCTCCTCTCTTATTGATGATATGCCGAATTATCCAATCCTTAGAAATTCTTACATGTGCCCGGATGCACGCGGGGTTTTGGCATTAATGGGTGCGGAAAATCCGACAGATGGAATAAGAATTTCTGATGAGGACGGCTGGTGTCTTATCCGTGCAAGCGGAACAGAGCCCAAGGTGAGAATAACAGCAGAAGGGAAAACAAAAGAGGCTGCAAAAAGAATGGAGGAGAAGGGAAAAACTCTCCTGTCTTCTGCAGGCAAAAAATATAAGCAATCAGAATAGAGGTTTTTTGAATATGGAATGTGTAGTTCTTGCCGCAGGAGAGGGAAAGAGGATGAGGCCTCTTACAGCATCAAGGCCAAAGGTGATGCTTCCTGTTGCAAACAGGCCCATGCTTGAGCATCTTTTAATTGCGGTGCGCAATGCCGGAATTTCTGAATTTGTATTTGTTGTCGGCTATCATGAACAGGAGATAAGAAATCATTTCAAAGACGGTTCTTCGTTTGGAGTAAATATCAGTTACACAGTACAGCGGCGACAGATGGGGACAGCCGATGCCCTTTTGGCAGCAGAAGGTCTTGTCAGTGGCAGATTTCTTCTGCTAAACGGTGATATGATCTTAAACTCCGCTGATATCACCAGATTCTGCTCATATGATGCTCCATGCATCGGAACATATGAGAGCAGCCACCCGGAGGATTTCGGTGTTGTTGTATCAGATGGTGAGATTGTTACCGGTCTTTTTGAAAAATCAAAAAAACCGCCGGGCAATATAATAAATGCGGGAATCTATCTTTTCGAGCCCGTTATATTTGGGATTTTAAAAAGCCTGTCCCTGTCTGAAAGGGGCGAGTATGAATTAACAGATGCACTCGAAGACTACATCAGAAAAGGAGAACTCAAATCATGCATTCTTTCCTCGTGGTATGACATAGGCGAGCCGTGGAATCTTTTGGATGCAAACGAATCCATGATGCAGTCTGCAAAAGATATAATCTTTGGAGCAGTTGAGGAGAATGTCTTTATTCATGGGAATCTTTCTCTTGGAAAGGGAAGTGTGATAAAATCCGGAACATATATTGAAGGCTCCTGCATAATCGGTGAAAACTGCTCAATAGGCCCTCATGCCTACATTCGCGGATCAACTGCAATAGGAGACAACTGCCACATCGGGCATTCTGTGGAGGTTAAAAACTCCGTAATCTTCAATAACACCAAAATCCCCCATTTTAACTATGTGGGCGACAGCGTGATAGGCTCAGGGTGCAATTTTGGTGCAGGAACAAAGATCGCAAATCTCAGGCACGACCGAAAGAATGTCAGAGCCGGAGGCCAGGATACCAAAAGGCGGAAATTCGGCGCAGTTGTCGGCGATGATGTCCAGCTTGGAATTAACTGTTCTGTAAATGCAGGCGCAGTTATTGGAAGCAGGGTTGCTGCCGCACCCGGCTCATATCTTGAAGGGAGAATAAATGATGATGTCAGGATTGGTAGGTGAATTGTAATGCAGGCAGTGATTCTTGCCGGCGGTGAGGGTTCAAGGCTCAGGCCTCTTACAAGAGGGCAGCCAAAGGTGATGATTCCGGTTTCAAACCGGCCTGTAATTGATTATGTAATTGAGGCTCTTTTGAAAAACGGAATCAGGGATATTATAGTTGTTGCAGGCTACAGGCGTGAGCAGCTTATCAGGTACTTAAACGGGCTTGATACTGATATTAAAGTTGCAGTTCAGAAAAAGCAGCTTGGAGCAGCAGATGCGCTGCGAAGTGCCGAAGCCTTAATTGAAGGGGACTTTCTTTTGCTCCCCGGAGACAACTATATTGACTCTGACTCCATCGCATCTATTAAAAACGAAAAAAATGCAATGCTTGTATCACCGCATCCTTATCCGTCAAATTATGGTGTTGTGGATATCGAAGACGGATTTGTAAAAAAGATTGTGGAAAAGCCGGATGTCAGCGGTGATATGATGGTAAGCACAGGTATATTTTCGCTTACAAAGGATTTTTTCAGCTATCCTCAAAACTGCCTTATTCCTGAAGTAATTGATCTTATGATCAGCCGCGGGATAAAAATTAAGGCAGTAGCTGCAACAGGATGGCATGATGCAATATATCCCTGGGACCTTTTGAAGATGAATAAAATGACGCTTTTATCTGTGAAATCTGAGGTGTCAGGCGAGGTCAGCAGAAACTCTGTCATATCAGGCAAGGTGTCTGTCGGCAAAGGCACAGTTATCAGTCCGTTTGCAGTAATCCGGGGGCCTGCTGTAATCGGGGAAGATTCATACATCGGCCCGCACACCTGCATTATGCCTGATACTTCAGTAGGCTCAAGAGTACACATCGCACCTTTCACATTGATAGAAAACTCGATCGTAATGGATGACTGCACAATAGGCTCACATTCCAAAATATCCAAATCTGTTATAGGCAGCGGCTGTGTTTTAGCTGATCATACATCCACTGTTTCAGAGACAGGCATATTTGAGTCTGAAAGCGGATTTGTCAAAGGAAGTTTTGGTGCAATAATAGGGGACGGGACTAAATCCGCTCCATTTACGGTTTTCAGGCACAGTCTTGTAGGGAATATGTCTACGATTGAAAACGGCAGAATTATTGATGGAAGTCTGCCTGAGAATTCGATAGTAAAATAAACCGGAACAATAATGTGCGGAATTGTAGGATACATCGGAAGGCGGAATGCTGCACCTGTTGTGGTTGAAGGCTTAAAAAGGCTTGAATATCGCGGATATGATTCATTTGGTGTGGCAACGGCTGATAATGGCATAAATATTGTAAAAAGGCAGGGGAGAATTTCTGATCTTGGAGGCCTTGCATCAGGACTGTCTGGTTTTGCAGGAATAGGGCATACCAGATGGGCAACACATGGTGTGCCAAATGATATCAATGCCCATCCCCATACCGACTGCAGTGGAAATATTGCAATTGTACACAACGGGATTATTGAGAATTATATTGAACTGAAGCGAAAATTAATTTCAGAAGGGCATGTTTTCTTATCCGAAACCGACAGTGAGGTAATTTCCCATCTGATAGAAAAGTTCTATAGCGGTGATCTTTTAAAAGCAGTAAATTCTGCAGTCTGTGAGCTTGAGGGAAGCTACGCTCTTCTGGCAGTATGCGGAGATGAAAAAAGAATTGTTGCCGCAAGAAAATCAAACCCTCTTGTTGTCGGCATTGGAGATGGTGAGATGTTTGCCTCTTCAGATATGACGCCTGTTCTTGATTATACACAGAAGATAATATTCCTTGAAGATGGTGACATTGCTGATATAAATGAGTCTGGCATTTCAGTTTACAACTGTGGAAATTCTGTTTGCAGAGAATCAGAGATTGTCGAATGGGATGTTGAGTCTGCAAGAAAAGGCGGCTTTGATCATTACATGCAAAAGGAGATATTTGAGCAGCCTGATGTTTTTCACAACAGTTTCAGCCGCAATATTGATGAAGATGCAGTCTCTGCCTTAAGAAATGCATCTCTTATAACTGTTGTTGCGTGCGGAACATCGTATCATGCAGGAATTGTATTCCGGTATTTAATGGAGAAGTACTGCAAAAAACCTGTAAGGGTAGAGATTGCCTCTGAATTTTTAAATTTCACACCCTGCAGGGATTCTGTTATGATTGCGGTTACACAGTCGGGAGAGACTGCTGATACGCTCTCAGCCTTAAAACTGGGCAGAAACGAAAACTGCAACGCCTTTGCAATTACAAATGTTCTTGGAAGTTCTGTAACAAGAATTGCAGACTATGTTCTTTATACCAGTGCAGGTCCTGAAATAAGCGTTGCTGCGACAAAATCCTTCATTGCACAGGTTGCAGTGTTTCTGAGAATTATTTCTGAATTATCAGATGAGGACATCGAAGGTGAAATTTCCGGAATTTATCCTGCAATAGAAGAGGCGCTTTTGTTTGATGCAGAACCGGCAGCTGATATCTGCAAGGGTGCTTTTAATATGTTTTTCGTGGGGAGGGGAATTTATTATCCGGTCTCTCTTGAAGGCGCACTTAAGATGAAGGAGATTACTTATATTCATGCCGAAGGCTATCCTGCAGGAGAATTAAAGCACGGGCCTTTCTCTTTGCTGAGCGAACAGACGCCTGTAATCGCAGTATGCACAAAAGATGACTCATATCCTGTGATGATGTCAAATATAAAAGAGATAAAGGCAAGGGGAGCGCCGGTAATCGGAATAGGCTCTGCAGGTGATATTGACCTTGAGGATATATGCGATCTTTATATTCCGCTTCCAAAATCAACAGGAATATGTGAGGTGATTACCGCTACAGTTATTCTTCAGGAGCTTGCCTACAAAACAGCAGTTCTTCTGGGCAGGGATGTTGACAGGCCAAGAAACCTTGCAAAGAGTGTAACGGTTGTTTAAATTTAATTAATCAATTTTTTGCATTGCCAGTTTACAGTTTATTTTTTTTATTAAAAAAATAAATTTAAGAATTTTCTATAAATTTTACTCCTGTATTGTCTGTTTTGGTTTCAAGCGCAACAATAAGTCCTGCGTCCTCAATTAATTTAACAGCCTCTTCACGTTTTTTTCCGGTGATTACTGCAATTGATGGGCCTACCGAGCTCATGCCGACAAACTCAAAGCCGGCATCTCTTAATCTGCTCATGTAGTAGTATATCTCAAAGGAGTTGTGTTCGACCTCGGCACGCTTTGAACCCCTGAAATCCATCTCCCAGATTATGTCACCTGTTTTTTTCAGGTCATCTCTGTGAAGGGCAGGAATCAGATCCATTAAAACCATGTAGGCCTTAAGCTCCCTGTCGCGGTAGTCAAGAGTTCTTGCCCTGTTCATTAAAAGACGGAACTCATCATCGCCTGATGCCTTTGCATCTGTCGGAGGAATAATAATGTATACATCTTTTCCTTCAGCAAATCTGCAGTTGTGAACAAGGGTTAATTCGTCGCCCATTATTGCAATTCCCCCGTAGGTTGCCGCAGCAGGTCCGACACCTGTTTCAAAGCCGCCTATAATGTTTGCGTCTGTTGTCTCCTCAACATAATTGTGCCCGATTAGAAGCCTTATCTCTTCAGATGAAAGCGGGTTTCCAAGTGCCCTGTTCATTGCATGGCCGACTGCCAGCATCACAGAACCTGTTGAGCCAAGGCCGACATGTTTTTTATCATGGTCGCGGACACAGATCTTAAACCCGCCTGTGTAGCCTGTTGCTTTTTTGAAAACCTCTGTGAAATGAATTACTATCGGTTTTCTTGAAAAATCAATCTCAAGGCCGGACTCTGTGCATTCAGCAACAGCTGTTGTATAAATCCTGATCGCAAAGCCGATTCCTCCCCCGCCGGGCCTGTCGGGTGAAAAGCGGTTCATGTCAAGAACTGTTAAGTGTATTCTTGCCGGAACTTTTACCTCCACAGGCCCTTTTGCCGGCTTTAGCTCAAAACTTTTTTTATCGATACCTAATGTGTTGATATTTTCACCGGTTTTGAATGGTGAAAATTCGTACATGACAAGATCCAGGTCTCCGCCACGGATCATCAGTTTGGACATAAATTCTCCATTTTAAGAATAGAGCGGTAATCTGCAGTCCTGATGAAGCCAGATTTATTGGTTCATCAAAAAGTTTCTAAAACCTGATTTTTTTTTAAGAAACTTTTCTGTCAAAGAAAATGCTCTTACCTGAGGCTGACAGCGGTATTGCATAAGCAACTGTGCAATTTCCGAGCCAACCGAGTTTCAGTGCTCCAACACCTGCCGAAAACATGATTCTGTTGTCAACATTGTGCATTGATGCGGTCTTTGCCGCAGACCCTACTGCAATTCCAAGATCTGCCTGCCTTAATATGCAGTTGGGGCCTATAAAAGCCGGATTTTTGCCTTTGTTTTTATTCTGCGCTGAAAGCATATCCATGCAGGTGTGAAAACCGCATCCGCCGCAGTCAAGACCGAGGCTTCCGTCTCCTGCTGCCCCTATTATAACACAGCAGTCGCATTTTTCAACACATTTTGCATCACGCAGGAAAAATCCAAGGTTGTTTTCCTCTCCGAATTTCCTTATGGATTCGGCAAGTGCTTTTAGCTCTTTACCTGATGCTATCCTGACTGAAATGACATCACTTCCCTTGGATTTGGGAGCAGTCCGTGCTGATACCGCCATAAGTCTGGCAACAATCATTACGCCGTCGGTTTCGTCAGACATCATTTTCTATGTGGTCCGGTATTTTAGATAAATCATTTGGTCGGATTTTTTGCCGTATTTATAACAGCATATTTGATGCCTTATGGGTTTTAGATAATATTACAGGTATAGCCGGTAAAAAAAAGGAAGGTGGCATTATGATAAGAAATCCAATACACAGGGTTGCAGCAGTTCATGATCTGTCCGGATTCGGGCGTGCTTCTTTAACAGTTGTAATTCCGATTCTCTCTTCGATGGAGATTCAGGTATGCCCGCTTCCAACAGCAGTGCTGTCAACGCACACCTCCGGGTTTGATGACTACTGTTTTAAGGACCTGACAGCTTTTATGGAGGAGAGCGTTTCACACTGGATAAAGCTTGGTATCTGCTTTGATGCGGTTTATAGCGGTTTTTTGGGTTCATCAAAGCAGATGGATATCGTATCCGGCTTCATAAGCTCGCTTAAAAAACGGTCGGGACCTCTTGTTGTGATAGACCCTGTTTTGGGTGACAACGGCAAAACATATGGTCCAATTACCTCTGATATGGTTGTAAGAATGAGATCATATGTTAAAGACGCCGATGTAATAACGCCGAATATCACTGAGGCTGCTCTTCTTCTTGATGAGCCTTACAGCGACAAAATAGATGAGGAAACTGTTCGCTCATGGCTTCCCCGCCTTGCTGATATGGGCCCTTCGATTGTTGTTGTAACAAGTGTGCCTTTAAACGGCTCAAAAGACAGGACATCCGTTCTTGCCTATGACAGGGGGGACGGGAGGCTGTGGAAGGTTGCATGCGACTATATTCCAACGCATTACCCCGGAACCGGAGATGCCTTCACAAGTGTTCTTGTCGGAAGCCTTCTTAAAGGCGACAGCCTTCCGATAGCGCTTGACAGGGCTGTTTTATTTTCAACGCTTGCAATCAGGGCATCATTTGGGCATAAAAATCCGGCGAGAGAAGGAGTTATGCTTGAGAGAGTCCTTGACACATTAAAAGGGCCGGTTGTCATGAGCAGCTATGAGCTTTTGGAGTGAAATAATGAATTAGCTGTTTTTCATTAATGACAAAATAGATTCTTAGGTTATATATTTTTTAGAGAATTTTCAATTTTTATTTGTACCCGCTTTTTTCCCAGGCTTCTCTCATGACATCGTTTTTAAGCAGATATTTATCAACCACTTTTTTTTCAACTGTATTTAAGGGGCATGAGAAGTTGATGCATTTGGCACAGTAATACACTTTCATAATCTGGAAGAATACAACTGAAGCTAAAAGTGTCATAACAAAAATACCGGTGGTGCCATATAGGATAATCGTCGTAGCATTTTGGGAATATAACATCCAGAGGGCCAAACTGCCGGCAGATAAGGGTATAATCGTGCAGTTCATCCAGACAAGAAAATTCATCATGAACTTTTCAAATCTGTTCATGGGTGCAGGATTATATTTGAAAATCTTTGGTGCTCCGTTCTTTGCAAGACATTTTAAAAATTTACCTTCGTTGTTGTAGAAAGGACAGTGGCTACACAGAAATTTAATTTCATAACCGAATATCAGAAAAATGAAGAGAACATATGCAATAAATGGCCACCACTCGCCTGATATCAGGAATATAACTCCTAAAAGTAGAAACACTCCTATAAAAATCGGAGATGCAATTGCTATAAAACAGTTTAAAATATTTTTATTCCATCGGCAATCAAGACTTTCTTTTAGATCGCAGTTAGTACAATTTTTTTGATCTTTTACTGTGCAGTTTTTTTCACTTGCCATGCAAAAACAACAATGATTAATAAATATATATTTTTATTTGTATTCACGTCCGGCATAGGTATATTTCTCAGACTCTCCACCCTTAAATACAATATAGAGCCAGACGTAAAGCGATCTTAGTGTTCCAAACTGCACATATCTTCGCATCGAAAACTGAACACGAACCTTTGTGTCAAGTTTTACCTTTCCAATCTTTCTCATTCTCTGTGCAATTTCAAGATCATCACCTGCATCGATGCACTTGTAGCCTTTTATTGCGTAAAAGGCCTCTTTTCTAAACGCAGTGTTGCATCCGAGTGTATAGTATAAGGTATGAGTATAATAGCCAAGCCTTGAGAAGGTATTTGCAAGGGCAAGATAAAATTTGAATTTAATGCCCGGCTCAAGCGGATATACTGTCCCGTAAAGCTGAACCATTTTTTCATCCCTGGAAAATGCCAGAAGTGTTTTTTCAAGCCAGTCCGGGGGAATTATGCAGTCTGCATCTGTTGTTGCAATAATGTCGGCTTTTGCAAGTGCAGCACCGTCATTTCTTGCGCCGCCTACCTTTTTGCTGGTCTGAATTATTACAACATCAGCAAGTTTTTCTGCGTATTCCCGGGTTTTGTCCTTTGAGTTTCCGTCTACAACAATCAGTTCATAATCTACTCTTGGGATTGTCTGATTGCTAAGTGACTTAAGGCATGGGGTGATATTTTCCTCTTCGTTGAATGTCGGGATTACAACTGAAATTTTTGGCGCCATTTATTCCTTATAATCTGGCTTTTTATCTGCAATATATATGTTGGTGATATTCCACGGGAAAAAAGCAGAAAAAATGGGGAAAAATTAATTTCTTATTTGGAAATTTCCAGTTTTTTTATGTAATCAATAACATGCCTGATACATCCGTCCATATTTAAGTATTCAAACTCGGAAAAGCGGCCCACAAGTTCGATTCCGGCGGACTCAAAGTATTCCTTCATTATTTTTACATTTTTAAGATAGTCAAGATCGTATACAACATATGCGTATTCAAATCTTGAGATGTCTGAATATACAACTGATGATTTGTCTTTTATAATATTCATCTTTAAAAGTCCGTCTTTTACGTGGCTGATTAATTCAGAATCAGACATCTTTGATATTTCATCGCCTTCGTTGTATGTAATTTCGGCAAGAACGGATGAACAGCCTTTTGGCGCAACTTCAGATGAGTAATTTGACGGAAATGAAATTCTGTTGAAGTATCCAAGCTCTTTTTGCGGGATGTAAAGCCAGGAAATATCGCCGGGGTCTTCTTTTACACCTATTGAAACACATGCAATTGAGTTGTATTTTAAGTTTTCACATGCGGTCTTTACATCTTTTGGAACATCTGATAAGCAGGAGAGAAGAACTTTGGGCGGAAGCGTTGAGATAATTTTTTCACATTTAACCCAATCACTTCCGTTTCCAATTAAAAATTCATCTCCTTCTTTTTTAATGGTCGTGACTTCAAATCCTGTTCTAATTTTATCCAGTACAGGCTCTTTTAATGAATCAACAAGAGCTTCAATCCCTCCCCTGACGGGGTATGTGAAAACAGACTGGTGGGTGTAGCCTTCTGTTTCAATTCCTATTGCGGATTTTATAATGTCTTCAACAGGCGGCCTTGGGATTCTTCCGTCAACCCAGTGATGAGACATCCTCTCTGTCGGATAGTTCCAGATTTTCTCATTATAAGGAACCATGTAGGATTCTGCAATTCCTTTTCCAAACGTGTGATATATCCATTCATTAAAGTTTTTTGGATCTTTTAACTCGCCTTTTTCAAGTGCAATCAGGTTTTTGACAAATTCATTTATGCAAAAAAACCTGTCTTCCGGCAAAAGCTGGTAAAGACCGTTTTCAAACGGGTATTTGACATAGGCGCCCTTGAAAAATATTTTAGTATTTCTGTTCCTTTTTTCCTTGTTTTCGCCCAGTACATCGCACATGAAGTCATTTACCTCTTTGTCGCGGCTGAAGATTATGTGCGATCCGCCAATATCAAAAGTAAATCCGTCTTTTGTTTGTGAGCGGCAAAGGCCTCCTGTCATTTTTTCCTTCTCAAGAACAGTTACATCATGCCCTTTTTCATTTAACATCCGGGCCAGGGCAATTCCTGTAAGCCCTCCGCCAAGTACTGCAGTTTTCACAATATTAATTGGAATCGGGTTTTACAAAAAGTATGTTGTTGATTTTTTATCCCCGCGACTCCCTGCCAAAAATTCAAAAGTCTTTTTCCCTCTCCCCTGCAAATATTTATAAAAATAATAAAGGCCGGGGTGCTTAAGCATATGGATAGTTCAATAAAAAGTGTGATTGGCAGGGAAATCCTTGACTCCAGAGGAAATCCGACTGTTGAGGCTGATGTATTCTCAGAAAGTGGTGCATTCGGGCGTGCCGCATGCCCTTCCGGTGCATCAACAGGCATTCATGAGGCAGTCGAGTTAAGGGACGGCGATAAAAAAAGATACGGCGGAAAGGGCGTATTGAGGGCTGTTTCAAACATCAATAAAGAGATCGCAGGAAAAATTTCCGGAATGGATGTCTGCGGGCAGAGAGCTCTTGATGATGCAATGATAATGCTTGATGCAACTGAGAATAAGGAAAAGCTTGGTGCAAATGCGATATTGACAGTTTCAATGGCTTGCGCCCGTTCTGGTGCGGCTTACAGGGGAATGCCTTTGTGGAAATACCTTGGAAACCCGTCTGATGCAGTCCTTCCTGTTCCATGCATGAATATCATGAACGGCGGTGCTCACGCCAACTGGCAGGGTGCAGATCTTCAGGAGTTTATGATTGCGCCTTATGGTGCACCTTCGTTTAAGGAATCTCTTCGCTGGGGGGCAGAGGTTTATCAGGCCTTAAAGGTTCTTTTAAAGGAGAAGGGGCATTCAACCGGAGTCGGCGATGAGGGCGGTTTTGCACCACAGGTTCCTTCAAACGAGGAGCCTTTAAAGCTTATTACACAGGCTATTGAAAAAGCCGGCTACAGGCCCGGAGAAGACATAGGGATTGTCCTTGATCCTGCATCAAGCGAAATTTACAAAGACGGTTTTTATGAACTGAAGACCGAGGGAAGAAAGCTCACATCCGCAGAGATGGTTGAATTTTACAAAGACCTCTGTGAAAAATATCCGATAGTATCAATCGAAGACGGCCTTTCTGAAGATGACTGGGAGGGCTGGAAGATGCTTACAGATGCAATCGGCGATAAAGTGCAGCTTGTAGGTGATGACCTTTTTGTAACAAATGTTAAAAGGATGCAGATAGGAATTGAAAGGAAAGTTGCAAACGCTGTTTTAATCAAGCTCAATCAGATTGGGACCGTTTCTGAAACAATCGATGCAGTCAGGCTTGCGCAGAAGAGCGGCTGGGGAGCAATGATCTCACATCGGAGTGGAGAGACTGTGGATTCATTCATTGCAGACTTGTCAGTTGCTCTTGGAACTGGCCAGATAAAAACCGGTGCTCCTGCAAGGGGGGAGAGGGTTGAGAAATATAATCAGCTCTTAAGAATTGAAGAGGAGATGGGTGCATCTGCAAAATTTGCAGGAAGAAGCGCATTTATCAGATAAAGTATCTCACAAAATTTTTTCAGTATTTTTTTAATTCTCCTTAAGCTGAAGAAGTTTTTTAAATTCTTCAACAATTATTATATCAGAAAATCACCATGATAATTTTATAATGCCTGATTTTTTTATCTCTGACACACCGGACTTTCAGAAAAAAAGGCAACTGATGGTAAAAAACCAGATCGAATCACGCGGGATAAAGGATGAGTCCGTTCTAATGGCGATGATGACTGTTCCAAGGCATATTTTTGTGCCGCCTGAGATGCAGCCATATGCATATGATGACAGGCCTCTTCCGATAGGCATGGGGGCAACAATATCCCAGCCTTATATTGTTGGTTTGATGACAGAACTTCTTGAGCTTAAATCAGGCGACAGGGTACTTGAAATAGGGACAGGATCAGGTTACCAGGCTGCTGTAATTGGAAAGATTGCCCGGGAGGTTATATCATTTGAACGTGTTTGTGAGCTTGTTTCATTTGCAGAAGAAAATTTAAGAAAAGCAGATATTTTCAATGTAAAAGTTGTGTTTGGTGATGGAACTGTTATACACAAAAACTGCGGCGCATTTGACGCGGCAATAGTTACGGCAGCATCTCCGGTTATACCTGAATATTTAATTGGTATTTTAAAAGAGGGCGGCAGGCTTCTTGTTCCTGTAGGGGATTATTGCCTTCAGGAGCTTGTGAAGATAAAAATTGTCAATGGAAAGCCTGTTGTCACAAGTCACGGGGGAGTGAGGTTTGTGCCGCTTATTGGTGAGAGGGGATGGAATGAATGAGGAGCGCATGATATGTTTTATTAATCCGTTAATCTGGGTGACTCTAAAAATTCCAAATAACGTTTGTTTCTGGTCTTTATTTTTACAATTGTGCTCAGATACTGATAATAAATTAAATTTTGTTCTCCCGGGAAAAAATTTCTGAAAGTCTCTATAAAGTATTTGAAAATCCGTATGTGCTTTAAACTGCAGTTTAAGTCTGAAACTGAGGATTTAAAGACATAATCTGGTGCCTTACCAAACCTGATATACTTTGTGTGCAATATAATTAAGAGAATGGACACTTTTTTAAAATTTAGTGAGCTTAATATTTCCACGGAAATACTCAAAGCAATTGAAGATATGGGTTTTGAGGAGCCCACACCAATACAACAGCTTTCAATACCTCTTATGATGGCAGGCCGCGACATAATAGGTCAGGCCCAGACAGGTACCGGAAAGACTGCAGCTTTTGCGATACCTGTAATTGAAAAGATTGATGCCAGGAAGAGCCATGTCCAGGCAATCATTCTTTCACCTACAAGAGAACTTACAATCCAGATAGCAGAAGAGTTCAACAGACTTCTTAAATACCGCGATGATATCAGGGTTCTTCCAATATATGGCGGACAGCCTATTGAAAGACAGATATCAATGCTTAACCGCGGTGTCCAGATTATTGTGGGAACACCCGGAAGGGTTATGGATCACCTGAAAAGAAGGACACTTTCACTATCAATGGTTGAGATAATTGTCCTTGATGAAGCAGATCAGATGCTTGATATGGGCTTTAAGGAGGATCTTGAGGAAATTTTGGAGTATGCTCCCAATGAGCGACAGACAGTTCTTTTCTCGGCAACTATGCCAAAGCCTATTTTAAAAATCTCAAAGGCATTCCAGAAAAATCCGGAATTTTTAAAACTGAATCCTACAGAACTTGTCGTTCCGCTTATTGAGCAGTCATACATAGAGGTTCGCGAAAAAGAGAAGCTCGATGTTTTGTGCCGCTTAATTGACATAAACGGCCCGGGACTTTCAATGATCTTCTGCAATACAAAAAGGCGTGTTGATGAGATCTCATCCTCACTTCACTCAAGAGGATACTTCGCAGAAGGTCTTCATGGCGATATGAAGCAGGCTGTAAGAGACAGAGTCATGAGCAAGTTCAGGGGAGGCTCTCTTGAAATACTTATTGCAACTGATGTTGCGGCCAGGGGAATAGATGTAGATGACATTGATACAGTCTACAATTATGATGTCCCGCAGGATGTCGAGTATTATGTTCACAGGATAGGGCGAACCGGCCGTGCCGGAAAAACCGGATGTGCATATACATTTGTGGGGCCGCGTGAGACTGAAAAGCTCAGAATGATCCAGAAGCTTGCAAAGGTAAAAATCAGAAGGGTATCCCCTCCAAGCACAAAGGATGTTGAAAACTGCAGGGCTGAACGCTTTTTAGACAAAATCAGGACTGTGATGGCAGAAAGTGATCTTACAGCCTATATCTCTGCAATTGAAAAGCTGATGGATGAGGATTATACCTTAACAGACATCTCGGCAGCTCTAATGAAGCTTCACCTTGAAGGTGAAGGAAGAGAGTCATCCGGAGTACAGGCAGAATCTTCTGTTGACTTCGCAAACACAGGCGGAGAGCCCGGAATGGTTCGGTTCTTCATAAACATCGGAAAAGCAAAGGGAATAAGGCCCGGAGATATCGTTGGCGCAATTGCCGGAGAGACAAAGATGCAGGGAAGTCTTATTGGTGCAATCAGCATCTTTAATGACTTTTCATTCGTTGAAGTCCCTGAAAAGTTTGCAGAAGAGGTTTACAGGGTCATGAACAGCGCGACTATCCGCGGAAATGACATCTCCCTTGAGCCTGCAAGAAAGGCCAACAGATAAATTTTTTTCTATTTTTTCGGCATGCAACAATTCCTTAAAAAGATTTTTTGCAAGTTAATTTTTATAAGTGATTTATCCTGAAAGACTGCAGTATTTGTGCAATATTTATGTTTTGTAAAATGAGCTGCTTTCAAAATCGCATATTTGCATCTGTGTTGTGTTTTGTGATTCAAAGGCTGATACGGATATGCCTATGAGCCTTACCGGTTTGTTCCTGTCAATATTTTCTGAAATTAATGATAATGCAGTACTTTTGAGGATTTTTAAATCATCGGTATGCCTTGCAAGCGTTCTTGAACGGGTATGGGTTATAAATCCGGCGTACCTTATTTTTAGTGTGACTGATTTGAAGCGGATTTTTTTGGATGATATTGTTTTTATTATGTCGCTGCAGATTTCTTCGGCAGTGGATTCAATTAAGAGGCTGTCTTTTGTATCATCCGGAAAAGTAATCTCACGTCCGGATGATTTCTGCTCATCTCTATCCTCGACAGGACTGTTGTCATTTCCTGATGCAAGCATCTTTAAACCGGCGGCATGACGCCCGAGAAGTGAAATTAATTTTTGTATATCGTATGATAACAGCTCCTCCACAGTTCTGATGCCTGCATTTTTTAAAATCTCCTGTGTCTTTTTGCCTGCCCCCGGAATTTTTCCAACAGGCATGGGATTTAGAAAGGAGGCTGCATCATTTGGATATACAACTGTCAGTCCGTCAGGTTTTTTATAATCTGAAGCAATTTTTGCAATAACTTTTGAATGCCCTATTCCTATTGAGCAGGTTATTTTTTCGCTGAGTAAAATTTTCTTCTTAATTTCCTTTGCAACAGCCTCTGCAGCGGCAAAATCTTTAAGAAAACTTAAGTCAAGGTATCCCTCATCAATGCTGACCTGTTCAAATTTATCAGAGTAATGTCTTAGAATGTCCATCACGTTCTTAGAGACTTTTTTGTACAGCAGCATATTTACCGGGAGAAATATTGCATCGGGGCAGAGCCTGTATGCTGTCTGAACAGGCATTGCGGAGTGAATGCCGTATCTTCTTGCCTCGTATGAGCATGTGCTTACAACGCCACGTCCGCTGCCCTTCATCGGGTCTGCACCTATGATGACTGAAAGGCCTTTTAATGAAGGGTTATCCCTGATTTCAACGGATGCAAAGAAGCTGTCCATATCAACATGAAGAATTATTCGGTTTTTAATTTCTTTTGTCATCGATGGCATTTTATTTTTGCAGGCATCTTCTATTTATAAAAAATCCCTGCGGTCCGAAATAAAAAAAGATTTTTTTAAATTTTATCCGGTGCAGTTTAGAGCAAAAATATTTATCTTATTGGAGATATTCTGGGAATATTATGGTCTTTGAAATTTTAATCCCTGTTACAATTATAATTGAACTGATTGTGTTTCTGGGTGGTTGTTATGCAGGCGCAGTATTAAAAAAGCAGTATGGATTTTTTTTCGGGCTTTCTTTTTTGTTGTTTGCATTCTATGATATCCTTGGAATACTTGACTGCAGTGAAGAAGTGCTTGCAGCTGCAAATATGATTGCCTCATCTCTGGCACTGGCAGGAATGTATGTTGCTCTAAAAAGTCCTGAGAATTAATTTCCTCTTAATTTTTTTAGAAGAATATACTGTCTGATGAATCTCTGATAGCAAAAAAGGAATACCCTTAAAAAAATGAATTTAATTCTTTGGCTGGATATAAAATCCCGTCAGAGTCTCATCAAGGACTTTCTCTGAGTTTTTAGGTGTTAATAAGCTTACAGCAATCATTGCGATGATTGCGCATGCCAGTGCGTAAATTGAAAAGTGCATTGGAAGCTTTGCAATGTACTGGTAATAATAACCGAAAATTCCTGAGCCAATAAGTCCGGTAAGCACTGCAGCAATTGCGCCCTCTTTTGTTGCACGCCTCCAGTAGAGCCCTGCAAGGAAAGGAACCGCAAATGTTGCAAGCATAACGCCGATTCCAAGCCATATTAAAAATGCAAGCATGTCAGGCGGATTTAATGCAAGAAGAATTGAAACAATTGCAACAACAACGACAGATACCTGGCTTAAGCGAAGCACATTTCTGTCAGAAGCATTTGGGTTGATGAGATTTTTATAGATATCCCACGAAAACATCGTTCCAATTGTAAGCATGAGCCTGTCTGTAGTTGACATTACTGCTGCAAGTACAATGACTGCAAAAAGTGCCCAGATAAACATATTCGGGACTGCATACTCAACACCATACATGAATGCAAAGTCCTGTGCGTTTATAGTTGATGGAAGAACAAGTTTTCCCTCCTCGACAAGGGCTCTTACTGCAAATCCGACAAATTTGACAAGGAACATTACGACAAGGTAGATTAAAAATGCTACCAGCGGCGCCCATTTGAAGAATTTTGACTCTTTTGCTGCAAGAACATTGTTTACAACGTGAGGTGCGCATGCAAGGCCCACGGTAAGCATTACAACAAAGGAAAATAAGAATTCAGGTGTGCAGTAGGCATAGGGTGCATATGCAGACGGATAATAGGCAGCAACCATATTTGGATCAATTCCGGAGAGAACATTGTTAATATGCTCAAGACCGCCTGCTGCAATAATTACAAGAGGTGCCATTATAATTACTCCTGCAATTAAAATTCCGCCCTGTATAAGTGTTGTCCAGGATACTGCATACAGGCCGCCGATTACGGTATACAATGTAATAATTATCGCCGCAATTATTAGTGCGACCCTGTGATCAATATCAAAAAGCCAGACAAGCACAATGCTGATTGCTGTATACTGCCCGACAAGATAAATAAGTGATACGATGATTCCTGAAAGGGCTGTGATTCCCCGAATCGCTCTGGGACTTTCAAACCTGTGTGCAAAATAGTCCTCTACTGTCATGTATCCTGTTCTTTTTCCTATGTAGTGCAGTTTTACTCCAAACAGAATTATTGCAAAAGATGCGGCAAGAGGCACTGCAAGCTGCTCCCAGATTCCTGGCCATCCTGATGCATAGCCAAAACCTGATACACCAACAAGTGTCATTCCGCTGCATACTGATGCGACCATAAGGATTGTAAATACCCAGAATCCGAGTGATCTTCCTGCAAGAATGTAGTCTTCTGTGTTGTGAATTTTCTTCGATGCCCAGTTTCCTATAAGAATAAGAATCAATGCATATGCAATCAGAATCAGGATAGTCACGGGATCAAATTTCATTCTGCGACCTCTCTGAATGTCAGGCCCCAGAATAAAAGGGCCAGTATAATTATTCCTGTTCCTGCTGATACGGACAGGACAGTTTCTAGTGGAAGACCAAACATAATACTATGCTAATTTGTGGCATGCTAACATATAACACGATCGATTCTGATTGGAGTTCAATGCCTTCCAATACTTCAGACTTTACTGTGGAATTATTGAAAAAAGAAAATTATTGTATGTGATAATTTGGCATATGCCGGATAATTTGGTGCATAAAATTAATGTGTTTGGGATTAGTGCCTGAAGTACCTTACACCAGTAAAGACCATTGCAACATTCAGGCGGTTTGCAGCCTCGATTACCTCGCTGTCGCGGATAGAGCCGCCCGGCTGGAGAAGTGCCGTTGCACCCGCCTCTGCTGCCACCTCAAGTGTGTCTGCAAACGGGAGGAATGCATCAGATGCAACAACTGATCCCTTAAGCGGGAAATTTGCCTTTTTGATTGCAATCTCTGCGGAGTTTACTCTGTTCATCTGTCCTGCGCCGATCGCAAGAGCAGAATTTTTGTCTGCAAAGACAATTGCATTGCTCTTTGTATGTTTGCATATCTTCATTGCAAGTTTCATCCCCTCAACCTCATCCTTTGTGGGCTCACGTTCAGATACAACCTCCCAGTTTTCTGTAATGCCTTTCGGGGTTATCTGGAGAAGCGCTCCGCCGTCTATTGTTCTAAGAGACTCTTTGTCATTCTCTTCCGGGAGAACAAGTACACGCATGTTTTCTTTGGCTTTCATAATTTCAAGCGCATCGTCTGTGTATGAAGGCGCAATAACAACTTCTATAAATGTTGACGCAAGCTCTTTTGCAACATCAGCCTCAACCTTTCTGTTAAGTGCGACAATTCCGCCGTATGCTGAAACCGGGTCTACATCACGTGCCTTTGTGTATGCTTCGAGAAGGGTTTTTCCAAGTGCGACGCCGCAGGGGTTGTTGTGCTTTACAATTACTGCGGCAGTCTCATCAAACTCTCTTAAAAGGCCGACAGCAGCATCAACATCCAGGTAATTGTTATAAGACATTGCCTTTCCCTGAAGGGGAATCTGACCTGCGATGCCGGAATCTCCGTATACTGCTGCTTTCTGGTGAGGGTTTTCACCATATCTGAGCATCCTTCCGTTTCTAAACTGTGCTGTGTATACTTCAGGGATCTCTGATTCGATGCTGTAGAGATAGTTTGATATTGCCGCATCATAAGCTGCTGTGCGTGCAAAGACCTTCTTTGCAAGGTAAAGCCTTTCTTCATCGCTTGTGCCTGATTTTGCTATTGCAGTTTTAAGCATTTCGTAGTCAGCCGGATCGATAACAACAGAAACATCTCTGAAATTTTTTGCAGCCGCTCTAATCATAGCCGGGCCGCCGATATCGACATATTCTATAAGTTCATTCAAAGGGAGATTTTTGCCTGACATCTCTTCAAAAGGATAGAGGTTTACAACGAGGATGTCGATTCCAAAAATGCCGTTATCCTTCATGACCTTATCGTCAGTTCCCCTCCTTCCCAAAAGTCCGCCATGGATTTTAGGGTGAAGTGTCTTTACTCGCCCGTCCATCATCTCGGGAGCGCCTGTATATTCTGATACCTCTGTTATTTTCAGTCCTGCTTCACGGAGGGTTTTGGCTGTTCCTCCTGAGCTTAGAATACTGTAGCCTGATTTTATTAGACACTCTGCAAGTTCGGTTATGCCGGTCTTATCCCAGACCGATAAAAGTGCGTATTTCATTAATTCTATTATTGTCGCTAAAATCAGAATAATCTAATGCATGCCAGCAGGCACTAAAAAAATTTAATGCAAATCCGCAATGAATTTTGTATGAACAACTTCCTCAAAAAATCCAGAGAAATCAAATTTTTTAAAAATTTGTCTTAGAATAAAAAAATGATTTAAAAGCTTTTGAAAAGTCAAAAAAAATTCTGCGCCTTTAATCAAATGTCTTCCTTATGATATCTGACAGACGCATGTCTTCTGAAATGATTCAAAGAGTAGGTTAGAAATTCTGATATGTGTTTGAAAAAGGATATTTTTTCTTTAAACTATGAATGAATGTTTATCCTTCATTTTTTGATCCTTCGTGTGCAATCAGTTTCATTTGTGTTTTTTGATTATGGCGTTTTTAATCCAGATAAAGTATATATAGAACTGCAAACAGATTAACAAAAAAATATATATAGAACTTTAGACCATCTATTATGGTATAACTAGCAATTACAGCAGTTTATTGGAGAATGATGGAATGAATAAAGGAAAACCTGAGAATAAATTGCCGGATGAGGAGATGTCGGAGGCACCAGTGATTGCCGGTGATGCTAATGCGGATGATGTAACTTCTGCGGCTGAACCGTCCAAAAAGATGGATGCCGGTTCCGATGATGAGTTTAAAGCAGAGATTGCTGCATTAAATGATAAATATCTTCGTCTCGCAGCCGATTTTGACAATTTCAGGAAGAGAAGTGCAAAGGAGTCATCTGAACGTGCAGAGCGTGCAGTTGAAAATTTTGCAGTTGAAATCCTGGAGGTTTCCGACAACATCGGGCGTGCATTAAAGGCTGATGAATCAAAACTTCGCGAAGGTGTAGAGCAGATTCAAAAAATTCTCACAAAAATTCTTCAGAATCATTCCATTTCACCAATAAATTCGTTAAATGAAAAATTTGATCCAGAACTACACGAAGCGATAGCTTATGTCCCTTCTGATAATGAGGACGGGACAGTTATAGACGAGGTCATACGCGGCTACTGCATGAAAGACAAAGTAATCCGTTGTGCAAGAGTAGCGGTATCAAAAGGAAAAAAAGAGGAATAAAAAAATGGCTTCAAACAAAATTTTAGGAATTGATCTTGGGACAACAAATTCATGTATGTCCATAATGGAAGGCGGAAAGGCAGTTGTCATACCCAATGCAGAGGGAGGACGAACAACCCCGTCAGTAGTGGCATTTTCAAAGGAAGGAGAACGTCTTATAGGAAATGTTGCAAAACGCCAGGCTGTAACAAATGTTGACAGAACAATCAGCTCAATCAAGAGGCTGATGGGTACTGACAAAAAGGTAAAAATTGGCGACAAGGAGTATACGCCACAGGAAATCTCCGCAATGATCCTCCAGAAGATGAAGGTTGATGCTGAGGCATATCTTGGAGAAGAGATTAAAAAAGCTGTAATCACTGTTCCAGCATACTTCAATGACGCACAGAGAAACGCTACAAAGGACGCAGGAAAGATTGCCGGACTTGATGTTCTTCGTATTATAAACGAGCCTACTGCAAGCGCACTTGCATACGGAATCGACAAGGAAGAAGACAAGACTGTGCTTGTATATGACCTTGGAGGCGGAACATTCGATGTTTCAATCTTAACACTCGGAGACGGTGTCTTTGAAGTTCAGGCCACAGCCGGTGACAACCATCTTGGCGGCGATGACTTTGACAAGTTAATTACAGACTATATTGTCGAAGAGTTCAAAAAGCAGGAAGGAATCGATCTGTCCAAAGACAAGATGGCAATGCAGCGCATCCGTGATGCAGCAGAAAACGCCAAAAAGGAGCTTTCGACAGTTCAGAAGACCAACATTAACCTGCCATACATAACCACAGATTCATCAGGCCCGAAATTTCTGGATATGGATCTTACACGCGCAAAGTTTGAGCAGTTAATTGGACATCTTGTTGACAGGACAATAGGACCTGTAAAGCAGGCCCTGGAGGATGCAAAACTAACAGGCAGCGACATTGACCATGTTCTTCTTGTCGGCGGCTCAACACGTGTGCCTCTTGTGCAGGAGAGAATCCGTGCACTTCTTGGAAAAGAGCCTGACAAGGGAATCAATCCTGATGAATGTGTTGCAGTCGGTGCAGCAATCCAGGGTGGTGTCCTGACAGGTGAGGCAAAGGATGTGGTTTTACTTGATGTAACTCCGCTTACACTCTCTATTGAAACAATGGGAGGAATTGCAACCAAGTTAATTGAGAGAAACACGACAATTCCTACAAAGAAGAGTCAGATTTTCACAACGGCTGCTGACAACCAGACAAGTGTTGAGATTCATGTTGTTCAGGGTGAGCGTGCACTTGCAGCAGACAACTTCACACTTGGTAAATTCCAGCTGACAGGAATTCCGCCTGCACCGCGTGGAATCCCGCAGATTGAAGTTACATTTGATATCGATGCAAACGGAATCATAAATGTATCCGCAAAAGATCTCGGGACAGGAAACAGCCAGGCAATAACAATCTCCGGAGACAAGCGCCTCTCTGAAAAGGACATTGATGAGATGATCAAGAAGTCAAAGGATTTTGAGGAAGAGGATAAGAAAAAGCGCGAAGAGATTGAGATTAGAAACAGCGCTGACAATGCCCTTTTTGCCGCTGAAAAGCTTATCAAGGAGAGCAGGGATAAGCTTGAGGCAGATGATGTGACTAAGATTGAGTCAGGTATTGAAAAGGTCAGGGCAGCAGTTGAGGGAACTGATACTGAGGCAATCAAAAAGGATGTCGAGGAATTAACAGAAAGTGTCTTTGCAGCCTCTACAAAAATGTATCAGAAAGCAGCCGCAGAGGCTGAAGCTTCAAAGGCAAAAGACGGTGAAGGCACAGATGCCGGTTCCGCAGACGAAAACGTCGTTGATGCCGATTATGAAGTAAAAGACGATAAAAAGAACGATTAAATTAAGCAGGCGTGAGAATGGGTGCGACTAATTACTACGATATCCTGAATATTCCTAAAACAGCGACAGAACAGGAGATTAAAAAGGCTTACCGCACCCTGACAAAGAAGTATCATCCTGATGTATGCAAGGAAGAGGGCGCTGAGGAGAAGTTCAAGGAGATCAACGAGGCCTACAGCGTCCTCTCAGATCCTCAGAAGAAGGCTCAGTATGACAGGATGGGCCACGATACATTCACCAGTGCCTCAAAAGGGCAGTACAGCGGCGGGGGTTTCGGCGGCTCCGGTTTCAGTGCAGATTTTGGCGGTTTCGGAGATATTTTTGATGCCTTCTTTGGCGGTGCAGGCGGTGCAAGGAGAGGGCCGAGAGGTCCCCAGCCCGGCGCTGACCTCCTGATGAGAATGCAGATTACTCTTAAGGATGCAAGCCTTGGAACTTCCCGTGATGTTGATGTCATGCATACCGAACCCTGTCCTGAATGCGAGGGTACGGGAAGCAAAAACAAAAAAGTACGTATCTGTCCCCGCTGCGGCGGAAGTGGTCAGGAGAGGCGCGAAAACAGAACGCCTTTTGGGAACTTTGTGAGCATGGTTACCTGTTCACAGTGCGGCGGACGCGGCAAAATACCTGAAGAGCGCTGCTCTGCCTGTTCAGGCTCAGGTCATACAAGGGTTAAGAGAACAATCACTGTAACAATTCCTGCGGGAATTGATACAGGTATGCGCCTTAGAATGGAAGGCTATGGTGAAGCCGGAGATCCCGGAGCGCCAAACGGTGATCTGTTCATAGAGGTTGAGGTTCTTTCTGATGTTAAATTCAGACGTTCCGGGGATAACCTTGAGACCTCAGTAACCGTTTCTGCGGCAAGTGCTGCTGTGGGATCAAAGGTTGATATCGAAACTATAGACGGCCGTCAGGTTGAGCTCAGGATTCCGGCAGGTGTTCAGCATGGAACAGCCCTTAAATTATCAGGTGAGGGCATCAAGAGAAGAGGAAGGCCCGGAGATCTTCTTGTCAGGGTAAAAATTGAGATTCCAAAGAATTTAAGTGAAGAGGAAAAAGAACTTTACAACAGAATTGTTGAGATTGAATCAAAAAATAAAGGAAAAAGCGGTAAAAAAAGCGGATTCTTCTCAGATTTTCTGAAGAAATAATTCTGTGCTGGAAATAATTTAAAAAAAGCAAATTTTTTTAATTTTTTTATTTTTTTCAATTTGAATATTTGATACATTTCTCTGTCTCCCTTTATGCTGATTTAACCTGTGGACCTTTCTGGTTAAAGCTCTTTTAAAAAAATTGTTGTCTTATTGAAAACTCCTTTGCTGTTTTTATGCTATCTATTTTAGCCTGAAATGCTCTAACTAAATAAGGCTTGTATGAAATTAATCCTAGAACTCTCCGGAGAGCATCCGACTCTTCCTTATTCCGAGGCGGAGTGCACCGGCAATATCCTAAAAAAAGGGCTGCAGATTGCAGTGATGGACTGTCCTGATCCTAATAAGACACAGAGGCTTGCTATGACACTTTGCATTATAAAGTATCTTGGAGAATGTGATGCTGATTATGACTCATTTACTGCAATGCTTGAAAATCTTTCAATTGAATCAGATGTTTCTTTTGCCGGGCGCGTAAAAAAAATGTCTGATACAAACATTAAACAGTCCCAGCTTGACCTTGAAAGATGCATCGGTTCTCATATCAAAGGGCCTGTTTCACTTTCTAATCCTGAAAGGGAATTTCGCGCGGTCTTTTCAGGAGAGACCTGCTATTTTGGTGAAGTGCTTTACAGAATTGACAGGGGTGGGTTTGAATACAGAAATCCAACAAGGAGAGCCTTCTTTCATCCCGGTGCCATGATGCCTGTTATGGCACGTACACTTATAAATCTCGCTCAGGTTATGCCTGGAGAGACCGTTTTGGACCCTTTCTGCGGAACCGGAGGCATTCTTCTTGAGGGAATGCTCCTTGATGCCCGTGTGATCGGCACTGACATGGATATTTCCATGCTCAAAGGATGCCTTGACAACCTGCCCGGTACGGAGGTATTAAAAGTTGATTCAACCAATCTGCCTATAACAGACTGTTCTGTAGATTCGGTGGTAACGGATCTTCCATATGGTCAGTCGGTCTGTATAAAAGCGGAATCGATGAATGCGCTTTATAATGATTCATTAAGTGAAATGCGGCGTGTCTTAAGGAAAGGAAAACGCGCTGTGGTAGTAACCCACATAGATATCCGTGAGATTGCAGGAAAGCACTTTGATATCGTACAGTACCATGAGCAGAGGGTTCACAAGAGCCTGACACGCAGAATAATGGTGCTGGAATAATATCCTGCTGCAGTTATTTCGGAAACATCCAAAGATCAAAGGTTGAGAAAAATCCAAATTAAGCTGGCTCTTAAGAAAAAAAATTTATGAGCCGCAAGATTAAAATTCTTTTCACTGCTGAATCATAATTCTGTATATAAAGCGCCTAAATATCCGGATTAATCCGGAGTAATAACTGGTTTAATAATTGCAGGTTTGAACAGCAGAATGGATTTATTGATATGGCTTAATGCCAATTTTTCAAAAAAAAGGCCGGAAAAACCGGTTGCAAGACGCGCTATAAGGCACTTAAAAAAACTGGAGAAAGGACAGCTTTTTTCAGATGAGATATCACAGATGCGTGCTGCTGAGGGCAGATGGTATGAGTCTCTCATTTATGAGATGCTTCTTGAGCTTTCAGGCAGGACTGACAGGATAAAATATGTCGTCAGGAAAGGAGCCGATGCTCCTTTTCCTCCAATAGAGATCAGACTGGGCCAGAACGGCATGTTCTACTCAAACAGGGGCGATATAAACATCCGCGGGAACGGGCAGGATATAGCAGAGTTTGATATTTTATTCATCGACGACCAGAACAGGATATGCTTTTGCGAGATTGTAACCTCAGCATCAGACTTAAAGGATATGGAGGCCGAGGTAATCTACAAAAAAAAGCTGCTTGGATATCTTTATGGCCAGGCCACCGTCCCGTTTGTTCTTTTCTCCTCTGTTGACATATCAAGGTCTTCAATTATGAGGCGGCTTATGCGTGAGACAGAAAGCACTCTTATTGTCACGCCTACCTGCGAGGAGATAAAAACTGTTTTGACGCCTGATTCAATACGCGGAGTGCCAAGAAAGCCGATAAACCATGCCAAGCTTGTCGGCATTGAGGATATTTCTATTAAAAGACCTTTTGAATACAAAAAACTCCATGACCTTAAGCGGGACAGAATTCTTGGCATTATGATGGCCGGCAAGGGAAAGCAGGAGATGCTTGCAAGAGATGAGATTCCACCGGTCGCCAAAAAGCTTTTGTTTGGAGTTTTATATCCTTCAGGCGTAAAGGCGCTTATGAATAACCGGACCTTTACAATGTCAGGAAAGAAGTACACATACGAGGGCATGAAAAATGACTTCTCAAAGGTTGTTCTGGCAGTCGATATTCCTGAATATGAGCCTGTAATATATCTTCGTTCGCGCAAAAAAAGTGAGTATCTGAAAATTGTCCAAAAAAAATCAGGAGAGCTTAAGGTTGAAAGCAAGAGAACTCCCCAGATGACAGGATTTTATTTGTGGCTTGAAGATTTAAAGCCGACACTTGGCGCAAAGGTTGCAGCCTCATACGGTGATGTTTTCCTGGACGAAAAGAAATGAAAATTATCTGAAAAGATGTTCATTATAATTTCATTTTAGCATCTTAATCTTTTCTTGCATATATTGATTCAATAGATTATTGCGGTCAGTTTTTTCATTGATTGCAAAAAATACTATTCTGCAATGAGGATTTTTTCCCTGATTCATATCCCTTTTGAGGATACCGGCTACATAAAATTATATGCAGAAAAAAAAGATCATGTCTTGTCAGAAACTCATCTTTACAGGGGAGAAAGTCTCCCTGAGCTTTCCCTTTTTGATCTTTTGATCATTATGGGAGGGCCGATGAATGTGAATGAAGAGGAGAAATATCCATTTCTTAAGGAGGAGAAGAGGTTTATCCGGTCCTGTATTGATTCGGGAAAAAAGGTTCTTGGAATCTGCCTTGGCGCACAGCTTATTGCGTCAGTTCTTGGTGCTGGGGTAAGGAGAAATAAATGCAGGGAGATTGGATGGTTTGATGTTGAAAAGACCGCGGATGCCTGTATGTCTCCTGTGTTAAAGAAATTCCCTGAAAAATTCAGGGTGTTTCACTGGCATGGCGATACATTTGACATTCCTCCCGGATGCATCCGCATTCTAAAAAGCGAATGCTGCGAAAACCAGGGTTTTTTATGTGGAGACAAAGTTATTGCTCTTCAGTGTCATCCCGAGGTGACTGCAGAAACCATAAGTCAGCTGTCAAAGAACTGTTCTGATGAATTGCTTGAGAAGGGAAGGTTTGTTCAGGAGCTCTCAGAGATTTTGGATGAGTCATATATTCCTGCGGCCAATAAAGTGGCATGGGATATTTTGGATTATTTAACTGAGGTTTGATAATTAAGGCGAATTATTAAGGAACCATTAAAAAATTTGTTTTGATTAATAAAATCCATTGCATCTTAATGCGGGTTTTTTGCAGAGATATCAAAATTCGCAAATATTATTTTTTCTTAATTTCTTGCTGCAACCGCACCCTCACTGTCCTGATATCTGCCGTTGTAAAGGGTACTTGCGCCTTTTACTTCGTGCATTATAACCTGAACGCATCTCTCGCCCTTTTTTAGCAGGTAATCCTCAGGGCCCATGTTTACAAGGCACAGGGTGAGGTTTCCGCGAAAACCCGGGTCAACATACCCGCCGCCGATTAAAATCCCCCTTCGTCCAAATGATGACCTGCACATAAGGGTTGCAGAGACATCTGCCGGAAGATTGATCTTCTCCATTGAATGAACCAGAGTGACTTCGCCTTTTTTAAGAAGATAATCATCGCCTGCCCGCAGATCATATGATGCCGGCTGCTGTGAATCTTCACTGTAAGGGTCAAGAACAATCTCGCCTTTTTTTATTTTCTCAAGAATTATTTCACTGGATAATATCATTGAGATTATTTTATCCTGTGACCTTGTAAAAATTTTGAAAAAAATTTTTGGATTTAAAAATCAGCCAAAGAGAATGATTATCATTATGCAGCTATTTTTTCTCCCATTTCAGAAGTTCTGATATTGAGGAGAGTGTTGCGCCTCTTTTGATCTCCTCTCTTATCCTGACTTCATTTCGCCGGACCTCAAGTGCACGCCTGGCAATCTCGTAGGCACGCTCCTTTGGAATGACAACAACTCCTGATTCATCTCCGACTATCCAGTCGCCTGTCCTGACCTGCTGTCCGCAGCATGATATTTCTGCACCTATTTCACCAAATCCTTTCGGCTCGCCGGCATTAGGGCATACAGCCGTTGCAAAGACGGGAAGGCCGATTCCTTTTATGTCGTCAGCATCCCTTACAGCGCCGTCAATGACAACACCTGTAATTCCCCTGTTTAAGCAGCTGTGGGTTGCAAGTTCTCCCCATGGAGCAATATGCTTTGCACGCTGATTGTCAATGACAAGAACGTCACCTTCGTTTGCAATATCTATAGCTTCAACAGGCTTGGCCCAGTCTCCGGCAACTGTGCTGACAGTAAGCGCCCGTCCGACCATTCTGACATTGCCGCATATTGACATAAGTCCTGACATTGCTCCTTTTCTGAGCATGGCATCAGTGATATTCGGAGCTGAGACTGACATGAATATGTCGCGGATTTCATTATCACGGCTATTTTTTGTTGATTTTTGAGGTTCAGGCCGGTCTATGGAATCTCTTATTGCTTTTGCTGCAGCTTTTACATCGGCAGATTTTGTGATGCTGCTTCCGACAAGAAGAATATCTGCCCCGGAAAGGACTGCCTGTGCGGCAGATTCAGAGTCAAGCCCTCCTGCAGCGCCCACAGGTATGCTGACACTTCCGGAGATCTCCTTTAGGAGATCTACTGCATTCATTCCTTTCATCTGCTGATCGATTCCAATATGTGCGGCTATTATGTCAACACCCATTCTCTCCATCTCTTCCGCACGCTTAAGGGGATTGGGAGCATTTAAAAGATCAGCCATAATCTTGACGCCATAAAGGCGGCCTGCACGTACTGCCTCTTCGATAACAGAGTCATCAGAGGCTGCAAGAACACAGACCACATCAGCGCCTGCTTTTGCTGCCATCTCAACCTCAAGCGCTCCTGTATCTGCAATCTTCATATCGGCAACTATTGTATGATTCGGAAATTCGGCTTTAAGAGTTCTGACAGCATTCATCCCTTCGCTTTTAATAAGCGGAGTTCCTGCCTCTATCCAGTCCGCTCCACCTGATACTGCCTCTTTTCCTATCTGTACTGCCCTTTTAAGTTCTGTTAAATCGAGCGCCACCTGAAGGATTGGTCCTGACATTGTTATCTTCCTGATTCAATGCAATATACAATTAAGTTTGCCTTATTCTTAAAAAAAATAAGTTCTCATAAATTAATTAATGAATTAAAAATTTTTAGGTTTACTCGTTGTATTCCTCATTAAATACAATCTCATCAAGCTCTTTTTTCCTGGGAATAGTTACCTCTGCCGGGTATCCGGCGGGAATAAGAGAAATCAGCGTATATCTGTCAGGGACCTTTAGGAGTTTTCTTACATCTTCTGCATACTCCTTGCCATGCCCTGCGACCCAGCATGATCCGACACCAAATGACCACAAAGACAGAAGTATCTGCATTGTAACAGCACTTCCGTCCTCAACAAAGTACTGGTGATCTTTTTCTGCAAAAACTGCAAAACAGGCATCAGCATCCTTTATGAATTTTCCATGGGATGCAAGCTCTGAGAGTTTTGAAAGTGTGTCTTTATTTCTGACAACGCCTATTTTCCATGGCTGAACATTTCTTGCAGTCGGTGCAAACCTGGCGGATTCAAGCGCATCACTGATTATCTTGTCGTCAATCTTTTGATCCTTGAATTTTCGGATGCTTCTTCTTCCTTTGATTATGGTAAGTCCAAGATTCATGCGGCTTTATATGGAGAACATAGCAAAAATATCTTTTGCAATTTTTAAGGCTGCACTGCAAACCATGCAACAATTGCATCAGGGTAAAAACCTTTAAGCACCGCTGCAAAGGATGAAATTGTATTGCAAAATATTGTTCTGATAATCGATTGTTAAATATCTGTATAATTTGTGTGATGCCATAATGGAAGATGAACAATTAAGCTTTTCTCCTGACAGGAAAAAAGAGGAATCCATAATATTGCGGGTTGCGTGGTATTCGCTCTTTGTCAATATTTTCCTTGTTGCCGCAAAACTGTACATTGCTTTTTTTTCCGGCAGCCTTTCTGTTCAGGCTGATGCAATAAATTCCTTTATTGATATTTTTGTATCGCTTGTGCTGATTGCAGGCATCCGTCTTTCAGGAATAAAAAGCAAAAATTTTCCTTATGGCATGTATAAAGTTGAGAATCTGATATCGATTATTATATCACTCCTTGTCTTTCTTACTGCCTGGGAAGTATTTACAAGAGCGCTGTTTGAGGAGACAGCAGACCTGTCAATAAGCGGGTGGGTTTTGGCGGCTGTTTTTGCACTTGCATTTGTGCCCTATCTTCTTGGAAGGTATGAAATTATTATTGGTGAGAGATACAGTTCTCCCGGACTGATAGCTGATGGAAAGCAGCATAATATGGATGTCCTCTCAACAATGACTGTGTTTTTTGCCCTTTTTGTTCAGTACGCAGGATACGGCGTGGACAACATCGGTGCAATAATCGTTGCAGGATTTATCGCATATGCGGGGTGGGATATTCTAAAGGATAGTATGAAAACTCTTCTTGATGCATCTGTTGATTACAGGACAAGAGATCTGATTAAATCTGCGATATTATCCGATCCAATGGTTTCAGGCATAAAGGAGCTGAACGCAAGAAATTCAGGGAGATACATCTTTGTGGAGGCTACTGTTGATATGATAAGAACAGATCTTTTAAAGGCGCATCTTGCAAGCGAGAGGATTGAATCGGAAATAAAAAATCTCGTTCCAAGTGTTGAGAGAGTAATTATTCATTATGAACCCAAAGAAAAACCTTTTGTTCGCTATATAGTGCCTCTTGAAGATAATGTTGAAAAAATATCCTGTCATTTTGGAGAATCTGCGTTTTTTGCGGTTCTGGATTTTAGCTTAACTGAACTCAGGCTTAGAGAAAAGAAAGTTTATCCAAATCCGTTTCTTTCAGAGGAGAAGCAGAAAGGTATAAGATTTGCAGAACATATGATGAAATTTAATCCTGACAATATTGTTCTTTTAAAGGATGTGTCCAAAAAATCGTTTGAGTATGTGTTTTCAGCTTCCGGAGTTGATGTTAAAAGAACAGAACTAAAGGATATGTCAAAACTTGTTTTAGAGATTGAGTCATTACTCAGAAAAGATTAAAATTACGGATTTAACAATTCAGATTAAAAAAAGGTTTTGTTCACTTTTAAAAAAGTGAACAAATGTATGCTGTCAGATTAGAAAATCCGTCTGATATAACAACGGTCGGATCAATTCCAAGAATTGGGAATATGAATATGAAATATGCAAACGTTCCTATTGTGCTTCCGATATTTGCAAGTGCTGCAACCAAAACCACCTTAAACATGGGGATTTTTCTCATCTGCGTAAATGTTTCAGCCTCTATAATCTTTTGAAAATCAGATGCCCTTGGCTTTCTCACCTTTGCTTCAACAATTGCCGCAAACCACCCTGCAGCAATCAGCGGGTTTAGTGATGTAAACCATGATACACAAAAAGCTGTGGCAACAGATAAGGGATGTCCGCCGGCGGCGATTGTGAACACTGCTGCAAGAACACCGTTGATTAAAACCCAGTACAATACTGCCCAGATTAAAACCTCAAAACCTACTCCGGAAAAGGCTATCAGGATTAACAGGAATGCAAACATTGCTATAAAGGCGCCTCCGATAACAAGACTCCACGGAAACTGCTTCTGCTGTTTTACAAGAGAATCAAAAGGCGGCAGCTTTGAAGGATCTGATAAATATCCTGTTATTCCTTTTACATGCCCTGCACCGACAACTCCTAAAACTTTTTCATTGCTCTTTGAAAGCCGCAGGAGAGAGTGTGAAAGATATGCATCTCTCTCATCAATCAGGGCCTTTGCACCATTGGGAGAGAATTTGTGAAACTCTTCAATTGCCATCTCGACTAGATCCCTGTCCTTTGCAAGGCTTTCAATATCTATTTCATCACTGCCGCTGTCGCGTCCTGCAATTGTCCCGGCAAGAGCTCCAATCAGTTTAATCTTCTCCCAAAGGCTCATTCCCTTCCAGAATCTTGAGAGGGTTATTCTTATGTCCCTGTCAGCAAGTGCTATCGGGATATTTCTCTCTTCAGCCTCTTTTATTGCAGCAATCATCTCAGAGCCTGGTTCAACGCCGACATCCATTCCAATTTTTCTCTGGATGTATGCAAGCATCCACTGAACCAGAACCTCTGAAAAATTTCCGCCTTTTAAGATGTCGTCAACGCCGGGCTTTGGCCCTTCTTTTTTTAGGGCTGCATATCTCCCCCTGTCAAGCTCAATTGCTATAACATCCGGGGAGAACTCTTCAATTGCATTTCGAACATCCTCAACACTGTTTTTTGATACATGCGCTGTTCCAACAAGCCTTATTTCACTCAATTTCCTTTACTCCTTCGCTGTCTATAACGCACTTTTTTATCTTTGAGATGTCTGCGTTTTCATATCTCATCTTTATTTTTTGAAATTCCATCTCTTCATTCTCTTTTCTTTCTATTATGGTATCTGCCTGGATTTTTGCCTCTTCACCGGATATATCGAGGCCCTGGTTTTTGCATTCAGAAACAATCAGGGTCTCATCGGTCAGCATAAACGGAAATGTTCTGCATATCCATGGGCGGTTTTTATAAATTCTGCATCTGTTGTCGTTATTCAAAAAGATGCACTGCCCGCCTTTTCTCTTAAGGCACCATGCAAGTGTGACACTGCAGCCTCCTGCCTCAAAGAAATCAGGATATGGGTCTGCAACTTCATCCCATTTCATGCCTGTAGCAGCGATTATGTCTCTTACTTCCTCGGCGCTTATCAGAATCAGATTGGAATCAGGGGTATTTTCCCTGCAGCAGTCTCCGCACATCATGCACCGGAAACCTGTTTTTTTAAGTAAAGCTTCAATCTCTTTTCTGTCGGGCATAAAATTACCTGTTTTATAAAAATTGTTCTTTGAAGAAATAAAAAGGGCGGATTATCAGAGCAGTTCTTTTGTAATTCTGTCAAAATTTTCAAAAACAATATGGCCGTCTTTTGTGTGGCTTACTTCGGGGTGCCACTGAACTCCGTAGATATATTCATCTTTTTTTGCTATTGCCTCTGCCCCGCAGATATTGGATCTTGCAAGAAGTGAAAAACCCTCGGGTATTGCTTTAACTTCATCTGCATGTGATGCCCACACCTGAATTTTTTCAGGATATCCGTCGAGGATATCGTTGTGGTCAATAATATCCACATCAATTCCGCCAAAGCCGCCCATTGTTCCTTTCTCAACTCTTCCCTCTCTTCTGACAGCAATAATATGCAGCCCAAGGCAGATTCCAAGAACAGGCAGTCCGAGGTCGACATATTCCAAACCAAATCCGGCGCGCTCAAGAGACGGTCCGCCGCCGAGAATTATTCCTCTGCACCCTTCGGCAACTATCTCCGGAGGAGTGTCATTTTTAATCATTTCAGCTTCTATATCCAGGTCTCTTAGCATTCTTTTTATGAGGTGGTTTGACTGGCCAAAATTGTTTACTAGATAGATTGGGCGCATCTGTATACTTAATAGGAAATTTAAATGTATATTCTTTTCACAGGAACACTGTGAAAATTTTAAAAATGATTTTATTCTGAGTTAACCCTTAGAAATCATCTTTGTTTCTGCACCGGAAAAGGGTCATGTAATCTTTTATTTTTCTAAAAATATCATCCTTTGAAAAACCGGACATGTAAGCAAGCCACAGCGCTCCTCCTAGGACTGCACCTTCCTTTACCTCTCCGTTTTCATATCTTTCAAGAGACCTGATGCCAATATTCTTAAAATCCGGATCGACATACCATCCTGTTGCACCAACCTCGTCCGCGCTTTTTTCAATGTTTGCTGATAAGTCTTTTCTGACATATTCTGTGGTTACAAACGGGGGCATTTTATTTCCAAGCGATTTTATGTGTGCACAGACTGCAAGCATCTGTGTGCCGCCGGAGAGCACAACATGCCCCTTATATCCTTCTGCTATTCCGGCAACAACCGGCATCATGGGGTCTCCTGCATAGCGGATTATATCAAAAGGAGCGGTTATATGATCTTTTTTAATTCTGTCAAGTGTTCTCTGGCAGATTTCCGCTTTGAGTCCTGTGGGGTTTTTGATAAAACTGCTTGAAACACCTGCACTGTATCCTAGAGCCCTTAATACGCAGAGTGCGGTAGTTGTCCCTCCCGGTATACTCTCACCAAGAACTAAAAGATCACTGTATTTTCCCCATTGTCTGCCTATTGTGACTCCTCTTTTGTAAAGCTCTTCAGGAGATGATACAGCATCCTCAAATCTGGGATCCTCTCCTGGCTTTCCATATACATCCATGCATGGAAAATCCGGTTTGTTTACAAGACCTGCATTTACAATGACAGGCTCTATATCACACAGCTCAAACATTGCTTTTGTAACTGTGGCAGGTGTTGCGCATCCGCGCGGGCTTAAAGGAATGTCTGTGTTTCTGTCAGGTCCGTTTAAGAGAAGTTTTGCATCAAGATTGGGTGTCATCAGTGTGGCCTCAGGGCTGGCTCCTGCAGCAGAAACGCCGGGGACTGCCGAAAGCATCGAGTTTGCAATAACCATGGCCGTCATTGGTTTTTTAAAACTTAACTCCGGCACCACTGATAGAAAAGGCATGGTAAAATTTTACCGGTTTATCTGTAATAAGATAATCTTTTTTTTTTAATTAATTAAAACCAGATTGTCCTGTTATAAGATTTATCTGCAGACTTAAGTAGGGATATTCTCAGAATTTTTTTTCCAAAACTATATTTTTGAGAAATATTATTTTATAAATCTATTTTTTTTTAGAAATTTTGCTTTTTCTGAATGAATCGCGACATTTAAATAAGCAACAATATTATAGGTTTTTTATGGCTTTTATTTTCTATGCACAGGATGTCTCTTCGATGTTTCGGGATTTCAATGAGCGTTTTGTCTCCGGTCTTGCACTGCGCGGGACAGAGATTACCAACGAAAGGCGCGGCGAAAATTCGGTTACCTTTGATGTTATGTATATCGGAGAGAAGGGAACTGTTTTGATTGAGCCCTCAAACAGGGATGTAAGGGCGACATATACAGTTGAAAGAGAAAAAAAGGAGGTTAAACGTGGTCTTATGGGGGCAATTGCCGGTGCCGGCGTAGGCGGGCTTTTGGGAGGCGCTGTTGGAAGCATTCTCAACCGGGACGGGGAGGGTCTTGGGGATTCCATAACCGGTGCGCTTGGAGGTGCGGCAGCCGGGGGTGCATATGAGGCATATAATGGCTATGAGGAGTCAAGACAGGAACGCACAGGGTTTGCTGCTGTTCTTGCCGAGACTATGAAGGAGGTTGAAGAAGAGATACATGAAATTCTTGGGGCACAGGAAGAGGCAAGACAGGCCAGAAGCGAAAAGGCAAAGGAGAGGGAGAGGGAGGATTCTGAACAGGAAGATGATTTGAGAAGCGAAATAGAAGATGTATATGGCGATCTTTTAGCGCTTATTGAGGAGGTCAGATTTGCAGAGGCTGACGGTCGTGATATGAAGAGGATAAATGTCCGCTTAAAACGTGCTGAAGAGCTTTACTCCGAGGCTGTGTCAGCAGTTGATGAGCATAATTTTTCTGGTGCAAGGGCAAAACTCAAGGCATTTTCAGGTGTTGTCGCACAGTCACAGGATATGCTTAACGAAGAGTGAAAAAGATTTTTGAATTTTTTTTTATGATATATTTTTTAGTAGTAAACGGCAATTCTTAATCTGGTTTATGAATGTTTTTTTTAAATCACTGGCTGCTGCTTTTCAGTTTTTTACTATCCTGCCGCTTGGCAGAAATATTGAATTTGATGAATATACCCGGCGCTTTTATTTAATTCCCCTTGTGGGATACTTTACGGGCTGTATGGGTGCACTTGCGGCACTGCTTTGCCCCTCTCCTGAACTCTCTGCTGCATCCTGCATCGCTGTTGTAATGATTCTATATGGTTTCAATCATTTTGACGGGCTTTTGGATCTCGGAGACGGGCTTATGGCGCACGGGAGCCGGGAAAAAAGAATCAGGGCTCTTACCGATCAGAATATTGGCGCGGGCGGTGTTGCCGCAGGAATGCTTGTCATTCTTCTTACTTACGCAGGTCTTTTATCTGTTGTATTTATTCCTGCTGCTATTATTGCTTCGGAGGTTGCAGCCAAATTTTCACAGGTTATATTGCTGACTTATGGAAAACCGCTTCGTGAGGGAATTTTTTCATATACACACAGCTTTTCCAAAAAATGGTTTCCTTTCGCCTCACTTGTGCTGTGCCTCCCAATCCTTCTGCTTCCGATAACTCCTGCAGGTTTTTTCGGGATTTTAATTGCGTTGATTCTCTCATCGGGAGGGCTTTATCTCGTTTCAAACCGTCTTTTTGGTGGTTTAAACGGTGATGTTGTTGGAGCGTCAAATGAGATTACGAGACTTATTGCAATAATCGCCCTTGCAGCTGCCGGGTAAAAAACCAATTTTTTTCAATAATTATCATGGCCTTAGCTCTTTTAGTTGCCCGTGTGGCAGGTATTTTATAGAGTCAGCCACACCTATTCTATCTTATGAAAGAAGCGGATCTTGGACTTCACACCAAAGGCGGTGTAATAACCCAGAAGAATGCTGATTACTGTACAATCCGCACGAGAATGCCTGCCGGTGTCATCAGTGTCGATAAAATACGCGGCATTGCCGATATTGCTGAAAAATATGGTCAGGATACAATTCATCTGACGACTCGTCAGACAATTGAGATACCTCACATTCATTATACTGATATTGGGCCGATAGGAAAGGATCTTTTAAATAACGGAACGCCGGTTGGATCAGAAAGGGATGAGGTCGTAAATGTTGTCGCATGCCCCGGGACTGACAGGTGCAAATTTGCAAACATTGACTCAGTTGGTCTTGCCTTAAAGCTTGATGAGAAGCTTTTTGGAAAGGAGATGCCAGTTAAGGTTCGAATATCAATATCCGCATGCCCCTATGCATGTACAAGCCCTGTTCTGAATGAGATAGGAATTACCGGAAGGGTAAAGCCTCTCAGGACACCCGGGCTTTGCACAGGCTGCGGACATTGTGCTGAGTACTGCCGCGAGTGCGCGATATCTGTAATCAACGGGCAGGCTGTTGTTGATGACAGCAAATGTTTCCAGTGCGGCATCTGTATTGAATCCTGCCCCTTTAAGTTAATTGACATGGCCTCACGCGGATACATGATCACAGTCGGCGGCAGGCGCGGCAGGCACCCGCAGCTTGGCAGGGAGCTTGTTGAAGTTGAAACCGAAGATGAGGTTGTTGATGTGGTTGATAAACTTGTCTACTGGGTTTACAGGCGTGCCTGGTCAGGAAGGCTCTTATCAGACCAGCTGGATGATATTCAGTTTGAAAAATTCAAGGAAGAAGTCCTGAAATTAAAAAAGGAATAACTATTTTACTTTTCATTTGAAAATCACAAATAATTCTTTTAATAATTGTGCATTAAACATTTGGTTCATAAATTTTTCTCTCCAAAATGAATTTTTGGTTTAATTTGCGGGTATTTTCAATATAATTTTCCTGAATCTGATTTCACCCGGCAAATTTTGTTTATTTATATCAGTCAGAATTTTTAATATTCATACATAGAAGCAAAGCCGCTGTCATCATCATTTCCGCAGATTATTGCAGAGCCGTCTCTGATTAAAGTGTTGAACATCATTGCGGCATTGAGAAGTGCATCATCAGGCTCCCTGCCTTTTTTTATTCCCGACATTTTTTCTTTCTGGGGCGTTTGTATGACTCTTTTGCCGACAAGGACTCCTTCACAGTATTTGCAGTAAGCGCAGCGGCTGTATACTGAAACATCCTTTTCTGCGCACTTTACTGTAACTTTGTCTTTTACAGTGTCACGGTTTAAAGCTAGTGTCTTCATTAGAAAAGAGGTGTATAATCAATAGGATAAGAGTTTGTCTGTTCTTTGACAGGTTAGGCGGCGTGACTCTGCTCCCAAGGCAACAACGAAATCTTTTATATGGCATATTTCCATATATAAGATACTCGTATCTATGCGATTGGACGGATTATCTCGTCCTTTTATATAATGAGGTTTTGATTATGGCATCTGAAAAGCCACACATGAATCTGGCCGTGGTCGGTCACATCGATCACGGGAAATCCACAACAGTTGGACGTTTACTGTTTGAGACCGGTGCTGTGCCAGCGCACATCATTGAGAACTTCCGTAAAGAAGCAGAATCAAAAGGAAAGGGTTCCTTTGAGTTTGCATGGGTTATGGACAGCCTTAAAGAGGAGCGCGAGCGTGGTATCACAATCGATATTGCTCACAAGAGGTTTGACACAGACAAGTACTACTTTACAGTAGTAGACTGCCCGGGACACCGTGACTTTGTTAAAAACATGATCACAGGTGCATCACAGGCTGATGCAGCGCTCCTTGTTGTTGCAGCACCTGACGGCCCGATGGAGCAGACAAAAGAGCACGTATTCCTTTTGAAGACACTCGGTGTCAACCAGCTTATTGTTGGTTTAAACAAGATTGACGCAGTCAAATATGACGAAGCACGCTACAAAGAAGTAGTTGCACAGGTATCTGACCTTGTAAAGATGGTTGGATTTAACCCTGCAAATATTCCGTTTATCCCAATGTCCTCATTTAAGGGCGACAACATTTCAACAAAATCTGCAAACACACCGTGGTACAGCGGAGTAACTCTCCTTGAGTCACTCAATGCACTTGTTCCGCCGGAGCTTCCGACAACACTCCCGTTCCGTCTCCCAATTCAGGATGTATACTCAATCTCCGGTATTGGAACAGTCCCTGTCGGACGTATTGAGACAGGTATCATGAAGAAGGGAATGAAGGTTTCATTCATGCCTGCAAACAAGGATGGAGAAGTTAAATCCATTGAAATGCACCACGAAGAATATGCAGAGGCAAAGCCCGGTGACAACGTAGGTTTCAACGTCCGTGGTATCGGAAAGAATGATATCCGCCGCGGTGATGTCTGTGGACCTGCAGATGCTCCGCCATCAGTTGCAGAAGAATTTACAGCACAGATTGTAATTCTCCAGCACCCGAGTGCAATCACAGTTGGCTACACACCTGTATTCCACTGCCACACAGCACAGGTTGCATGCACATTTACAGAACTCTTAAAGAAGCTTGACCCGCGCACAGGACAGGTTAAGGAAGAAAATCCGACATTCCTCAAGGCAGGAGATGCGGCAATTGTAAAATTCCGCCCTGTTCAGCCAATGGTCATTGAGAAGTTCAAGGAAATCCCGCAGCTTGGAAGGTTTGCAATCCGTGATATGGGATCA
Source organism: Methanobacteriota archaeon (assembly GCA_023396365.1). Lineage (GTDB taxonomy): Archaea > Halobacteriota > Methanomicrobia > Methanomicrobiales > Methanomicrobiaceae > Methanomicrobium. The sequence continues at coordinate 66,254 of JAEWWL010000055.1, forward strand.
ACAATTGCTGCCGGAATGTGCATTGACATTGTCCAGAAACAGATGAGATAATTATCTGTTCAATAATTTTTTAGGTGACCTAATATGCAAAAAGCCCGAATTCGACTTTCCGGAACAGATTTCGAGAAAGTAGAAATGGTCTGTGACCGCATCAGAGAGATCGCAGAACGTACAGGTGTAAACCTTTCAGGACCTGTACCGCTTCCGACCAAAAAAATGGTCGTTCCTATACGCAAAAGCCCAGACGGTGAAGGTACAGCTACCTGGGACCGCTGGCAGATGCGTGTCCACAAGAGACTAATAGATCTCGATGCAGATGAACGTGCACTCAGACAATTAATGCGCATTCAGGTCCCAAAGGACATCGGCATTGAGATTGTTCTGGAAAACTAAACAGGGAGGCGGCAGTTGAAAGCCGCAAATTTTTCCTCTCAATTTGCAAAATTTTTCACTGTTGAGAGAACTTTACTTATTATATTCATCGTAGCTCTGCTGCTTCGGTTTTTGTTCCTTGATCTGAAATTATTTCATCATGATGAATCAATTCATTCATGGTTTTCAATAAGACTCTTAAATGAGGGCATTTATTCATATGATCCGGTATATCACGGGCCTTTTTTGTATTATGCGACAGCCGGGATGTTTGCAGTTTTCGGCACCGGTGAGTTTGCTGCAAGGATTATGCCTTCTGTTCTTGGAACTCTCTGTGTGCTTTTGGTCTATCCAATATACAGACTCGGGTATCTTGATAAAAAGCAGACTATTCTGGCAGCGGTATTTATTGCAGTTTCTCCCTGTATGGTGTATTTTTCCAGATTTCTTAGAAATGACATACTGATTGTATTTTTCACGCTTGTGCTTCTTGTGGCTCTATTGTATTACATCGAGAAAAAAGAGCTAAGATACGCACTTTTAGGCGCAGTTGCCGCCGGGCTTGCAATGTCATGCAAGGAGAACGTGCCTATAATACTCCTTATATTCGGATCATATCTTATTTATCTTGTATACAGGGGCAGGTTTACTCTCCCTAAATACTGGATCCGTGATCTGGTTTTATCGGCTGTTGTACTAATCACAATAATGGCGATTTTTTATTCGGCATTTGGAATGCACCCGAATACAATAATCGACGGGCCATTTGAAGCACTTGATCACTGGCTTTCTATGCATAATGAGCAGAGGCTTGGAGGTCCGTTTTATTTTTATCTGATTCTTTTCATCATGTATGAGATTCCAATTCTAATTCTTGCAGGATCAGGCGTATTGGCGTTTTTAAGATGGAAAGGAAATAAAAATATTTCAAAAGAGAACTTTGTTGAGGATACACTGGAAGTAAAAGACTCCTGTTGTAATGAAATCCCTTTAAAATCCATAAGTATTCCTGATAAAAATCGTGAATTCACAAGGTTTTGTATATTCTGGATGTTTGCATCATTTGCAGTCTATGCTTATATTGGTGAAAAGGTGCCCTGGCTGATTCTGCACCAGCTTCTTCCAATGATTTTTGTTGCAGTCTATGATCTGTCACGCTGGAAAATCTGGTTTTCTGCAGCAGCCGCTGTATTTCTAATAATAATGGCAATGCATGTTGCATTTACTCCTGCAGATGTTGCAGAGCCTATTGTTCAGGTGCAGAATTCTGAGAGTCTTCGTGAGGTTATGGTCCTTATTGATTCAGCAGATCGTGTTGCAATATCCGATTATGTAAGGTGGCCTTTTGTCTGGTACTGCATGGATGATTACCCGTCCAAAATATATTATTATCCTGACAGTGACAAATACAGCAGTGATAAAGGCCCGCAGGATTTTGATCTTATAATCCTTCATGATGGTGAAAATATTTCTGAAATACCCGGGTTTACAAAATACAGATATAAGAAATGCTACTGGATAGATGTCTACAATCTTGTTCAGTCGGCACGTATGAAGGCAGATATTTGGGATGAAAACTATAGAAATACAGTTATCTCAGATATAAAAAGAATTGTTTCATATTACTTCACAAGAGATACGAGTATCGGAAGCATAAACATGGATGTCTTTGTCAAAAACAGACAGGCAATATAAAATATTTTTTTTTTCTCTAGCTGATTAATTTTATAATCCCTGAAATGATATTTATCAGATTAGTATCTATCAAACGTGTTTCTTCGAATGGAACACTGATTTTGAAGATATATAGTTCTATGTCTGCTTTTCCCCGGACAGTCATGTTGAGACTGCCTTTTGTCAGGCTTTGTGATGCAAGCGGGATTATGTTTTTGTTGTAAAATAAAAGGGGTATTTGCACTCTTGTTTTTTGATTTCCATCTATTTTTATATGCTCTTTTTCACCATGGGCAATAATTTTTTTATCACCTTCATTCTCCCATAGTATATCAAAAGAAAGATTTTTTATAGTGCCTCCAAAGATGTTTTTATTGTCAATTATCAGGATAACATTGAAAATAGTCTCATCAAGAGATATTTTTGAGATTTCTACATCTTCAAGAATAATTTCCGGTGCTGATACAAAAATTCCGCCTGGATATGCAGCTGCCAGGAGAACGGTTATGGCAGCGGCAGTAAAAACCGCTGCAATGCAGAGATTCTTTCTGCAGCAATAATTGCGGAGATTAATACTCATCAGAATTTCTTTGTCATAATAAGTAAAAATAGTATTTTTTTAAAAAAAGGCCTGAATTTAACCGTTATCACATAAATATTCTAAAAACAGCTGTGAGCATTCTGCTTATGTCAATTCCCTGTGGGCACATCTCACTGCATTTTTTTTTCATTTTATACATAACGATGCAGCTCCTGTCCCGTTTGACTCCTTTCCGGACATTAAATGGTTGTAGAAACTTGCGGTCTCAAAATCATAGAAGAGAAAAGAGTTGTTGTAATGAGAAAATCATGCCGGAATATCCATGCATTTTGGGTATAACATACAGTAGCCGCAGTTGGTGCAGCCTAATTTCATTCTTTAGGCATGCCTGCAACACGTGCCACAAGCACATGCTCTGCAGATGTCATTGAAAGTGGTTTTGCTTCAGATGCTGTTTTTATATTCTCTGTGACATTTTCATAGCTGCTTATTTTGCTTAGGAAAACAGTAATTTCAGGGCGGTTAAAACCCGCCTGTAACCCCGTCCGCCAGGGTCCCTGCTGCTGTCACACTTTCTGAATACTTCTTTTATGTCTTCGGGAAGATTTCCGGCAAACTGATATTTTTATTGAAAATATAGAAAACAATCATAACCTTTTGATTAAAAATATACAGTCAATTAAGGCGGTTTTAATTTTATGGATAAGGGAACAGGAGAATGGCTCTGGCAGTGTTTTATTCCTGATAAGACCGAACTGCAGGAGCACACTCTAAAAACAAAGAAGAGCATCATAATAGGGGATAAAAGCAGAATTGACTATGGTCTTTGCGGCGACGAGATTTTAATTAGTGAATTCTGCCATATCAACGGCAACATTTCCTCGGAAAACGACCTTCGAATTGACAACTGGTCTGAAATCACAGGTGATGTTGTATCAGGAGGCAATGCTTATATCGGCGAGGGCGTAAAGATTATCGGACGCCTTAAGGTCCTTGGCGATCTGGATCTTGGTGACAATGTTTCAATTGATAACGGATTTGAAGCAAAAGGATGGATTTCAATAAGAAATCCTCTGCCTGTTATTGCATATATTATGCTTTATCTGATTACTCTCCTGGGGCTGGAAAAAGAGGAGGATATAAATTCATTTTTCAAAAAACTTTTCTCCGAGGATGAGGAGGAGGAAAACGAAATGCCGCTTATTATCCCTCCGGGTTCAACACTTAATATGGAGATCTTTTCTGTCCTCAGTGCAATGAAAATCGGTTCTGAATGCCGTCTTTTTGGAAATATCCGTGCTGATTCTGCGGTTGTTGAAAAAAACAGCACAATATTTGGCAGTCTTTCTGCCAGCAGGGATATAAAAATCTGTGAGGGGACAATGATTCATGGTGCGGTGAATTCCGGTGCAGGTACAATAGAGGTTGAGCCGCGTGTTCATATTCTTGGAGATATTATGTGCCAGAGTCTTCTTCTGGATGAGGAGGCAATAGCTGACGGGACTATAAAAGCTCCCGGGGGCGTTAAAATTATGAGGAAAAAATGAAGATATCAGATATTTTTGAGATTGATGACTATATCTGCATAGAGCCATCAATGATGAGCCAGACAGATGAGGGCTGCACTGCGATGTTTCTCGAATCTGTGCCTGACTTTGCAAAACTCCTTGTTGATGAGGATGAAGACCCTGTTGCCTGCGCATTTAATGATGAAGGCAAATGGGTTGTATCATCATATCTTTACAGGCCTTTTTCCGGTGAAATCCTGAATTTTGTTGAGGATTTAAACGGCGACATCTACCAGGAAAAAAGAGAAGTTTATGCCTGCGCTTTAAGGAAATACTACTGCGATGATATCCTGATGGAGTTTCCGACAGTTACTGAGGACAACCGGTCCGGAAGATATGAGATGATTGAAAGTCTTCTTAATGATTTGGTCAAAGAAGGCAGCGGCAAAACTGCAGTAGACTTCTGCTGCGGCTCAGGTGTTGCAACAAAGGTCCTTTCTGATATGGGATGCAGCACAATTTCATTTGATTATGATGCTTCTCTTCTCTCATGCGGAATTCAGCATAAAAGGATCAATCCACAACTGGCTATGTGTATAGATGCAAGGGAGGCATCGTTATTCTGCGATCCTTCTGATATTGGAATCGGCCTTATGCTTGGAGACATAACAAATTTCGATGCACCGATGTGGGAGGATATTGTCTTTGAACTTTTGTCACTTTCAAAAAAGTCAGTTATAACTACTGCAACCAGGCGTGAAATAGAAATGGTTGCAGGCTGGTGCATGGATGCGGGAAGAAAACCTGAGATAATAGAAAATGAAAGAGACCCTATATATGATGTATGGGTCTGCTTTTCAGAAGAATAATTTTTTTTCAGCTCTCAAGTTTTCTTATAAGACTCATTGTAAATGTTCTTTCTGTTGGATTTTTGGCATTGGCAACAATCTTCTCAAGAATCGGAACGGCCTTTTTTCCAATAGCAAAAATTGATGCCTCTGCTTTTTTTCTGACGGCCGGCGAATTGTCGCACAGCGCCTTTGCAAGAGGATTTACTGCCTCCTCCCCGCCAATTTCTGCTATTGTTTCAACAACAGCCATTCTTACATCAGGATCACTATCAGTTATTGCCTCTAAAAGCGGCTTTATTGCAGGCTTTCCAATATTTACGAGCTCTTTCCACTGTTTCTTTGCAATAAGGTAATAGGCAATGCTTTCTTCTGTCTCCGGAACCCAGTTCAGTTCATCAAGTGCCTGTGCTATTCCTGTTTTTCCTGATGTGCCTTCGGAGTTAAGTGCAGCTGTCAGATGTTCGATAGCAAAGGCGCCATAATTTCTCAGGGCTTCAGTTGCTATCGTGGAGATATTTGCGTCTTCATCGGCATATGCATCTATAAGTGTCGGCACAACTTTTGTATCACCCATATATCCAAGCGATCTTAAAGCCGCTGCCTTTACCGTTTTATCCTCTTCTCTGGCTGCAAATACAAGGGCTTCAACAGATCTGCTGTCGCCAAGGAATCCGAGGGATTCCGCAGCCACCTTTCTGACAACAGGGTCTGATTCATGATATAATACCTCGCATAGCGCATCTATTGTATTGTCTTCAGGAATTTTTCCAAGGTTTTGTGCGGCAATCAGTTTGACTCCCTGTTTCCCTGTTTTAAGTGCCTGAATCAACCCTTCAATTGCCTTGTCTCCAAGTCCTGTAAGAATTTCTGCAATGAAGTTTTGTAAAGCCGGGTTATCTTCATTTAGTGAATCTATAAGAGGCTCTATCATATCATCGCCGATAAGAAACACCTGCTCTGCCGCCTTCATCTGTATATTATTGTCATCGCTTTTCAGGCCGGCTATTATATTTCTGATTTCAGCTGAATATTTCTCAGCTTCCTGCGCCTTAGGTGTTTTTTTCTGAATACTTATGTCAGAAGTCTTTTTGGGAACTACTTTGTTATCAGGCTGTTTTCCCTGCAAAGCATCTGTTGCCCGGTTTCTGATTGCCTCATTTGGATCAGATTTAAACACCGAGACCGCCTCTTTTGCTCTTAGGTCCTCAATTCCGGAGAGCGCCGCAATCATTCCGGACTTCTCCATAAATGTTCCCTGTATGACAATTCTTTGAGATTCATCAATCAGGGAGTTGAAAAGATTCTCGCTTAGAATTCTGAGAGCTTTTACGGCACATTCGCGAACATCAAATTCCGAATCATTAAGCATCCTGACACAGAGCGATATCGATGAAGAATCAATAATTTTGCTGACACTCCTGATCGCAGTCATTCTTACTGTCATATCCTGTTCAAGAAATGTATTTTTTAATAAAACCAGTGCAAAATTTCCAAATCTTGCCGCAGAGTCTGATGCCTCCTTTCTGACAGATGAGTTGGTGTCTGAAAACAGCTTGATTATTGCCGGAAGAGTTTTTGGCTCTCCAATCTGGCCGAGAGAATGTGCGGATGCCATCCTTATATTTTCATTTTTATCCTTAGTCAGTTTGACAAGATAAGGAGCTGCTTTTTTAACCTTCATATCACCAAGTGATTCAATGGCAGCAATTTTCACGGTGTTTTTTTCATCAGACAAAAGAATGATCATACATTCTGCGCCTGCATTTCCGGCGGACTTGAGATTTTCAATGGCAGCTGCTCTTACAATTTCGTTTTTGTCAGAAAGCGCTTTTGAAAATCTTAAAACTCTCTCCTCATCAAGCCCGTTTTTACGCATCAGTGATGCCCAGAAATCTTCTTTTGCTGTATTCCTGGCGGCCATTGTAGCTTTCTGACGTTTTAACTGCTCTTCAACCTCTTCATCCGGTGTTTTTTGCTTTTGATCAGGCTTTACAGATGCTGCTTCGGCGTTCTTCTTTTTAATAAGAGATGCGGCCTCTGCTGCCCCTTTCTTCAGTTCAGGGTCCTCGCTTTTTAAGGCTTCATTGATTGCGGCATAACCTGTATTTCCCATTGCCCGGAGCACTTCGGTTGATTTCAGTCTAACGCCCGGATTTTTATCCTTTAGAGATTCAATAAGGTATGGAAGGGCAGCTTCTCTCATCTGCAGAAGGTCTGTCCATTTCTCTCTTACAATCAGATACCTGGCTTTTTGCCCGTTTCCTGATGGTTTCCATCCGGTTTTATCAAGCGCCCATGCAGCCTCCATTCTTACATAGGAATCAGAATCTTCAAGGGCTTTGACAAGGTACTGGACAAGACGTTTATCTCCGCTGTCGCCTATTGCCTCAACAGCTTTTTGCCTCACCTGACTGTCACTGTCTTCAAGAAGTTTTATTAAAAGAATCAGCCCCTGTTCATCATTGATGCGGGGAAGAATTCCTGCAATATTTTTCTTTTTCTCAGTGTTGCTGCCAATAATTTCTTTTTTAAGAATCGGAATCGAGTCTTTCCCAAGTTTTGCCAGTGCGTTCAAATCGTTTTTGGCATTGTAGTATAGAGCCATCTGGCTGCGGCGGTTTGGCTTCCAGTTTAAATTTTCAAGTGAAGTTGCAGCCTGAATTCTTACCTCTTCATTTTCATCCTCAAGCATGCCTATTAAGAGCTCTTCTATCTCCTTTCCAAGATAGCCGAGATAACCCAAAGAAAGAGCTGCGCCTCTTCTTGCCTTGTAATCCTTATCCTGAAGCGCTTCTTTTAATGGAAGAAGGGCTCTGTCTCCATTCTGACCAATTGCGCGTGCTGCGCCGTCACGAACACGCTCTTTTCCTGTGGTCACAAGCTTGAGAAGAGTTGGAAGTGCTGCCTCTCCATATGTGCCCAAAACTTCGGCAGCACCAGTCTGAACAAGGGAATTATCGGAGTCAAGGGATTTTAAAAGATATACTATTGCCGGCTTTCCAATCTCTGTCAGCCGGATTGCTGCATTTTCTCGTATTTTCCAGTCTTTTGATCCAAGAGAAAGCATAAGCTCCTTAAGTTCGCTGTCAATATCATCCCTGATATTTTCACTTTCTCTGCGATCAAAAAGAGCCATAAAAAATATTCTCCCAAAAGATTAGTCTTTGTATTTTTACAACCTATCTATCTATACAATATTTGATATTGCGGTTTGTATATCACTATTAGTAATTATTACGGAAATAAATAAAAAGTGATCTGATTGAAAAAAAAGTGTTTATGAAAAATCATGACTTGTGAATGTACTTTTTCAAAACCTGAACAAAATTTCCTGAGCTGAAATGTCTGATATAAATAAAAAAATGATTCCTGAACTTTTAGCCCCTGCCGGTTCTCCTGAGGCATTATATGCGGCAGTTTCTGCAGGAGCAGATGCGGTTTATCTGAGTGGAAGAAATTTTGGGGCACGAAGGTTTGCAAAAAATTTTAATGAAAAGGAATTAAAAGAAGCCATATATTTCTGCCATTCACGCGGAGTTAAGGTATATGTCACGTTAAATACCCTTATTTCTGACGACGAGATGGCAGGTGCATTAAACGAGATGCTTTTTTATTATTCATCCGGAGCTGACGCTGTCTTAATTCAGGATCTTGGTCTTTTAAAGGCTGCTTCTGAATCACTCCCCGGTTTATGTCTTCATGCCTCAACACAGATGACAATCAACAATACGCCGGCTGCTGTCTGGGCCTGCAGAAAAGGCCTGAAGCGGATTGTTCTTGCCCGCGAGCTCTCCAAAGAAGCAATAAACAAAATAAGTGACTCATCTTCTGATTGCAGTCCTGAACTTGAGATATTTGTTCATGGTGCTCTGTGCTACTGCTATTCCGGACAATGTTTGTTTTCTTCTCTTGCAGGGGGAAGAAGCGGAAACCGCGGAATGTGTGCCCAGCCGTGCAGAAAAAAATACACACTCTCATCCTGTGAAAGTGATGATTATTCAAATGCTGAGTCGTTTAAAATAATCAAATCATCAGGTGATTATCTTATCTCGCCGCGTGATTTATGCCTCTATGAAAAATTGCCTGATATTTTAAATACAGGGGCTGTCTCTTTAAAGATTGAAGGACGGATGAAATCTGCGGACTACGTGGCTTTGGTTGTATCAGTCTACAGAAAAGCACTTAATGAGATAAAAAATTCAATATGGAAACCTTCGGAAGTGGAGAAGGAAAAGCTGTTGTTTGCATTCAACAGGCTTTTTACAGGCGGCTATATTACAGGCTGCAGGAATAAGGAGCTGATGTCGCAGGAGAGACCGGACAACAGAGGTGTCTGTCTTGGAGATGTTGTGTCATACGATTCAGCATCAAAAACAGCAGTTGTCAGGATTAGCGGGCCTTATCTGCCCAAAAGCGGTGACGGCCTGACTATAAGGCGAAGAAGCGGTAAGAAGGATGACGGGTTTATTCTCAGGTCTTCTTTTTCAGTGGAAAATAAAAAATTTAAATTCAAATCTCCGTATTTTCTTGAGAGAGGAGATATGGTCTGCATTACAAAAAGGCAGGTGGTTTCCGCATTTGCAGCAGAAGCGGCATGCCGTGACGGAGGAATTTATCAAAAAATACCTGTTGATGTTTATTATTTTATGTCAGGAAAAACACCTGCTGTGAAAGGAATCCTCAGTATTTTTGGAAGAAAATTTGAGATAATACACCGGGCCTCTTTTGAGATGGCGGATGCCTGCAAACAACCGGTTTTATCATCTGACCTTGAAAAAATTTTTAGAAAAACCGGTGGTATCCAGTATTTTGTATCATCCTTTACAGCAGACTACGATGAGAAATTCTTTGCACCAACCGGGCTTTTAAATGAACTTAGGAGGGACTTTTACAAAACAGTTGAAAAAGAAACTGCTGAATCTTTTCTTCCCTTATATGAAGAGATTGAGGCTTCAGAAAGAAATATTTCAGCAGTCATCTGCAGCCTTAAAAGAAATGAGAGGAATGTTTTGAAAAAGACCCGCTTTTCATTTTATGCAGATACTCTTGATTCAGTACGCGGTGCAGTAAGTGCAGGCTGCATGAGAATTTATTTTGAACCCGGTATTGATGTAAGAACCCAAAACTGTGATGCTTATCTGACAGGGCTTCTGTCTTCTGCATCTGAAATATGCAGGAAATCCGATGCTGAACTTATATGGAAATTTCCTCTGATTACAAATGATGAATTTCTAGAATTTGCTGTAAATTTTGCTGATAAGCTCTGTTCATTGGGAATATCCGGAATAATGACAGAGAGCTGCGGGGCCGCATATGCAGTCCGTAAAAATTACCCTGATATAAAAATTGTTGGTTCATCCGGCCTTAATATCTTCAACTCACTTGCGGTTAGCGAAGCATCTGAAATTTTTGACGGGATTTCACTCTCACCTGAACTTTCGGGTGTCCGGATTAAAAATCTTCTTGAAAGGATACCTTCCGGAACAAAAATTTTGACAGAATATATTGTTCATGGATCAGCTGTTTTGATGGTCTCGGAAAACAGCCTCATTAAAACATCAGCTTCGAATAGGTATTCAGATAACAAAAAACCAACAGAGGTAAATTTCTATGCTCTCTGTGATGAAAAAGGACGCAAATTTCCGGTTTACACGGATTTGTATGAAAGAACATACATATGCAATTCTGCCGAAACATGTCTTATTGACTCTCTTGAGGAAATCCTTGATTTGGGGCTTGATTTTATAGCCGCAGACGGCAGGCACAGGGACTTTTCATATGCATATGATGTTACAGGCGCATATCTAAAGGCAATGGATATTATTGCGTCAGGTGATCCACAGGCAGGCTTCATAACAGATAAATTAAAAAAACATCTCAGGAAGATATCTTTCGGCGGTATAACTGAGGGGCATTACAGGCGTGGTGTCTGAGGATAAAAACCTGATTTTTTTGAAAAAACAATTTTAATATCCTTAATATTTGTTTTAATATTCAGGGAAAATCTATACCCATAATCCGTTGTGGGTGTGAATAAATGGTATAGCGGTCGCCCCTTGCAAAGCATATCAGGGTGATTCCTGAATCATCTGCTGTTTTAATTCCGTTCTGGGTTGATGCCGCTTTTGATATGATTACAGGCAGTCCTGAATTTGCACATTTAAAAACCATTCCTGCAGGCTGCCTTCCGGTGCAGCCGACATAGCATTCACTGCGGTTTATATTGTTTAATTCAGAAAATCCAATTATTTTATCAAGAGTGTTGTGGCGGCCGACATCTGACATTTTGCATATAACATCACTGTTCCTGAACAGTACTGAACAGTGCACTCCTCCTGTTTCTTTCCAGGTGTCTGATATAATCTCTTTTGTTGCATTAATGATATCCGCGGAATTGATTTTTATTTCTGATGAAACTTTTTTTACAGACCTGATAAAACCGGTTCCGCCTGATGATTCTGTAATTTTATTAGAAAAATTAGTGATTTCTGCATAAACGTACACAGAATTTTCCTCCTCTTCTGATGATGTTATCTTATCGGAAATTCCTTCAGAAATAACATATCCTGCACCAAGCTCTTTTAAATCAGAGAGGGTTGCAACCTGAACTGTGATTAATTCGTTGTTGACATAGATTGAGACCGGGCCTTCCATAGCGACCGGGTCATCTATATATTCAGCAGAATTTCCGGTTATCTTTAATGCCCGTACTCTTTTAAGAAACATAATTATGATTTTTTTTTTAGATTTAAATATTAATACAACAAGCTGAAGAAAAATTTTTTTTGAAAATAAATTACTTTAATAGTAAATTTTAAGCAGATTTTTAATTAGTTACCAGTTTTCCTTCAGATCTTATTTTTTGTATATCCTCATCACTTCCTTTAATTTTCATTAAGTATGTGCCAAAGCACGGCTTTTTGAAGTAAAAAATAATCTCTTTTTTCTTAAGCTTAAGGCCCAGATAAAGGGGGGCATTTCCAAGAATTGTAATTCCTTTGATGGTGAAGCCTTCAGGGATTTCATAAACTTCTGATGTGTTGTTTTTAATATATTCAACAGCAGCCTCAGGAGTGGTTTCTTCTTCTATAATGTCGGGTCTTAATTTATTGATGCATCTGTTCATTGTCTTATCACCTGTTGAAAGTAACTTTTGTATAAGCCGGAATGTCTGTTTTTTTAATTATTTATTATCTGAAGATGCCAGATATATAATTTGTTTAAATGGCAACATCACTAAAAAAGTTGTCTGACTAAGATTTGTATTGAAGAGATAAATTTATCAGGGGCATCCGGGAAGGATATTATTAGTGATAAAATCCAAAACTATTCTGATGTACGCAAAACGCCTGGATTATCTTCCACCATATCTTTTTGCTCAGATTGATAAATTAAAAGCCCAGAAAAGGGCACAGGGCGTAGATGTAATAGATCTTGGTGTGGGTGACCCAGATCTTCCAACGCCAAAGCATATTGTAGATTCACTTTGTGAAGCCGCACGCGATCCTTGCACCCATCATTATCCGGACTATACAGGAATGATTGAGTTTCGTGAGGCGGTTTCAGAGTGGTACAAAAAAAGATTCAGTGTTGATCTTGATGCCAAAACAGAGATTCTCTCGCTTATTGGCTCTAAAGAGGGTATTGCACACGTTCCGGAAGCCTTTGTAAACCCCGGTGATTATGTGCTTGCAACAGATCCGGGATATCCTGTTTATAAGACATCAACGCTTTTTGCCGAGGGAAAACTTCATGAGCTCCCTCTTACAGAGGATAATGATTTTCTTCCTGACCTTGAAACTATTCCGGCAGATGTATTAAAAAAAGCAAAGCTGATGTTTTTTGGCTATCCCAACAATCCTACAGCAGCAACTGCTCCTTTATCATTTTTTGAGGAAGTTGTTGAGTTTGCAAAGGAGCACAATATTGTTGCTGTTCACGATAATGCTTACTCCGAAATTGCATTTGATGGCTATAAGGCGCCTTCATTTCTGCAAATTGACGGTGCAAAAGAGGTCGGAATGGAGATGCACTCTCTGTCAAAGACATATAACATGACCGGCTGGCGTCTTGGAATGGCTGTTGGCGGAGAAGAGGCGATTTCAGGACTTGGAAGAATAAAGACAAACATTGATTCCGGAGCATTCAACGCTGTTCAGATGGCCGGAATAACAGCTCTTACATCTTCACAGCAGTGTGTTTCTGATGCATGCAGTATTTATCAGAAGAGGCGTGATATTTTAGTGTCCGGACTTCGAAGCCTCGGGTTTGATGTAAAATCTCCAAAGGCCACCTTTTATGTATGGATGAAGGTTGAAGACAGCATGAAGTTTGCCGAGAAAATGCTTAATGAGGCAGGAATTGTCGTAACACCCGGGGTGGGTTTTGGCAAAAACGGAAACGGCTATGTCAGATTTGCAATCACCCGCGACACTGAAAGGATAGCAGAGGCAATTGAGCGTATGAGGGGGCTTAAATTTTGATGAATCTTCCAAAACACCTTACAGTAAATAATGGTCATCTGTATATAGGCAGGCATGACTGTGTAAAACTTGCAAATGATTACGGGACACCTCTTTATGTAACTGACGAGGAGAGGCTTAGAAGCAACTTTACAAGATACAATGAAGCATTAAAGAAGCATTACTCAGATGTGCAGCTTCTTTATGCTGCAAAGGCAAATGGCAATCTTACAATCCTTAAAATATTTGCATCTCTTGGTGCAGGGGCGGATGTATTCTCGTCTGGAGAGCTTCATATGGCGCTACTTGCAGGTATGCCGCCTGAAAAGCTTTTGTTCAACGGAAGCTCCAAGACAAAAGAGGATCTTTTGCTTGCTGTTGAAAAGGGTGTTAAGGTCTCCCTTGATTCTTTTGATGAGCTTAGGCAGCTCAATGAGATTGCCGGGGAAGCAAAAAAGATTGTTGAGGTTTCATTCAGGATAAATCCTGCAATTGATGTTCCAACTCACCCGAAGATTGCAACCGGTCTTGCCACAAGCAAATTCGGAATCAAGGCTGATCAGATTGTTGATGCTTACCGTGCGGCGATGGAGTGCGAGAATGTTGTTCCTGTGGGAATGCACTGCCACATCGGATCGCAGATTCTTGACGTTGTGCCGTTTGCAAAGGCTGCAGAGATAATGGTAAGGGTTGCAGGGGAGATTACCGACCTTGGTGTTCGTCTTTCGTTTATTGATATCGGGGGTGGTCTGGGAATTCCATATAATCATACAACCGAAAAAGCGCCGACGCCTGAGGAGTATGCTGATACAGTCCTTCCTGTTTTTCTGAAGGGAATCCAAAAGCTTGGGATAAAGCCGCAACTGTGGGTTGAACCGGGAAGAAACCTTGTCGGTGATACAACTGTTCTTTTAACAAAGGTTAACTCTGTAAAGACTTCGCATAAGAAGTTTGTAAATGTCGATGCAGGATTCAACCTCCTTGTCCGCCCTGCAATGTATGATTCATATCATGAAATTATAATTGCCAACAAGGCAGAAAAAGAGGCTGACACCGAATATACAGTCACAGGGCCGATTTGTGAAACCGGAGATATTTTTGCATCTGACAGGATGCTTCCAAAAGTCGAGGATGGAGATATTGCTGCTATTCTTGATACCGGCGCATACGGCTATTCAATGGCATCCCAGTACAACTGCCGCCCCCGCTGTCCGGAGGTTATGGTATTTGGCGAGAGGTCAGGTATTATGAGAAGGGGAGAGTCCGTAATCGATATTTTAAACACAATGAAAAAGCTCCCCTGGCACGAGAAATAATTTGGGCAGGGAAAATAATTGAGGGCATATTTCGCACTCGTTGATGATATCCTTACATGGGATGAATTTGAAGAGGAAGTATGCTCCATAAATCAAAATCCCGATGATGAGGAGTCTGAGAATCAGGCCGCAGCGGCTGTTGCCAAAAATTACAGCCGCCTTCATCTGAAAATTTCAGAGCTGACACCTAAGCCCACATTGAATTCCTTTTTTTGCAAAGTTATTGAGATGGGCCCTGTCATTGAATTCAGCAATAATGATGAGACTCCCGGTCTTTTAAGGCGGATTCTGGCAGGTGATGAAACCGGAGAGGGAGTCCTAATATTTTGGAATGAAAAAGTTTTAGGAACAGAAGAGATTTTTGAAGGTGATGTCCTTGAAGTTGCAGGCAGATTTAAGAGTCTTTCAAATATTACAGTGGTAGATCTCAGGCGTTCAGACTCTCCTGTATCTCTTCGCAAAGGAGGTCTTACGACATTAAAACCTGTATCCCTGACCGCTTTTGTAATAAGAGTAATGGAGGATGTAAAATATGCAAAGAGAGATGGATGCGAAGGCCGGAAAACTGTTGTATTGGTCTGGGAAAATGAAGGGTTTTCCAGGATAAACATCTGGAATCCTGAAATTATTCATTCTCTTAGAGAAGGTGCAACTGTAAATATATTTGGCCTTGTCCGAAGGCCTTCATTTTTAAGGGAATACAGCCTGCTGGAAGATTCAGTTATTGAAGAGTCTGGTGAGATTCTAAAACCGGTTTTTGCCGAGATCAGATCTGCTGAATGTGAAAGTTCAGTGTCCATAAAAGGAATTGCGGCAGATGTCACTCCCCTGTCAGGCTTTTTACGGGATGCCGGCACTGTTTTATGGCTTAGAAAAGGTGTAATCCGGGACAGTTCCGGAGAAATTCCTTTTGTTCTCTGGGGAAGCCATGCACTTCAGCCATTATTTAATGGCGATGAGATTGCATTATACAACTGTGGTGTTAAACCATCCTTTGAAAGGAGCAAATTAAAAAATACTTATGAAGGCAAAAAGCGGCCTGAAATTCATGCCGGATTCAATTCCTGCATGGTTGTGTCAGACTCTGTCAATAATAAAATCAAATGCTTTTACGGGTCTTTGAAGGGCATTGTGGCAGACTGCCATGATGGTGTTTACTTATTGTCTGAATGCGGAAGATATCTGATAGGAGGAGAGTTATCATACAGTCTTCCTATTGGAAGTGAAGCTTTGTTTTTTGGGAAAATTTCTATAAATATAATTGAGGCTGAATCTGCATCCTGTCTGAATAACAATGTTGATTCACTTATTGAAAGGCTTTGTGTGTTAAAAGAAAAAATATCCTCAGATGGTATTGAAAGAAGATGAAATTTTTTTATCACTTTCACACCACGCGGTATCTATCTTTATATTAAAAATTCTAACAGAATTGTAAGAATGTTCTTTTAAGGAGTTAGGAAAAATGTCAGAACATGAAATTGAAGACCTGCCCGGTGTCGGGCCAACAACAGCAGACAAACTTCGGGATGCAGGATACTGCACAATAGAAGGAATTGCGACCGCATCATATGCCGACCTTGCCGAGGCCGCCGAAATTGGTGAAAGCACAGCTAAGAAGATGATCAAGGAAGCCAGAAAGATGGCTGACATCGGAGGATTTCGGACAGGTATTGCTGTTTTGGAAGAGAGAAAGGAAGTAAAAAAATTAAGTACGCTTGTTCCTGAATTCGATGAGTTGATGGGCGGGGGACTTGAGACGATGTCTATAATTGAATTTTATGGTGAGTTTGGATCAGGAAAAAGCCAAATCTCGCATCAGATGGCAGTTAACGCCCAGCTTCCACTTGATATCGGGGGTCTTAATGGTTCAGTTATTTACGTTGACACTGAAAACACATTCAGACCTGAAAGGATCAGGCAGATGGTTGAGGGTCTTGAGGTTGATGTCGAAGTTCCGCCTGTTGAGGATTTTTTGGAGAACATACATGTTGCAGAAGCATTCACCTCTGATCACCAGATGCTTCTTATAGACAGTATCAGGGAACTTGCATCCGGGCTTCGTGAATCCGAAAAGCCGGTAAGGCTTGTTGTTATTGATTCTCTTATGGCTCATTTCCGTGCAGAGTATGCAGGACGCGGAACACTTGCAGCACGCCAGCAGAAGCTTAATAAGTACATGTATGATCTTGCAAAGCTTGCAAAAGAGTTCAACTCTGTAGTGATTGTTACAAACCAGGTTCAGTCAAACCCGGCTGTATTCTTTGGTGATCCAACAAAACCTACTGGTGGAAATATCGTTGGTCATGCCTCCAAATTCCGTGTATATCTTCGCAAAAGCAAAGGCGGCAAAAGAGTTGCAAAGCTTGTTGACAGTCCTGATCAGCCGGAAGGAGAAGCAGCCTTTATTGTTGAAATGGCAGGTCTTAAGTCTGTTTGAATTCAAAATGAAATATTGATGAATAAAACCTCCTCTTTTTCACCACGTGCCCTTATCTGCGATATTGACGGGACAATTACAGATAAAAGAAGAAGAATCAATCTTGATTCAGTTTCTGTCATCAGGACTCTTGTTGACAATGGCATTCCTGTTGTGTTTGCAAGCGGGAATACTGTTTGTTCTCTTACTTTTCTATGTAAAATGGTTGGCACTGACGGCACTATCATATCAGAAAACGGGGGCGTTTACAGGATAGGCCATATGGGTGAAATGAAGATATGCGTCGATAAAAATGTTTCTCTTGCTGCGTATGAAAAGATAAGGGATTATTTTTCAAAAAGAGGTGTTGAACTGGAATTATATAGTCCTGAATACAGGTTTGCAGACATTGCATTTGCGCATACAGGGGACGCCTGTGAAGTCAGAAAAATTGTCAGCGGTATGCCTGTAAAAATTCTTGATTCCGGTTTTGCACTTCATATTATGGCAGAAAATGTCAACAAGGGCACGACTTTTCTAAAAGTTGCCAGGGAGATGAATATATCTCCCGGGGATTTTGTGGCAGTAGGAGACTCTTCTAATGATATTGAGCTTATAGAATATGCCGGAGTGGGAGTTGCAGTCTCTGGCGGCCAGCCTGAGGCAGCAGACGCTGCTGATTACATAAGTGAAAAAAATTATGGTGATGGTTTTTCAGAAAGCGTAAGGAAATTTTTCCCTTCACTGTTTTGACAGGTAGCGGTCAACAACGATATAATCCCTAATATCCCTTACTGCTTCAAAAGGAATAAAAAGACGATCGCCGTCAACGGCATATCCGGAGCAGTCAAATCCCGGCTCGGGCTTTACTACAAGGCTGTCAACCTGACCTGAGTCCAGATCAACCATTACATTTCTTATTGTGCCAATAACCATTCCGTCTGTGCTCATTACCTGCTTTTTTGAGAGACTTCGGGAGAAAGTATTCTTCATATTAAAAATAAAGTGTTGATTATACTATTTAAATGATTGGAAAAAAAGCCTGAATCTGGATGTAAATTGATAATAAGAATTTTTAAAATCCCTGTTTAATCAAAAAAAGCCTTCCTGACTAAATAATAAAGCTTCATAGTGCGGGAAACACTTTTATTACATCTGACTGTGTCAGAATCCCTACTGGTCTGTCTTCCTCCATTATTATGACTCTGCCGATTTTCTGCTCCTTAAAACGTCCTATTACCTCATAAAGGTTGACATTTGGAGACACAATCACAACATTGTTTGTCATGTATCTTTCGACCGGAATGTCAAGAGTCTTCTCCCTGTCAATTCCTTTTGCAATGTCACTTAAGGTAATTATTCCGGAAAGTCTGCCATTATCTGTTACAGGTGCGCCATGAATTCTTTTTTCGCTGAATAAATGAATAGCCGTTTTGAAGGTGTCGCTCTTATTTAAGGTAAAGACAGGTGTGCTCATATAAAATTTAATCTGCTTTTTGGGAAGTGAAATAATTTCGGATATTGTTATCAGAAGCGACTGTGAGACTTCATCTTTACCATATATTTCGCCTTTTACTAAAAGTCTGTTTACAGGCGACGGACCTATTGTCACTTCGTCTCCTATTTCAAATGCCTTGACGCTTCCCCTGAGTTTTATAACTGCATGGCAGAGATCCGGATGGCAAAGTGTTGTAAAATCTATCTCAGATACATGAATACCGGCCTCTGCCGGTTCATTTCCTCTCTGAATCGGGACTTTGTACTCATTGCTGTAATCTGTAATGTTTAACTCATTGTATGCCGCTGATGTGGGTGAATATCCGCCTTTAGGACCCGGAACACCGTCCACGAGACCAAGTGCCTTTAGTGCCTGCATCTGGTTTCTAACAGTTCCCGGGTTTCTTTTAAGGACTTCCGCAATGCCCTCACCTTTTATTGCGGCAGACTTCTGGTGGTAGAGGGTGATTAAAGTTATCAGTATTTCTTTCTGGATGAGGGACAATTCCATAAGCATAATTCATAATGTTATACATATATACTATTCGGGTTTTTTGTGGAATTTGAAAAGATACCAACTATTCCGACCGCCGATGAAGTACTCGACCGGTCGCTGAGGCGCGCAGCAGCGTTTAGAAAAGAGAAGACGAACAAAGAACGCGCTGATGAGGAGTTCATAAGAGCCATCTACAGCTCTGTCTATGACAAGCTGATGGATTCAGTCCAAAAATTTCCAAATTTTGATGAATTATCTCCATTTTATACTGATATTGTAAATCTGCTCTTCAGCGTGGATAAAATAAGGCATTCTCTTGGGGCATTACAGTGGGCAGCAGAGACTGCCCGAAAAGTGGGCGGCACATATGCCCGCGATATGAGAAATTCAGAAGATACTGCCGTGATGCGCAAACAGGCAACGGCAAGGATAGCATCAATAGTTCACCAGGTGGAAAAAGATCTCCTTTACTTAAATGAAGCAAGAAATGTTTTAAGAAAACTCCCTGACATAAGAGAGGAGGAGTTTACAGTAGTAGTTGCAGGCTATCCAAATGTCGGCAAATCCTCATTTATCAACCTCGTATCCTCCGCCACATCAGAGGTTGCCGGATATGCATTTACAACAAAACGTGTCATTGTCGGGCATCATGAAGTGGGCCGAGACAGGTTTCAGATTGTAGACACTCCCGGTGTTCTTGACAGGCCTGTTGAGGAGAGAAACGCAATCGAGCGGCAGGCTCTTTCTGCAATCACAAATCTTGCAGACCTTATTCTTTTCATAATAGATGCGAGCGAAGCATGCGGATACTCCCTTGAATCACAGATGAATCTTATGGAGAGCATAAAAGATGCAACAAAAGGTGTCCCTTTTGAGACCGTTGTAAACAAAGCCGATATGAAGGAATTATCGGGCCATAAAAATATGTCAACCGTTTCAGGCGAAGGGGTGGATGATGTTGTATCAATGCTTAGAGAATACCTGAAAGCCAGCCCCAAGAATCTGATAGCGCGCAACCAAAAAGAAATCCCAGAATGACCCCGCCGTTTAGTGTTGGAAGACCTGCCTGCGGATTTCCTTTTGAAACAAAATAAAGAAGAACTCCGAGTCCGGCAAGAGAGCCAATCGATGCCGTAAGTGTCGGCAGGCTTATTCCTATTGGAAGATGCGGTGCATCAAGCCAGATGTATGATGAGACAACAAGTATGGACGGCATGATTAAATCCCCCATTCCCATCATAAAAGCCCCTCTCTCACTTTTTTCCTTCTGAAGCTCAAAGCCCTCTTTGATATATGAATATTTTCTGCTCTTTGGAATTACTACCAGAATAGGCGCCTTTGTATTTATGATGCCGTCTGCCAGCGTTAACATATGCTTTGTTTTGTAAACAGAAACTGCATCATATGCCGCAAGAAGCACAAGAAGAACTATGACAGGAAATATCTCTAGTGATATGCCAAATATCGAGGCCGCGCCTGCACAGATTAAAATTCCCAGTGTGTCAATGACGTACCATTCAGGGTACCTGTATAAAAGAAGCATTGATAAAAGTGATAAAACAGCTGTAAGTGCGGCTGCATACAAAGTGACTCCAAGTATTTTTCCAAGTACTGCTGCAAATATATACAGAAATACGAGAAACACCGAGGCTGCAATAATCCACGAAAGCATTTTTTTTCCTTTATATTTTATAAGCAGAAGCAGTGCTGCTGTAAAAACAAAAAGAATAGCCAGAAAATACATGATATTTTCAATTGCTTCAGGATTTTCAAAAGCGGTATATCCTGCCTCATTCATTAAAGGCGAGAGAAGGACTGCTGCAATCTGAACAGCAATAAGCATCGCACCCATTGCAATAAACGGCATAATTTCTTTAATATTCATATGTAAAATCTCCAAAGCCGCAGAATATGGTTTTGGGCTGTGTTCTCTTAGGTGTTTTTTTCAATTCATATAAATATACAATGCATAAAAAGTGAAAGTCTTTAAAATAATATTTGAGAATTTCCCGGTGTCTGTGAAAAATAATAGTTAGATTAATATGCAGTCTGTATGCATTTTAAAGCATGGATGAATATGACAATACAAAGGACATAATTCTTGCAGTTATCCTTGTCATATCAACTCTTGCCATGGTGGTAAGGCTGTGGCAGGACTGGATAGTTGCGGTTTCCACCGGTCTTATGATGATATCACTTGCCGGTCTGATACTGTCTCTGTGCAAGAAGATAAAAGACCTTGAGAGAAGCATTGCCTCACGCGAAAGAACAATGAGAATCAACCTGGAGGAAGTCTCAAAAAATGTAAATCAGAGATGTGATGCGATGTCAGAGGATGTCGAAAACGTAATTGATGCACTGTCGCGCCGGGTTTACAGATAATAAAAGACGTATTTTCACAAATCTTTTTTTTAAAAGATTATTTTGCAGGAATTATTATGGGAGTTGCTTTAAGAGACATTCTTCAGGATTACAAAAAGCCTGTCGGCTGGGATGAGCTTTCAGGAAGCTGCGCAGTTGATGGCAATAATGCCCTTTACCAGTTTTTGACAACAATCAGGCAGCCTGACGGGACGCCTTTGATGGACAGTCACGGGCGTGTAACATCTCATCTTTCAGGGCTGTTTTTCAGGGTCTCAAATTTTTTAGAGAATGGTATGAGGCCTGTATTCATATTTGACGGAAAACCTCCTGAGTTTAAGTCAGGTACTTTAGATGGCAGACGTGAGCTTAAGAAAAAGGCTGAGGCTGCATACAAAGAGGCTGTGATGGTCGGCGATACAAAGGAGGCATTCAGGCAGGCGCGTTCTGCAACAAAGGTTGATTCAGAGATTATTGAAAGCTCTAAAAAGCTACTCTCACTAATGGGAATACCATTCATGGATGCCCCAAGCGAGGGTGAGGCGCAGGCCTCTGTTATGGCCGCAAAGGGTGATGTGCAGTACTCAGTGTCACAGGATTATGATTCGCTTTTATTCGGCGCTCCAAGGCTTGTGAGGAATATGACCGTAAGCCGCAAGCGAAAGGTGAGAGGTAGAACAATTACCGTAAGTCCTGAAAAGATAATTCTCTCTGAGGTCTTGTCAGGACTTGGCTTATCACGCGAAAATCTGATTGAGATTGGAATTCTTATAGGAACTGACTTTAATGAAGGGTTTAGAGGAATCGGCGCAAAGACGGCATTGAAAATTGTCCGCGAAGGAAAATACAACGAATATATATCTGAGAAAAAGCCTGAATCTGACTTTGGGCATGTAAAGGAATTCTTCTTAAATCCGCCTTTTGAAGGCGGATATGATCTAAAGTGGAAGTCCTGCGACAATGACGGGGTTATTGACTATCTCTGCGGAGAGTATGAATTTTCACGTGGAAGAATAGATCCTCTGCTTGATAAATTAAACCAGAAAAAGGGTCAGAAAACACTTGAGCAGTGGTTTTAATGAATACTTTTTTTAATAATATTTTTTTATCATACATTTTTCCGATTGGTTGAATACAAACAAAGGACAAACTAATCTTTATGCAAAGCAGTGCCTTAACATACTCGCGAAATGTTTTCCTGCCTCTTACAGACGTTTGCCAAAACCGCTGCGCATACTGCATATTCAGGGAGCCTGTGCGGGACGGATGCATTATGAGTGAGTGTGAAGTTACAGGCATTCTTGCAAAGGGGGCATCGGCCGGATGCACCGAAGCCCTGTTCACATTCGGTGAAAGGCCTGAATCAGAACCCGGCTTTATGGAGCATCTTTCCAAAACGGGATGTGAATCAATCCTTGACTACTGTTATAATATGTCTCTAAAGGCAATTGAAGCCGGACTTTTGCCTCATACAAATGCAGGAATTCTTGACTATAATGAGCTTTCCAGGCTAAAGCAGGTTAATGCAAGCATGGGGCTTATGCTTGAGACAACAGCTGATATTCCTGCTCATAAAAACAGCCCCGGAAAAGATCCGGCTGTCAGGATTTCAATGATGGAGGATGCCGGAAAATTAAGGATTCCATTTACGACAGGACTGCTTTTAGGAATCGGCGAGACAATGGATGATCGTGAAGACTCTCTTGAGGTGATAGAGGGCTTATACAAAAGATACGGGCACATACAGGAGATTATTATCCAGAATTTCTGTCCAAAACCCGGTACGCCTATGGAAAAACGGCCTGTTTTGACAAAAGATGAAATATGCGAGACAATAAGGCTTGCACGTGAAATTTTTTCCGGGGATGTAAAAATCCAGATTCCACCGAATCTAATCGATGCGAAAGATCTGATAGATTGCGGAGTCGATGATCTTGGCGGAGTATCACCGGTTACTATTGATTTTGTAAACCCTGAGCATCCATGGCCTGCAATTGATGAGTTAAGAGAGATTGCAGGAGAAAGAGGCTTAAAAGAGCGCCTCTGCATATATCAGAAATATATAGACCTTGGCTGGTACCCTTCAGGTTTATCATCTCTTATCAACAGACTAAACAAAGATATTCACAATAGAAGTGACAAATAATAACTGACTATTTCGGGGTTGTAAAAAACTATGGAAATGGGAGAACTCCTCTATAAAGGAAAGGCAAAGTCCATCTATAAATCTGAAAAGGATGACGAACTCATATCCTGCTTCAGAGATGATATGACTGCTTTTAATGGTGAGAAGAAGGACAGTTTTTCGGGAAAGGGAGCCTACAATGCAGCAGTATCTGCTTTTTTCTTCGATTACCTTGAGAAAAACGGCGTTAAAACACACTTTGTGCGGATGCTTGACGAACGCACAATGGTTGTCAAAAAGCTTGAGATGATTCCTCTTGAAGTTATTGCACGTAATGTTGCGGCAGGCTCCATTGTCAAAAAACTGCCCTTTAAAGAAGGCCAGGTTTTAAATCCCCCGGTAATTGTAACCGATTATAAGGATGATGAAAGAGGCGATCCGTCAGTAAATGATGATCTGATTCTTGCGCTTGGCCTTGTAAACTCTGATGAATTAAATGAGATAAAGGCTGTAACTCTTAAAATCAATAAACTTCTGTATGACTTCTTTGATGAGCTCGGCCTTATTTTTGTTGACTTCAAGATCGAATTTGGAAGATGCGGAAATGAGATATTTCTTGGCGATGAGATAAGCATGGATTCAATGCGTCTTTGGGACAAGAAAACAAAGGAGTCCTTTGACAAGGATGTATACCGCTTCAACAAGGGCGATGTCATGACAGCATATGCCAAAGTCGTAGGAAAAATCGAAGAATGGAAAAAGGAGCACCTGATATGAAATTTGATGTAAAAATTACAATCTCTCTAAAGAGCGGAATGCTAAACCCTGAGGCACGTGCGATTCAGCATGCCCTGTCAAATCTTGGTTTTGAGACCGGATATTTAAAGACGGCAGATGTTTTTGAAGTTGGCCTTGATGCTGAAAGCGAAGAGGCAGCAAGGATAAAAGCCGGTGAGATGTGCGAAAGGCTTCTTGCAAACCCTGTTATCCACAGCTATTTCATTGAGGTTAAAGAAGTATGAGATTTGCTGTTCTTCAGTTTGGAGGAAGCAACTGCGATCGCGATGCACTCCACGTTCTCCAGGATGTCTGTGGCGTTGAGACAGATCTTGTATGGTACAAAGACGGTCTTAAAAGAAAGTATGACGCGATAATTCTCCCCGGGGGATTTTCTTATGGTGATTATCTTCGTGCAGGTGCTATTGCAACAAGGACACCTGTTATGAAGGATGTAATCCTGCATTCAAATGAAGGCGGACTTGTTCTTGGAATATGCAATGGTGCACAGATAGGTGCTGAGGCAGGACTGATTCCCGGCGTTTTCACGATAAATGAGTACCCTAAATTCATCTGCGAGAGTGTATTTCTTAAAGTTGAAAACAACACATCACCCTTCACATCGCTTTACAGGAAAGGCGAAGTAATAAAAGTCCCTATTGCACATAAAGAGGGCCGTTTTGTTGCATCACCAGAAAACCTTAATAAAATTGAGGACGAAGGAAGGGTTGCATTCCGCTTCTGCAGTGAATCAGGAGAAGTAACACCTAAGTTTAATCCAAATGGAGCTTTAAACAACATCACCGGTGTTTTGGGAGAAAAGGACAACGTTCTTTTAATGATGCCACATCCGGAAAGGGCTTCTGAGGAGATACTTGGATCATCAGACGGCAAAAAGATATTTGACTCAATGATTAAGCATTTAGAGTCTAAATAATTTTTTAAGAAAAAAAAGCGACTGACAGAAAAAAGGAGTTTGTTGATATGGCAGAGAATGACACTGGCAACGGCGATACAGAGAAACTTTCGGAAGAGATTCTGTATTGGGCAAAAAAATATGCTGAGGAGAACGGCTGGAGAGTAAATCCTGATGAAAAACAGCTTTCTGCGGTTGTTAAGGGTCTTGCAAGAAACACAATCAGGTTTGGCGAGAGGTACTGCCCGTGCAGGATACGTTCGGGTGATCCAAAAAAGGACAAAGAAATTGTCTGCCCTTGCATATTTCACAGGGATGAAATAGAAACAGACGGCAGCTGCCACTGCCATTTCTTTTTTAAATAATTTTTGCCATGCAAATTCTGATAAACAGAATGGGTGAAATTTTAGGAATTTGAAGAATCTTTTTAGATTATTTAAATAATGTCAGCTCTTTTTAAAATTTTAAAAAGAAAGGTTTAATGAATAGAAGGTTTAGTTTTTTATATATACAAAATCCGGTATTATTGTTATCAGATATTAACCAGTAAGCCTGATTTTGGATATTAATGCCCGGGGATTGGAATGCGGTGTATTTACATAATTCTGGCTGTAGCTATGCTCTTATTTTTCTTTTTCATTCAGCCATCGGCCGGTTTTTGCAGCATTTCCGGTATGGATGAATTTTCTTTAATTAATGATTTACCTATTAGAAATACTGAATTTTCGAGGTTTTTGCTGTCATACAGCAATATTTCACATGAATATTTAATCATAAAAGATATTTTAAATGAGAATCTTTTATTTTCATATGATAATAAAAGCAGTCAATATCTGGCCTGCAACAGAGAATCAGGAATAAGTCTGGCGGGAGATAAATCAGGGCTTGTAATTATAAATACATCTTATGGCTCTTTTTCATTGTGTCTTTGTGAAATGGGAAGAATTTCACATACATCTATACCTGATTTTCCAAAAGCCGGTATATCCGGACAGACTCTTGTTTTCTCACATTCCGGATATTCCGAGTGGTACAAAAATACGAATTCAGGGATTGAGCATGGCATGATAATTTTTGACAAACCTGAAGGTGACGGAAATCTTTTAGCAGGATTCCAGTTGTCAGGTGATTTCTTTTTGGCTTTGAATGGAGACAATATTTATCTTTTAAATGAAAATGGCTGCATCTGTGAGTATTCGGGAATGTATGCCTTTGACTTAACCGGAAAAAAACTTCCATCCCGACTCTTTATTGAAGAGAATAAAATTTTCTGGGAGATTGATGATTCTTCTGCAGTCTACCCGGTTTATGTTGATCCATCACTTAAAGAAGTACATACAGAATACGGGGAAAAAAATAATGATTATTTGGGTTATTCTGTATCTGTCTCAGGCAATTATTCTGCAGCGTGTGTAAATGGCTATGGAAATTCATCCTCCGGGGATAATGGAGCTGTCTGCTTTTACGAATTGGACAGTAACGGCTTATGGGTATTAAAAGATATAAAAACCGGTTTGGCAGTGGGTGATAAATTTGGCAATTCTCTCTCTGTCTCCGGGAAATATGCTGTAATTGGGGCCGATTGCAATTCAAGTGGGGGCCACACAGATGCAGGTGCTGCTTATTTTTATGAGAGGAATGAAAACGGTTACTGGATATTAAAGGATATTAAAACGGGTGTTGCGGCAAATGATAATTTTGGCAATTCTGTCTCATTATCAGGTGATTATGCAGTAATCGGAGCGCCCGACAGAGGCGCCTATTTTTATGAACATGACGGCAGCGGAGGCTGGGTGCTAAAGGAGACAAAATCCGCTTCAAATGCGATTTATTATTATGGTAATTCCGTTTCTGTCTCCGGAAATCTTGCCGTTGTTGGTGCTCGTGGCAACTTATCATCTCCTGGTGCTGTATACTTCTATGAACATAAAAGCAGTGGAAACTGGAGTTTAAAGGATATAAAATACGGTTTTTCAGCTTATGACTGGTTTGGCAATTCGGTTCATATCTCAGGCAGCAATGCTCTCGTGGGGGCGTGCATGAATTTATCTGCTCAGGGGACTGTTTATTTCTATCAATGCAATGAATATGGCAACTGGATATTAAAAGATGCAAAATCCGGTGCAAAGGCCTCTGATCACTTTGGATGTTCTGTATCTTTATCCGGTAATAATGCTATTATTGGAGCATATTATGGTTTATCAAATACTGGTGCCGCTTATTTTTATGAAAGTATAGAGAATGGATCATGGATTTTAAAGGATGTGAAATCCGGTGTTTCAGCAAATGATCAATTTGGTCATTCTGTTTCTATCTCAAATGATAACACTCTGGTTGGAGCACCCTATAGTTTGAATGGCAATGGTACTGTAAAGTTTTATAAATTAAATTATAACGCTTCATATGACTCTTTAAATCCGTCATATGCTGTGAATAGTGGTCTTGTATCTGTTGAGATTAATGGTTCGGATTTCTATGAAACGGCATCAGTAAAGCCTGTTGTTAAGCTTTCAAAAACCGGTGAATCCGATATTTTTGCAACCAGTGTTTTTGTTAAAAACAGCAGGCAGATAGACTGCACCTTTGATATAACAGGCTCAAAGGCAGGAGTCTGGAACCTTTTTATAATAAATCCTGATGGTAAGAGTGCTGAAGGAAAAGATGCATTTGAAATAAAGTCGGCTGAATCATCAGGTGGTGCGCCGCTGTCAGACAATCTGCCATCAGATGGAGGTTTTAACAAAGATACCGGTGTAGGGACATCTTATAATATAAATTCAGGTGAATCTTCAACATTCATATTTGTGGATAAAGGTGCGGTTTATGAGCTTTCTCTTGCAGCAAAAAATGTTATCCCAAAACTGATGGTAACTGTAAAAAAACAGGGATATCTTCCATCATCCATTAATCCGCCTGAAAAAGAAGTTTATGAATATGAAGAAGTGACTCTGTACTACGCTGATAAATCAGAAATTTCCGGCTGTTCTTTTAAATTCAGGGTTGGTAAGAATTGGATGGACTCTCACGGGTATGAGTCCTGTGATATAACAATGATTTATTACAATAAAGAGGAAGGGAGATGGCATTCGGCTGAAACAGTATATCTCGGAGAATATGGGGGGTATTACTCTTATTCAGCCAATGCGCCCCTGTTTTCATGGTTTGCAATTGCTGCAGATAATGAGAATAAAGTGTTGTCTGATAATTTTAATTCCATCGCGAGTACAACAGCTGAACAGGATGCTTTGACAGACAGCAAAGATACATTAAATGAGGTCTCAAAATCAGGTTTGGATTCAGAATTTTTTGTAATTCATGAGTCTGATATTATATCAGAGGATGACTCTGCAAAATCACAGCCTGACAAGCCATTTATTGTTCCGTTAATCATCTCCTCGTTTGCAATTTTATTGACTGCGGCAGTTGTACTGGGAAAGAAAAAAGAGGAGTATCCTGACTGGTGGGATAAGAAATTCTAAGAAAAGCACCGGATTTTTTTCTATTATTACATCTTGGATTTCCCGTGATGATTCCGAATGCTTTTAGAAGAATACCGATAAAACCTGATACCGATGATAAATGCAGTCATCCCGTTCCGGCCGTCAAATCCAAAGACAAGGCTTTCATGTATACTGGACCAGAAAGAGCGTGAAGAATTCGCTCTTGCAATGCTTGCCGATGTTATATCCGGTGTTTTATCTGCGGGATGCAAAGCAACACTTCTTAGTACATCCCCGATCAGTTCTGAAGGCTCTGATACAGTTGTGAAGGAGCTTGGACTAAACGAGGCCATTAATGAGTATTTTTCTGAAATAAGCGGGCCTGTTATGATAATTATGTCCGATATCCCTCTTTTAACAAAAGAATCAGTAATAAGGGTAATTTCAACTGATAAGGATATGTCAATAGTTCCCGGAATCGGCGGAGGGACAAATGTGATATTTGTAAAAGACCCAAAACGGTTCAGAGCGGATTTTTATGGTGCAAGCTTTATTGATCACATGAATGTGGCTAAAAAGTATGGCCTTTCCGTGGAGGTCATTGATTCTTTCAGGCTTTCAACCGATATAGATGAAAAAGATGATCTTGTGGAAGTCCTTCTTCACGGATGCGGAAAAAGCAGGGAATATCTTAAAAATCTTGGAATATCAGTCTCTGTTGAAAAAGGCAGGGTTGGCATTCATCGCAGCACCCATGAAGAGGCACTCTGAAGGATCAATAGACTCAACGCCTGTACTGTTGTCCATAAGATGTCCTGACATTCCACGAATTATTGCAACCGGTGTGCATTCGTCAGACTCTCCCATTACAAGCTCGGCTGCCGATGCAAGGTTGTCGCCTGTTGCAATCCTTGTCACCTCAAGCTGATGGCCAAAGAGATCTTTTTTCCCTCTTTCATCTGCAACAGCGGCGATACCAAAACATCCTATTGCAACACCGGAGCATCCAAGCCTCATTGCATGAGTTCTTGAATCAATTACAAGCACTCCTGTTTTTTTACCTGTTTTTTTTAGTATTGTCTGATAAATTTTTTCAGCGCTTTTATCAGGATCTTTTGGAAGTGTTACAACACATCCTGGCGGTGCATTTGAAGCGTCAACACCGGCGTTTGGAAGGAGAGTTCCGTTTTTAATGCTCAGGAGAAAACCATGGATTCCCCCTGTTATCCTGTCGCTTTCATTGATAACCACCTCTGCAAGCCTTGAATCAATATGATAGGTTATTTCATATTCAAGAGCTTTTTTTGAAGGTGTTACTTCTGAGAGCTTAATTACGGAGCCTTCTGTTGTTGCAAGGGCGCTTTCAGCAACAGCAATAATATCCCCGTCAAGGATGCCTCCTGCCTGTCCTGCGCATTCAATAATTTTCTCAGCCATATTGTCGCCAGGAGCCAGTATTCCTGTTTTAATTCCAAATACCTGAAAAAAGCCTGTCATTATAATCTGTTTAATTTTTCAAATACTCTGATTAAATCTTTTGTATGGGAGACATCATGTGCCCTTACAATTGAGGCTCCTTTTTCCAGAAGAGAAAATGTCACTCCAAGTGTACCTGTAAGTCTTCCCTGAGGAGGCCTGTCGAGCAGATCACCTATGAATGTCTTCCTTGAGACTGCGGCAAGGAGCGGCCTGTCAAGGCTTAAAAAATCTGAAAATCTTCTGCAAAGATCCCAGTCGTTTTCACACGTCCTGTCTGGCGTCCATTTGCCTATTGCAGGATCAAGAATATATTCACTGATTCCTGCTATCTCCGCTCTTTTAATTACTGTCTTTAAAGCCTTGTAAATTTCATCAAAGCCGACAGAGTCACCGGGATTTTTTGTTGTTGCCATCAATACTGCAGGAAGTCCGCTGTCTCCTGCAATCTTTGCAAATTCAGCATTGGCAAGACCGTGGATGTCATTTATGCAGTGTATGTCATATCTGAGGCACTCTGAGAGAACCTGCGGATACATTGTATCGACTGATATTAAAATTCCGCTTCCTGAAAATTCTTTTAATGTATTTTTAAGTCTTTTTATTTCTTCTGATACAGATATGGGCGGTGAATTCGGTGCAGTGCTTCTTGCGCCGATGTCAATAATATCTGCACCTGCATCCTTTAATTCACAGGCTTTTTCAAAAATCTTTTCTGGGGGGGTATAGGATTCTGCAAAAAAAGATTCAGGGCTGCAGTTGATAACGCCCATTAATCTTACAGGCGCGCTGCCTCCCACTTCAATATTTTTTATTCTACAGGTCTGCATGCATTCTTGCTGACTTAAGGGTATTTTCCATAAGCGTTGCAATTGTCATCGGCCCCACTCCTCCCGGAACAGGGGTGATTGCAGAGACTTTTTTATTTACTGATTCAAAATCGACGTCTCCGCAGAGTTTGTTGTTTTCGTCCTGGTTTATCCCGACATCTATTACAACAGCGCCGGATTTAACCATATCTGAGGTTACAAATTTTGCCTTTCCAATAGCGCTTACCAGGATGTCGGCACTTCTCATCTCTTCTTCGAGATTTTTTGTCCTTGAATGGCATACTGTTACGGTGGCATCGGCATTTATCAAAAGCGCAGCCATGGGCCTTCCAACATCAACTGATCTCCCGACAACCACTGCTTTTTTTCCGGATATTTCAATTCCGTATTCAAAAAACAGTGTCATAATTCCGCCGGGAGTGCAGGGAACAAATTCAGGCATCCCTGAAAACAGTCTGCCTGAATTATATGGATGAAATCCGTCGACATCCTTATCTGGTGTCACAGCTTCAATTACCGCTTCTGTATCTATGTGTTTTGGAAGCGGAAGCTGAACAAGAATGCCATGCACAGAATTGTCTGCATTTAATTTTGAAATCTCTGACAAAACATCTTCTGTTTTTGAGCTTTCAGGAAGAACAACCCCTGCTGATTTTATTCCAACCTGGTCGCATGCCTTATGCTTCATCCTGACATACATCTGCGATGCAGGGTCATCTCCAACTATTACAGTTGCAAGACAGGGAGTAAGGCCTGAGGCTTTAATCTCCTCTTTTACTAAGGCAAGCCTTTTTTCAGATATTTCTTTACCGTTTATTATCATGGGACTTCAGGATATAGCGGGAATTTTGATGCGAATTCGGTTACTTCCTGCTTTACTGCATTGATTTCTGTCTTTGAGCTTCTGTTTTTGCAGACATCCTTTAAGACTCTTGAGATCCACAAAGCAACCTGCTCCATCTCTTTTTCCTTCATTCCGCGTGATGTGACGGCAGGTGTTCCGATGCGAAGGCCTGATGTTACAAACGGACTTAATTTTTCGCGCGGAATTGTGTTCTTATTAACTGTGATTCCTGCATCTCCAAGGTAGTTTTCAGCCTCAAGACCTGTTAAGTGATCTCCGTTGTTTGTAAGGTTTGTAAGGTCAAGAAGAATCAGGTGGTTGTCTGTTCCGCCGGATACAAGGTCAAAGCCTTCATCAATGAGGACTTTTGCCATCGCCTTTGAGTTTTTAATAATCTGCTTTGCGTAGTCCTTAAAGTCAGGTGTTAAGGCTTCCCTGAAGCATACTGCCTTTCCTGCGATTACGTGCATAAGTGGCCCGCCCTGCATTCCCGGAAAAACCGACCTGTCGATGTCCTTTGCATACTCCCCGGAGCACATAATAGCGCCTCCGCGGGGTCCTCTTAATGTTTTGTGTGTTGTGGTTGTTGTAAAGTCGACAACTCCAACTGATGTCGGGTGTTCGCCTGCTGCAACGAGGCCTGCGATATGTGCGATATCGGCAGTACATAATGCACCCGAATCTTCTGCAATATCCTTAAAAGCCTTGAAATCGATGGTTCTTGGGTATGCGCTTGCCCCGCAGACGATCATTTTCGGCCTTTCGTGCCTTGCCTGATCTGCAATCTGTGCATAGTCAAGCATCTCAGTCTCCTTGTCTACACCGTAGTGGGCGACTGAATACCATTTTCCTGTAATATTTACTGGTGAGCCGTGTGAGAGGTGCCCTCCCTGGGAGAGATCCTGGCTCATAAGTTTGTCATTGTGCTGCATGAAAGCAAAATAGACTGCCTGGTTTGCCTGGCTTCCCGATACCGCCTGGACATTTGCATGCTCCGCGCCGAAAAGCTTACAGAGGCGTGTTCTTGCAAGGTTTTCAACCATGTCATGGAATTCACAGCCGCCATAGTATCTTTTGCCTGGGTAGCCTTCGGCATATTTATTGGTCATTATTGAGCCGACAGCTTCCAGGACGGCTTTACTTACTACATTTTCGGATGCTATGAGCTCTAATCCGTTAATCTGACGGAGGCGCTCCTTCTCTATTACATCATAGACTTCCGGGTCATAATCGGCCAGATAAGACATATGCAGAAATGTTGGTTTTAAGCTGATTAAGTATTTTGGCAGTTGCAACCCCTCAGGCAAAAATAAACAACCCTTTTTATTGCTGGAAAAGGAAATATCTATGAAAGGCGCATTTCAGATAAGAATATTATTAAAGCAGGAAGATTACTTTTCATATATCCGGGGTATTATATATGGATCTTAAAGAGAGCGATGCCAGAATAAGAGATCTTGAGCATATAGTTGAAGAGAAGGAGCGGGAGATTCAGATGTTAAGAGACAGCATTCATGAATTCAACAACAGCAATCCTGTTGGAGAAGAGCGTGTTTTAAGAATTGAACGGGAACTTAAGGAAATTGACGGCCTTGTAAGAGGTCTTACCGCAGAGATGCTTGATTTAAAGGCATGCGTCCAGAAGCTTTCCAAATCACTGGACGAAAAACCCGTTGCAAGAAAATCCGATGAGATAAAATCAAAAAGTTATCCTGTCGTGGAATCGCCAAAGATGGTTGCAGACAGAAAGTCAGTTGAAAAAGCACGTTCTGCATCACCTGAGGAGCCAAAAGAGGAGCAGCAGGAAGTTCTTATCATTCAGCCTGACGGGACTATGAGGCGTGAGGCCAAATTCGGCGAAGATATGATAATTGCAGATCACAGGAGCGGCCGCATAAGTGCAAACGGCTCACGCAGGCCTGGTGAAAGGGATCCTATCGACAGAAAACCCCTGATTTATGCAGATGATGATGATACTGTGGAAATTAAAAGAAAGAGAAAATAATTTTTTAATTAATCAGGGGTAGCCGGCCATTGTATATAACCGAACTGGAAATAGACAATTTTAAGTCTTTTGGCAAGAAGACCAAAATTCCATTTTATGAAGGTTTCACTGTCGTATCCGGACCGAATGGTTCGGGCAAAAGCAATATTATAGACAGTATTCTGTTTTGTCTTGCACTTTCAAGCGCAAGGGGGCTCAGGGCTGAAAAGCTGACTGATCTCATCAATTTAAACACAAACAAGAATACAGCCGAGGTTTCAATCACTTTTTCTGATGACACTAAAATAAGGCGCAAAATTAAAAGGACGCCGCATGGCTATTACAGCTACAATTACATCAATGATCGCGCGTGCAAGCAAGGTGATGTAATTGAATATCTCGCAAAATTCGGAATAAAGGCTGAAGGCTACAATGTTGTAATGCAGGGGGACATCACCCAGATTACAGAGATGAGCGACCCGGAAAGGCGAAAAATAATTGATGAAATCGCAGGGGTTGCTGAATTTGACAAGAAAAAAGAGCAGTCTTTATCCGAGCTTGAGGTTGTGCGTGAGAGAATTGAACGCGAAGAGCTTTTGCTTGCCGAACTTCAAAAGCGCATTTACGAGCTTGAAAACGAAAGGGAACAGGCTTTAAAGTATATGGAGCTTTCAAAAAAGCTTGAACACCTGAAAAGCTGTCTTTCTGCTGCACGTCTGCGCGAGTCCGAACTTGAGCTTGAAGGATTGTCCGATCTTGAAAGTGAACAGGAAGAAAAATTAAAGCGGCTTCTTGTTCGCCGCAGTGAGATTGAATTTGTCATCTCCGGGCTTCGTGAAAAGATAAAGGAGCTTGAAGCTGAGATAAACGAAAAGAGCGGAACAGAATATCTTTCCCTTTTATCAGAAATTGAAAGTGCCAAAGGACAAATTGCCTTTTCAAGACAGTCTATTGAAAAAATCCTGCAATCCAAAGAGACCAGAAAAGAGGCAATCCAGAAGAATTTCCTTGATTATAAACGTGCTGAAGCAAGAATAAATGAATTTACAGAAAAAATCCGAGATCTTTCAATTGACAGGTCCAATCTTAATATGGAGGTTTCAGGAGTACGCTCTGAAATTGAAAAGGTAAAAGCAGTACTTGATGATAAGAGCAGTGCTGTTGAAGGCGCCAAGGAAAAAATTTTTGAACTTATCAATTCTCTTGAGGAGAAGAAAACCAATAGATCAGAGATTCTTCGGGAGCAGGATGTTTTAATTGAAAAAAGCCGCATGAGGACTGAGGAAAAAGAGCGTATTGAATCAAGGATAAAGCAGATTGTGGCCGAGATTGAGGAAAAATCCGGGCAAGTTGATGAGCACAGAAGGCTTGTTGAATCACTGCAGGCAGAAAAAACGGTTCTTGAATCAGAACTCTCTAAAATTGAAGGAAAGCTTTTTGAAAATCGTTCGGCCCTTGAAAAGATAAAATCAGAGTTGAAATCAAAAGAAAGGGAGCTCATGCGCCTTGAGGCTCAGCAGCATGCTTCAGGAGGGCCGGGGGGGCGAGAAATGGAGGCAATTCTTGGTATGGACGGCGTTTTTGGAACAGTCGGCCAGATTGGAAAATCGCCTTCAGAGTATGCAGCCGCCCTTGACATTGCAGCGGGCGGCCGAATCAGAAATGTTGTCTGTGAAAGCGATAAGGTTGCAGCTGATGCAATCCGTTACTTAAAAGACAACCGGCTTGGGCGTGCAACATTTCTTCCATTAAACAAACTGCGTGCACAGGATCTTCCTCCGTTGAAAAATAAAAATGTAATCGATTATGCAGTAAATCTTCTCGATTATGATCCTTTGTATGATGTTGTTTTCCGCTACATCTTTGGTGCAACTGTTGTCGTAAATGATCTTGAAACTGCAAGGACTATGATGGGTCAATACAGGATGGTAACACTTGCAGGCGATCTTGTGGAAAAAGCCGGGGCCATGACCGGAGGCTCTGTCCAGAAGAGGAGTGGCGGCTTTGGAGTTTCAGCAGATGATGAGATAGAAAAAATAAGAATTGCAATGTCTGAACTTTCATCGCAGGAGTCAGTAATTTCAGGTGCCATTACGGGATATGCAGCTGAAGCTGAGGAGAAAAGAAGCAGAAGAACCGGGATATCTGATCAGCTGTCCCGTATTGGATATATTCTTGATGAGAATGCCCGCCGCTTAAATGAACTGGAGAGCGAAAAATCTGAAATTCTGCTCCGCCGCGAGGAAATGTCCGGAGAGGTAAAATCCGGCTCGGAAAAATTGTCTGTTCTTGAGGAATCCTTAAAAAGCATTGGAAATGAAATTTCCACAATAACCAATGAGTCTGAAAAACTCAAAAAAGAGTTGTCAGATACTAAAATTCCGGAACTTTCGGAGCAGTATGAGGCACTTAGAAGAAAGCTTGAGGAGGATGAAAGACGGCTTAAAAACAAGGACTATGATATTGAAGACAGCCAGCGTGAGAGAGGTCATTTCAAAAAGCGTCTTTTGGAGATGCAGGAAGAAAGGGAGAAGATTGAATCTGAAATAAAGGCTGCTGATGAGGAAGTATCTGTTCTGCAGGGTACAATTTCAGAAAATGAGATTCTTCTGACTGATCTTGAAAAGAGCCGCATAAGCTTTTCAGGTGAATTAAATGAACTTCAGAAAAAGCGTGATCAGGTTAATGAAGAAATATTTGCAGAGGAAAAACGGATAATTGAAATCGACGGCGAAAGCGAGAGGGTGAAGCTTTCAACCGCATCAATTTCTGAGAGAAAGAATGTTCTTTTAGAAAATATTGCTGCATTAAAGGAAGAGGCCGGGGATGCAACAACAGATCTGCCTTTGTCTGAGATTGAGGGCAGTATAGAAAAGACTGAACGGGATATAAAAAAGATAGGCGCTGTCAATATGCTTGCTGTTGAGGAGTACGAGAGAACAAGCCGCAAGGTATCTGAGAGAACATCCAAAAAAGATGTTCTTTCAAAGGAGAGGGCTACTCTGATAGAGCGTATTGAAAGCTATGAAAAGATGAAATTTGATACTTTTATGGAGGCTTTTAAGACAATAGATGCAAATTTCAGGACAATTTTTGCAAGGCTTACTGAAGGCAGCGGAAGGCTTGTTCTTGAAAATGAGGAGGACCCCTTCAAAGGCGGGATGACCTTTGCCGTTCAGCCCCGTGATAAGAAGGTCCATCTTTTGTCATCTCTTTCCGGAGGTGAGAAATCGCTTACGACATTAGCGTTCATCTTTTCAATTCAGCAGTACATGCCTGCTCCTTTTTACGCTCTTGATGAGGTTGATATGATGCTGGACGGGTCAAATGTTGAAAGAGTATCCTCGATGATAAGCCAGCTTTCAACAAATGCCCAGACAATCTGTGTATCACTTCGAAATCCGACTATCGAGCGCTCTGACAGGATTATCGGTGTTACTATAAGGCCGGATAAATCCACATATGTTACCGGTGTAAAATTAAATGGATGAAGAGCCTGTTGAGATTCTTGTAAGGCTTGCCGAATCCGGAGAGATTGATCCCTGGAATATTGATATTGTCGAGGTTACAGACCGTTTTTTATCTGAGCTTGACAAAATGCAGAAGCTTGACTTAAGAATTTCCGGAAGGACTCTGTTTTTTGCTTCTACACTTCTCAGGATGAAGTCCGAGTATCTTGATGAGCCGGATGAGCCTTCTGAGCCTGAGGGCGAATTTTTTGAAGAGGACTCTTTGTTTTCTGAGGATGATGGTTTTTCATTTGGAGAATTTGCCGAGCCTGTTGACAGGCTTGAGCGTGAAATCCAGAGGCGCATTAAGAGAAAAGATCACAGGAAGCGTCCTGTTACTCTTTATGAACTTATAAAAGAGCTAAAAACTGCCGAAAAGATGTTCAGACGCCGCCAGAGGAGAAAGGATGTTACTGCTGACTTTTTCTTTGATGCTGATGATGTCGTCAGTGTTGCGCATGAGGAGGATTTTTCCGAGGATGCAAACTCTGTTTACTCCTGCTTTGAAAACATTGCGAAAAGAAGCAGTCGTGTTACTCTTTCAGAGATGTGCGGTGACATGGGAAAGGATCTTCGCTCGGTTTATCTTCCGCTTTTATTTCTTATGCTTGAAGGGAGGCTCATTTTAAGACAGGAAGAGTTCTTTGGAGAGATTACGGTTTTGGAATGGTCAGATAATGCCTTTGAAGATGAGGTGTGTGATGAAGAAAAAAAACCAAAAAAAGCCCGGATTAAGTCTTCGGATTAATTTTTTTCTCGTCGCGCACCTTTCCTGAAATAATTTTAAATTCGTTTTTTAAAATCTCCTCATTTGCGCGATCACAAAAAATCATATAAAAAGCGGCTATATCATCGGATTTCACATACCTGATCCGATGAGTCTGACCTCAAAAGTGTCCCAAACTTAACAAGGTTTATATGTGACAAAAGACCACTTTGTAAGGCCGAAGTGTTCCGGCAAAGGACGCACAAAAGCGTTCAAATTAAAAATGGCGGAGCATAAACG
>JAEWWL010000025.1 GCA_023396365.1 Methanobacteriota archaeon
AAATATTGTTCTTTGGGATTTTTAAGCTGATTTATTTTAATCCTGCCAATATCAGTTATATAATCTGCAAGTATTCCAAACGTGATATTCCCGTCAGTTAAAACAATAACCAGGTTTAAGTCTGTAATGCCGGTGCGGGGCAGAGAAAAATATTTTCTTAGATCCACAAGAGAAATAATCTCTCCTCTGAGAGCAAAAATACCTGAAATATATTCCGGAGTTCCGGGAACGGGTGTAAGACGATCATAAATCAAAACTTCTCTTATATATTTCATCACAATTGCATATTCCCGATACATCAGACGAAAACGCAGGATGTCTGTTTTTTCATCCTCCCATCCGTCAATTTCAGGGGGTGTTGTTTCTTTTTTTCTTTCTTTTAAAATATCTTCTATATGCTTAAACTCAGTCAAATCTCTTCTGTTTGGATACTTATTCAGATAATCCTTTGACACTGAATCCCTAAGTGTTTCATCTGATAGTTCTCCTTTTGCTGCAGAACCTGCAAAATTTTCTGACTCATAATCAGCAGATAAATATTCTTTATTAATTTTTGATGCAGCATCAGGCAGTATATCCTTTAGATTTTCATATCTGCTGTTTAATAAAAATCTAAAGGGATCCTCAATCATTGCAACAATTCCTGATTCAGAGTCATCATGATATAATTTTAATCCGATACTTTCAAAATTTTTTATATTAACTCTTAGGAAATTTTCATTAGCAGAGTTATCTTCGGCACTTGATTCAGATTTATTATTTTTTTTTGAATCATTTTTTTCTGATTCAAATATATCTTTTCTTCCGTAAATTCCTATAATTTTTTTAACTCTTAGAGCACAGAATTTTTTATTGCTTTCAATGCCTGTATTAATTATTATTAAATTGTCAGCAGGTGATAATTCGCCCTTATTTTTTCCAAAAAATCCAATCAATGAAAAAACAGGAGTCCGTATTCCCTGGTAGCTTATACACCCGTCGGCTGCTTTAAGATCATATTCAGGCAAAGAATGCTCATTAACAGAGTCCCTGCATTCAGATACAGGAGTTAGTTCAAACATTCTTAAAACCGATGTTATTTTTATAAGCGGCATCGCAAATAAAAAATCTCCGGCTATGAAAAGCAGCACATGATCTATTAAATCTTCAGGCATTATATGTGTGAGATTTTTTAAGGACTGCGAATAAGGCATATCAGGACACCGGATGTTTGCTTTTGATATTATGAATTCAGGATAATATATAATCTGTCCATTTAATTATTGTTCATTCATGATATCTGAATCAGCTTTTTAAATTAAGAATTTTAAATTAAGAATTTTTAATTAAGAACCTGTGAATTTATAATAAAATAATATCTTAAAAGTGTTTTTACAAAAAATTGGTTAAAAAATGTTTCTTCTTTTGAAAAAAGTATAATAGATTGAGATTTAATAATTCTCATGGATAATGCTCTTAAGAATATAATTTATAAATACAAATGCTATATCGCTCCTGTTCTTGCATTTATCTGCATATTTGCAGGCTATTTATTTCAAAATAATGAGATTTTAAAATATTTAGGAGCTGGCGGATGCATTGCTGCATCTTTTATTCTGGCATTTATCGCGGTAAATCTTCCAAAAAAAGACATTGTCTCAATTCTGGTCCCGGTCTATGCAATATTAATATTCAACCCCTGGGGAGATTTTTACACAGGACTGTTTATGCAAATCCTTTATGCTGCAACTATTCTTGTAGTTGCATACAGACTTGATAAAAGATTCAACACATAATTTCTATCCATCCAAAATTAATAGAGAGAAAAATAAGGTTCATTTAGCTCAATATTAAAAATAAATTATATTTAAAATTTATAAGAATAATTTTTTTTTCATTCATAAAGGAAATAAAAAAATATTATTTCCATATTAAATTTTGTGATGCGGCAATATGCCCGCACATACTTAAAACATGCATGATTGAAAGTAATCCGTTTTCTTAAATTTACCTTTTATTATCATCTTTAACTTTATTTTAGGCGCGTAATTAAAATCAGACTGTTTAATTTTGTTTTTGCTGTAAACCAATTATTGCATAAATCAGACTAAGTTAATATTTTTAATTTGTAAACATATAATAAAAAATTTTAAATGCTCTATAATGAAAATAAAAGCAGATCTGTCTTTTTTTATGGATTATTAAATAGCATATATTATATATTGTTTATTTTTAAGATTAAATCGTAGAGGTATAGTTATATGGAATTTAAGTATGTTCCAACAACCTGTCCATATTGTGGAACAGGCTGTTCTTTCAACCTGGTAGTGGTTGACGGAAAAGTAGTGGGCACTGCTCCTTTTACCCGTTCACCGGTAAATGAAGGCAAGGTCTGTCCTAAAGGATCTTATGCCCACGAATTTGTGAATTCGCCTGATCGTTTAAAGACTCCGATGATCAAAAAAGACGGAAAATTCGTCGAAGCATCATGGGATGAAGCACTCGATCTGGTTGCTGAAAACTTTAAAAAATATATCGGAGAGCAGTCCGCAGTAATCTGCTGTGCAAGAGCCTCCAATGAGGACAACTACGCACTTCAGAAATTCGGACGTGTTGTTCTTCAGACGCCAAACATTGATCACTGTGCAAGGCTTTGCCATGCATCAACTGTTGCCGGACTTGCCCAGATATTTGGTTCTGGCGCAATGACAAACTCAATCAGTGATCTGGCTGAGACAAACTGTGCATTTATTATTGGAAGCAACAACTTTGAAGCCCATCCGCTTGCAGGACGCAGAATTATGCAGGCAAAGAAGAACGGCGCCAGAATAATTGTCTGTGATCCAAGAAGAACACCGACTGCAAAGCAGGCGCATCTTCATATTCAGCACTATTCAGGAACTGATATTGCACTTCTAAACGGAATGATGCAGTACATCATCAAAAACGGCTGGGAGAACAAAGAATTTATCAACAGCAGAACAGTCGGTTATGAGGATTTCAAAGCCAATGTAATGCAGGATAAATACAGCCTTGAAAATGTTTCAAAAATTACCGGTGTTCCAAAAGAGGACATTGAAACAGCCTGCAAATGGATTCATGAGGCAGAGAAGACAACCGCTGTCTACACTCTTGGTATCACACAGCACACGTGCGGTGTTGACAACGTCCGCTCTGTCGGATACCTTCAGATGCTCACCGGAAACTTAGGAAAACCCGGTACAGGTGTAAATCCGCTTAGAGGACAGAACAATGTTCAGGGAGCCTGTGATATGGGTGCACTTCCAAATGTCTTCCCAGGATACCAAAAGGTAACCGATGAGGCGGCTGTCAAGAAATTCAAGGACGCCTGGGGTGTTGACAAACTACCGGCAAAAATAGGCCTTACAATTCCTGAAATACTTGATACATTCGCAGATGAGCCGGAAAAATTAAAATGCTTATATCTTATGGGTGAAAATCCAATCATTTCCGACCCTGATATTAACCATGTTGACAAGGCTCTCAAAAACATAGAATTCCTTGTAGTTCAGGATATTTTCCTTACAGAAACAGCAGAATATGCTGATGTTGTTCTTCCTGCATTCTGCTATGCGGAAAAGGACGGAACACAGACCAACACCGAACGCCGTGTCCAGAAATGGAGAAAAGCACAGGACGGACCTGGTGTTTCCAAAAATGACTGGCAGATAATTGCTGATATTGCTGCAAAGATGGGCTATGGCGACAAATTCGCATGGAAGAACTCTTCTGAAGTATTTGATGAAATGGCAGCACTAACGCCGCAGTACTCAGGAATGAACTATGACCGCATTGACAAGCAGGGTCTGCAGTGGCCATGCCCGACCTGTGACCACCCGGGAACAAAAGTTCTTCACGGTGAGAAGTTCAACGGAATGCCTGAAGGCAAAGCAACATTTGCACCAATAGAGCACCGTCCTCCGGCAGAACAGACTGATGCAGAGTATCCGTTCATCCTGACTACCGGAGCTACAATCTGGCACTGGCCTTCCGGAACAATGACACGAAGATCAAAGAGTCTTAACCGTGACTGTCCGACCGGATGGATTGAAATAAACACAGAAGATGCCAAAGAGCTTGGATTTAATGACGGAGACACAATAACCGCTTACTCCAGAAGAGGAGAAGTGGATGTTCCTATTAAAATAACACCTGACATCAAAAAAGGCGTCATGTTTATGCCATTCCATTTCTGGGAATGCAGGGCAAACTGGATAACAAACACTCCATATGATCCTGTATCAAAGACCCCTGAATACAAGGCATGTGCGATTAATGTCAGAAAGAAAGAGGAGGCCTGAAAATGGCAGCAAACGGAGATATGATTTACGCATGGGCATCTGATGCTGATATGCTTGCAAAAGGTGAATGCGGAGGTGCAGTCACTTCACTCTTAAAATATGCACTGGAAAACAAGATTGTTGACGGTGTTCTTACAGTTGAAAAAGGTGTGGATCTCTACGATGCAAAACCTGTTTTCATTACAGACCCTGCTGATATAGCAAAGGCTGCAGGGTCTCTGCACTGCGGTACTCTTCTTCTGCCAAAATTAATCAAGAAGTACTTCAACGGCGCAAGGGACATGAAAATTGCAGTCACACTAAAAGGCTGTGATGCAAAGGCAATGTATGAACTTGCAAAGAGGCAGCAGATAAATCTTGACAATGTCATAATGATAGGCCTTAACTGCGGTGGTTCTGTATCACCAGTTACCGGACGCATTATGATTGAGGAAAAATATGGTGTAGATCCTGATACTGTTCATAAAGAGGAGATTGATAAGGGTCAGTTCATCATCGAGTATGAAGGCGGAGAAAAAGGCATCAAAATCGATGACCTTGAAGAGGAAGGCTTCGGTCGCCGTGCAAACTGCCAGCGCTGCAAGACAAAGGTTCCAAGGCAGTGTGATCTTGCCTGCGGAAACTGGGGTGTCATCGGTGACAAGGCAGGAAAAGCAACATTTGTTGAAGTCTGTTCAGACAAAGGAGCAGATCTTGTAACAAAGGCAGCAGCAGCAGGAGCAATCAAAGTTTCTGAAGCAAATCCACAGGGTATTGCAATAAGGGCAAAGATTGAAAACTCAATGTTCAAACTTGCAGACAAAGCCCGTGCAGCACAGTTTGCAAAGCTTGGAACAGGAAAAGATCGCTTAAAGTTCATAATGGATGAAACTTCCAAATGCATCAAATGCTATGCATGCATTGAAAACTGTCCAA
Organism: Methanobacteriota archaeon; assembly: GCA_023396365.1. Taxonomy (GTDB): domain Archaea; phylum Halobacteriota; class Methanomicrobia; order Methanomicrobiales; family Methanomicrobiaceae; genus Methanomicrobium. The sequence continues at coordinate 5,217 of JAEWWL010000025.1, forward strand.
TCTGCTACTGCGTTGAGTGTTCAACAAGAAAACCGCACCTTGTAACACCGGGTCAGATTCCGCCGCCCTTCATGTTCCACCTGATAAGATACACTCACATATCTGATTCATGTGTCAACTGCGGCCAGTGTGAAGAGTTATGCGCTATGGATATTCCAAATGCTCTTTACATGCATGCAATCCAGGTTGAAATGGAAAATATGTTCGGCTACGTCCCCGGAGAAAATATGGACCTGCCTTTGCTTGCACTTGTTGAAGAGCCTGCAGAGAGAAAGCGTCTTAGCGACACCGGTGATGACCAGATATTTGACATATTCGGCAGACAATAAAAAAAATGCCGGTTAAAAATTAAAACCTGCATTTTTTTGTAAAGCCTCTAATACACAAATAATTACAACTTTTTTATATTCCTTAATTAAACATATTAATCAGATATCCATGATTAATAAAAATAAAATGAAACTGATAATTTTTTTTGTATTTATGGCATTAATGACTGTATCAGCAGGCTGCATTTCAGACAATAATAATTCTAAAAACAGTTCTGCAGTGGATAGCCAGCAGTCAGCTGATGATTTAAATCCAACAAAAGAGAGCCTTCCTGCAAAAACAGGCGACAGTGTTGATGTATTCTATACCGGAACAACAGATGACGGAGTAGTGTTTGACAAAAAAGTAAAAGGCACTGACAGCCCTCTTTCCTTTACTATCGGTGAGAAAAAGATGATCTTTGGATTTGAAAATGCGGTTTTGGGTATGAAAGAAGGGGAGACAAAAACAGTAAGGCTTTCACCCGAAGAGGCTTATGGCAATTACCGGGATGAGCTGATATTTAGTGTTGAAAAAAGTTTCTTCCCGGAGGACTACCTGTTAACAAAAGGAAATACCGAGTATTTAATGCAGGATAACGGCGGAATATTAAAAGTTGTCATATTAAACATAACAGATTCCAAAGTTGTTCTTGATGCAAACCACAACCTCGCAGGAAAAAACCTTACCTTTGAAATTTTTGTTGAGAAGATAAATAACTAAATTTCATTTTTGGCATTAT
>JAEWWL010000076.1 GCA_023396365.1 Methanobacteriota archaeon
GCTGCTTTTGGATATTCCTTCTGCCAAAATTCCTTTTTCACAGCAGAGAAGTCTTATTCCAAAAAGCTCATCAGAAGAGCAGATTACATTCTGCTCAGGATGTGTGCCTCTTTGTATATCGCACTTAAAAACAATCTCCGGGCCTGCCGATACAACCATCCCAAGTCTTTTCGAACCGGGATGGCCTTTTGGAAGAACCACAAGAGGCTGGCGGTATGTTCTAATAAGCTCTAACAATAGAGCGGCATGCCTTAAATCACCGCCTTCGGGTGCAGAGACTGCAATGATATCCCCTTTTAGTACAGTCTGGCTGAGCTCTTTTTCATAGGTTTCAATAAAAAGAGTGAACTGCTCCGGAGCAGTTCCTGCAAGTACAAATGATCTTTCCCCCTCAATGAGGAGATAGCCGCTCCCCAAAGACATTTTCATAAAGCCGTCACATTTTCAGACTGGCATGACGGGCAGACAGGGTGCTTTCCAACAGCCTCAAATGTCGTGCCGCATTCGTTGCATCTGTATTTTTTGCCCTTTAAACGCTCTTCAAGTTCAACGTCCATCGGGCCGCCTACCGAACACATCTGATATATCACCTTACTCCTGAGTTACGGCATAAAAGAATATTAGTTTAATTGATTGCTGCCCTCACTGGCTTTTTGGATAAGGAACCTTAATATTATGGCATAAATCAGCTTAAACGCCAAAAAAGGACCTAAAGAATATTTACTGAGTCAATCTGAAAAGGTGCGGTTCTTGAGATCATGAAAATGCTTGATGACGGCGATTTCATCTCAAGTGTAAATTTCTGCCCCTCTTTTAATTCCTCTCCGGAGTCAAGACGGATTAAAATTGTAAAAACCTCATTTCTCTCAAGAAAAGTATCATCTGCGGCAGATGAGGGTTTTATATCAACAATTGCCCAGCAGCCCTCATTAACAGCCCCCTCAGAGAGGACATAAAGAGGGCTGTTGGGCTCAAGGTTTTTTACAGTTTCAGGTGTGCTCCACGTCATCACCATCCTTGAAAGATCAATAATATCTCCGCCGGGTGCAAGATCAACAGAGAATTTTATACGGTCAATTCCGGACGTGTTCTTTAAGCCGTAGACATTTCCCAAAAGCTCGGGAGTTGAGCCTGTAGATGATACTGTTGAATAAAGAACTTCCTGTGTCTTCTCGGTTGTAAAAAAGCCTGCGCCAAGAACTGCAAAAGAAAAAACCGAAGCTACCACTACAAACGCAATCAGGACTATTGCCGCCTCAAGGCCTGTAAAAGCTTCAGATTTATGCTCCAAAATTCAACACACCATAAATACTACCTGTCAGGCTTAAAATATTATTATTTTACTATAGATAAGGCAGTGTATTTAGACATTCTTGTATTGTCATGAAAAAAAACAGGCGAATTTTTCTAAATTAATTTTTTTTGGAAATAATATTTAATTTTTGAAGAGGATTCTTCTCAAATCATTGTATTAAATACCATCAATGCAATGAGAATCATGATTGCGGAGTGTTTTATGCCCGCTTTTATTGAGCCTTCACCCATCTGTCCGGCAATAAGACCTGAGAAGAATCCCTGAATTATGCATGTATGAAACAAAAGACGCCTAAAGCTGTCAATGGGCATCTGTGAAGTCTGTGCAAGCGACGCACCCTGCATTGCACCTGAAGCACCTGATGCCGCAGGGGTGTTCATTGACTCAAGTATTGTCAGGAAATTTGCATCGAGGACAAAAACCACGAACAAAAAGACAAAAAATGCAAGATAAATTATCATAATATAGATAAACATCTCGCCAAACCTTTCACGCTTTAAAACCTGGCTCATCCTTGCATCGCTTGATGCAATGCTTAAAACCTCCCCGATTTCTCCGCTCATCTGGCTTGCCTTTGTAATCAGCGTAACAGTCCTTGCAATAGCTGCGGTGTTTACCCTTTTTTCAAACCGCAAAAGTGCATCGCCAACACTTGCCCCCCATTCAATATCACGCTTTATTCTTCTGACCTCATATGAGATTACGCCAAGATTTGTTCTGACAAGGACATTTATCGCACCTGCAAGAGTCATTCCAACCCTGTTTACACCGCCAAGCCTGTCAAGAAAATCCGGTGTTCCTGCCTCAATATCACTGACCTTTTTCCTCCATATCTCTATTAGTATGCCATAAGGGACAATCAGGAGAAGAGATGTCAAAATCAGGTGATCATCAATTATCATGTAGTACATCTCGGCATCAGGATATACCGGGACATTTAAAAAAAGCAGAATAAGATAAAACGCCGCCAGTGGAATCGTAAAATAAAATGAGCGCTTTGCATCGCTTACAAACCAGTTAAGCGGATTTTTCAGAAATTCCAGTACTGCTCTTTTTCTGTCGTACTTATCAAGCAGTGAAAAATTCTCCTCTTCGCCTTCCCTTTGTAATATGCTTACATCAGAAAATTCGCTTAGAACACTTACCTTTAAGTATCTCTCTACCTCGTTCTCCTTTAGAGAGATTAAATCAACAAGAAGCATAAAAATTACAGCACCGATTGGAAGAAGCACATAGGTTACCAGAGTCAGTTCAAGGTATGCGGATTTTCCGACCATTCCCATCACAACCATAATTATGATTAGAAAAAGCGGCCCTGCAACAAAGATTGTGACATAGCTTTCAGCAACAATCTGAAGAACTGATAAAAACTGCTTCTGCTCAAACTTTGCGTCATCCTGATAAAGCCTCACACGCGACTCAAGATATGAGGATATATTTCCGCCGCTGTTGATTACAGATAAAAGATCCTCTATAAACTCCTTGAATTTTTCAGATGGCGTTGTGAATGTAAGATTTGAAAGGGCTGTTATCAGATCAGCGCCAAAGTACTCCGTATCCCTTACAACCTGTCGGAATTCAAGTGCAACCTCACCATAAATATCATCATTCTCTGAAATTGAGGAGAATATCTCAAGAAGTTCGGCACCGCCCCTTCTCATTGCATACATGTATGAGACCACATTATGAAGCGAGAGGTTTATCTTGGTCCTTCGTGCTGATTTCTGCATCCCCGGCATTTTAAGGGCTGCTAAATAAATAAAAGAAAAACCCGCCGCAAAGAATAAAAAAAATCCGGCTAAGCCTGCAAGAGCCTGTGTAAAAGCCGGAATCTCATATTCCGGCAGTTCCAGGCTGAAAACATTGTATATGCTTATTGAAAACTCCGGGATGAAAAGAACAGACGATGCAAAAAACCCAAGAATGCCTGATACAAATCCGAAAAGAAGAGCTGCTGAAAGTGAATAATACACATAGCGAAAAACCGTCATACCCGTTCTTGAGGATATCAGATCAGAGCGGAGCCCTTCGTATGCATTCGGATTTTTGCGGATTCTCCATCTGATGTATCTGTCAGCTATCATGAAAATGCTGCTCTTAAATCATCCAGATTTGACATTACTTTCTCAGGGTTTATCTGATATGCCTGAACAATCCTTGTCACACTGACATAATCCTTAATCCCCTGGCTGTGCATGGCTTTTAAAATACTAAGCCTTCTTTCAATCTCGCGGTTCATCTCCTCAAGGCTCCAGCCGCGAACCTCCATTATGCTTCTGTAGACACCTGATCTTCCGCTGTATGAATGAACATCTGTTACTGTATCATAATCAAAAACATTGTTGACACGGAGATTTCCGGTCCCCGGATCTGTTCCGGCAATTTCTACAATCTCCATTGACCGCCTTATCCTTTCCTGTCCGCGGTAGACAAGAGCCTGAACGCTTACGATGTCAAGGGCCTGCACCATATTTCGAGGAACATTTAACGGGGCATTTTCAAGGCGGTGGATTGCCGCATCAACCCCGTTTGCATGAAGCGTTGAAAATGTTGTATGCCCTGTGTTCATCGCCTGAAACAGTGTCTGCGCCTCAGAGCCTCTTACCTCACCAACAAGTATGTACTCCGGCCTCTGCCTCATTGCAGCCTTTAAAAGATCAAACATATCAATCTTTGCGGCTGTTGCCTCTGAGACCATGTCCCTTGTAACGCTTGCAATCCAGTTGTCATGGTAAAGAGTAATCTCTCTTGTATCCTCAATGCTTACGACCTTTGCCATTGAAGGAATGAATAGTGCAACTGCGTTTAGTGATGATGTCTTTCCGCTTGCCGTTCCCCCGACAAATAAAAGACTTTTATTGTTCTCGATTGCAAGCCAGAAATAGACAAGCTGCTCAGGGCTGAATGTTTTGTACTCCATCAGCTCAACCGGAGTAAACGGACTTTCCCGGAATTTTCTTATTGTAAATGAAGTGCCTCTTGAAGTCACCTCTTTTCCAAGGGTAAGCTGAAGACGCGAACCGTCAGGAAGAGTTGCATCAAGCATGGGCTGTGATATTGATATGTGCTTTCCAGATCTCTGGGCAAGGGTTATTGCAAGGGAGTTTAGGCTTTCTTCGGAGAACCTGACGTTTGTTTTTATGTTTCGGTATTTTCTGTGGTACAAAAACACAGGGATGTCATTGCCGTCACATGAGATATCCTCAATATAGGGGTCTTTCATAAGGGGGTCAAGCTTTGACCATCCAAGGAAATTTCTCATAAGATAATACTGGAGTTTGAAGACAGATTTTTTTTCAGGCCTGACTTTGTACTCATTTAAAAGAGATGCCATTTTTTCAAGGATGATATGGGATTTTTCATAGACAAGCTCCTCATCGGTCAGAATCAAAACATCCCGCATATCCGCAAAAAGTCTTTCTAAGAGCTCATACTCAAATGAGGAAAGGGCGGGCTCAAAGAGTATGTATTCATTTATGTGGTTTTCATTGCTGTTTACAATTAAAACCTTTGACAGCCCGTCTGATATCCAGTATTCAAAGACAGCTGTGAAGCCCTCAGGCACTTTGGGTTCAATAAGAGGCCCGTCCCTTTCAAAATCATAGACCTCGGGGACTGCTGATTTTTTCCCTAAAAGTCCCAAAAAACTTTTTTTGCCCAGAGTTTTGCTTCGCCTTAAAAGAGCCTTCTCCTCTTTTTCCTTCCTGGTTTCTTTGGTTGCAAAGCCCTTTTCAAAAACAGGCTCAATTTCTGCGGCTGTATTTTCCTCCCCACTGACAGAAGAAGTGCCATTTCCGGTTAATGAGACGTCTTTGTATCCGGACAGACTTTCTGCATCCTCTACAGACACTGCCGCATTACGCCTTTCTTCTTCATCCTTTTTTTCAGACCTTTGGAAAAATCCCATTATCTCCCACCAATCATTTAACAGCGCTATTTCAATATTTATTCAAATCGCTGTTTTTTTTCATTTATTCAGTTTTCAGGACGGCTCTAATATATAAATTAACCACAGGCATATTAATCCTTCCAACATAACAGACAATTTTTTAATTTTCCAGTTGCCAGAAAAATTAAAATGATGAAGAAAATTAAAAAAAAAATTGCCGCTTAGCAAAATCTTTACATTCAAAGAGTCCAAATCATCATTTAATCTATGCAGGATAATGCCGCAGTTAAAATCCCGACAGGTATTGCATCATTAGATCCGGTGCTTGACGGAGGAGTTCCCCCAGGCTCTGTAATACTTCTTGCAGGCGAGCAGGGTGCAGGAAACCGGGAATTTGTCTACTCTTCAATAATGCTGCTTTCAAAATTAAAGGAGAAAGGCGATGCCGGATTCGGCAGGCGGCTTCCGGAGAGGATTACATATACAGCATTCACACGCCTTTCAACATCAATTATTGAAGAGATAGGACTTTCATTCAGAAGCGATCTGGCCGGGGGAGTTTTGGATAATGTAAATTTTGTTGATCTCTCTGACATATACTTTGAATCAAGCGTTGTTCCAACCGACTGGTACAGCAGCACATCTATTATTGAGCGCTTTCAGAAAAAATCCGAAAAAACGGGCATCATATCCAAACTTGCGGAAAAGCTGGATGAAAATTCGCAAAACAGCTTAATTATCCTTGACTCGATAACAGATATTGCAGCAGAGAGTGCAACAACTCCTGAATGGAGGGATATCATCAGTTTCCTGCGGGGTCTTCAGAGAATCTCAAAGACATGGAGATCAGTAATATATGTGCTTTTATCAGAAGGAATACTTTCAAACTCACATCTTGTGGAAATTGCGGACTGCTGCGATGCGATGATTACATTTCGGTGGGAGGAAAGTTCGGGCAGAAAGCGGCAGAGGGTTATGTACTTTGAAAAATTCCGGGGTGTCATGCCGCATCTTGAGGAGAATGATCTTGTAAAGTTTGCGGTCAGAATTACTCCGGAATCGGCATTTGAAGTCAGCAATATCAGGGTTGTAATATGATTAAAGAGAGAATTTTAATCGGCATCCCCGGTCTTGACGAGATGATGGGCGGAGGCCTTATCAAATACAGCACCTCCGCAATTATCGGGACATACGGTACAGGAAAGACAACCTTTGCGCTTCAGTTTCTCTTTGAGGGCTTAAAGAACAATGAAAAATGCATTTACATAAGTCTTGAGGAGAGCGAGGAGAACATATATGAAAAGATACAGGATCGCGGATGGCCGGCTGAACCTTACAGGAACAAGACACTTTTTGTCATTAAGCTTGATCCGACAGACTTCAATCTTTCAATAAACAGCATAAAAAACGATCTCCCGCAGCTTATCAAAAGCGTTGGCGCATCAAGGGTTGTAATTGATCCGATTTCTCTCTTTGAAGGCCTCTTTGATGATCAGTCCACAAGAAGGCGTGAGATGTTTCGCTTTATTGAGATGATGTCAAAGCTTGAGTGCACAATTTTATTGACAAGCGAAACCGAGCAGAACCAGAATTATTCAAGCAGATACGGGCTTGTTGAATACCTCTCGGATACTGTGATAGTGCTTAGGTATATCAGGCCTTCGGATTTATCAGAGGTTCACACAGCTCTTGAGGTTGTAAAAATGAGGCGCTCAAACCACTCAAGAGAAATTAAGCCATACGAAATAACAGAAGACAGGGTCAATGTATATTCAGAGGCAAGCGTGTTTTAAGCAGGAGCTTTAATTTTTTTAAAAAAAAAATTTCCAGATTATTTTCCCGTTCATTTTAATTTTTTAAATTTTTTCTCTAAAATTTTTCTCTAAAATTTTTCCTAAATTTTTCCTAAATTTTTTCTAAATTTTTTTTCCTGTTTTTTTCCTGTTTTTTTCCTGTTTTTTTATTTCTTTCCAGATATTTTTACAATTCCTTTAAAAAAAGCAAAAACCTGGCACGGCTGCCGGGGAATTATAATTATGATTTCAGTCAGAGTACCAGTCGAAAAAAAAATTAATTTATCAGCAGACACATTCCTGTCTGCCGCCAAGAGTCTCTTCAAGAATTTTTTCAATGTCAATCCATATGACTAGGTCTTTTTTCTCTTTTGCAGCCGCATCTGCTTTTATTATTCCTTTGACAAACGCCTCCTTTGAAAGAGAGGCATCCATCTGGTCGATATTATCCTCATTTATCTGAAGCACGCTCTGGACATCATCAACAATCAGGCCGATATTTGAGCCTCCTGTTGCCTCAGGGACAAGAACAATTATTTTTTTGCTCATATGATCTTTAGCCGATTCAAGCCCCATAAGACAGTTTAAGTTCATCACATTCGTAATCTCGCCGCGAAGATTGATTATCCCGGCGATATGCGAAGGAGACCTCGGGACAGGCGTTATCGGCATCATCTCAACAATTTCACGTGCGGTTTTGATATCAATTGCATAATTTGTGCCTGAAATTTCAAACTGCACCACATCAATGGTTGCCATTCTTTTCACTCCCGTAATTTTTACCTTAATATTTGAACTTCGAGTTGGCCTCTGCAAGGCGCTTGACAAGCTCATTAACCTCGTTTACGGCACTTCCGATCTCTTCTACCGAGGCGCTTGACTCTTCTGCAAGTGCTGCAAGACTCTCGGCTTCATTCTGGACATCCTTTGTCATCCTGTTGCCCTTCTCTGCAGAGTTGACGACATTGTTTGCAATCTGCGCCTGATCCTCGATTGCCTTTGTTATCTCGCCGATATCATGTGTGACCTGTCCGGCATTCTTTATAATGACATTTAATGCCTCAAGTGTCTTGTTTACACTCTCAACGCCGTCGACTATCTCCGTGTTGGCAAGCATGATTGCCTTTGCAGTCTTCTCGCTTCCTGTCTGAACGCCTGAGACCACCTTTTCTATTGAGTCGGTTGCAGCCCTTGCCTCGGCTGCAAGGTTTTTGACTTCACCTGCAACAACAGCAAATCCGCGTCCGTGCTCTCCTGCACGGGCGGCTTCTATTGCGGCATTAAGCGCCAGAAGATTGATCTGTCCTGCAATGTCATTGATTAGCTTTACAATCTTTCCGACTTCTTTTACCTGAGTGGTCAGGCCCTGAATCTCCTCAACGCTCTCCTTTGCAATCTTTTCCACATCGCCCATCTTTTTATTGGTAACATTGGCAAGCACCTGTGTCTCTTTTCCAACATCCACAACATGGCTTGCGGCATTGTAGACCTCCTGCGATGTGCTTGCAATCTCCTCGTTTGACGCTGAGAGATCAGAGATCTGCCTTGTTATGTCATCAATGCTTAAAAGAAGATTTTTGGTAAGTTCGGCAGTCTTCTGACTTGCATTTGCAACACCCTCTGTTGCCTTTGCAACCTCATCTGTGCCTTTTGCAACCTCGTTTGAGTTGGATACAACTTCCTTTGTAACCTTGTTTGTTGCGGCAAGGTTTTTGGATACAGACTCTCCGATGTTGTTTACAGCTCCCTTAAATTTGTTGAATTCACCCTTTACAACAATGCTTTCAGAAAATCTCGCTGTGAAATCCGCATCTGCATATCTCTGGCAGACATTAATGGACTCTCCAATGGGAATTACAAAAGCATCGATTGCTGTGTTGACAGCTTTCACAATTTCCCTGTATTCACCACTGTGAAGAGATGGATCGCTTCTGTAGTTTATGTTTCCTTCAGCCGCGTTATGGCCAAGGATTTCAATGTCTTTTGATACATCGCTGATTGCCTCCATCATTTTGATAAAGGCAGGAACGATTCTGTCGTTTTCAGATCTTCTCCCTGCACCACTTCCAATTGCACGAAACTTCTCCAGGTTTTTAAAATCGCCCTTTGCCATGTCCTCCCCAACCTGCTGAAGAGCAAGAAGCCTTTCCTGAACAGTGTTTATTGTCTCGGACAGAATCTTTGGCGCTCCTGAATAATTGCCGGTAACCTTTCTTGTGTAGTCATTGACTGTCATCGCAGTAAGAATTTGAGTACACTCGCCAATACCGGAAAATCCTTCTGAAAGAGTATTCAGCTCCCTTATAATTCCCATAAATTCAGGTCCGAATTCAGAAGGATTCATCACCGGAATTTTATCTCCGGAATTCATCGCCATTAGATACTTTTCAATCTTTTCAATTTCAGACATTTTTATCATCTCCGCAAATAACCAGATTACATCTAATACATAGCAATTGTATATGAAAGTTCTTTTAGCGGCAGAATGTTAAAAAAACAAAATTTTGAGGCTGAAAATGCGATTTCATCATCTCAAAGCTTTTTTTAAAAGTGGCTTATAACCATTAACAACTGCCGCCAGAGAGCCTGACCAAAAAAAAGAAGCGTTGAATTTATTAAATATTTATTCCTGCAAAATTAAGCACTATCAGCAGTATTGCACCGGGAAGGCCGCCGAGTGCACATACAAGAACCGATCCCCACGTAACCTTAAATGACTCCATTCCCAATAGTCCGAGCTGTGATACAAGAATAAGCACAATTAAGCCGATTACGGAGTTTACTATAAGCGTTGTAAGATTCTTAAGGAAATACCAGAGGACAAACACTATTCCGCCGGCGATAATTACTGTTATAAGAGTGTCCAACATTTCTGTATTATAATTAAAACAGCCAATTTACATTAATCTTTCTTCAGAAGACCAAAATAACCAGCCTGATTAAATGTTATTATTAAGGCCGCAAAAATGCTGCCAAAAAATTGAAGGAGTCTTTTTTTTTAAATGGCTTTTTATCAAAATGACTTTTTTGGCCAGAGACTTCCTGTTTTTTTTGGATTATCCAATCTTGTGGTTATTATCAGGATTCATATAGATTGGATCACGCATCTCGCTCTTAACACCGGGCTCTGCGGTCGGGAACGGGAAATTCGCGTAAAGCGATGTGAAGATGTATTCAACTATCTTATCAACAGCTTTCATGGGGTTTACAATAACATACCAGTCAACACCGCGGTCTGCATCATCTGTTCCAACCTTCACCTTGACAAACAACCCTTCCGCAGCAGCCGCTCCTGCGGCATTTGTTACATAGGATGCGCCAAAACCAAACATCTCATCAAGATATTTCTTAAAGACCGGGCCTGCGAGAACATCCTCTGTAAGTGTGTTGACTCCCGGAACTGCAAGCTTTCCTTCAGGCATCATATCCTCAATCATCTTAACTGCCGAGGAGTTAAGAAGCTTAAACAGCTTTGATGAAGGATCTTTTGCCTTATTAGAGATGAAGTCTCCGAATTTCTGCTTCATGAACACAAGCGATATATCAGAGAATGAAGAGGCAAAAGCATTGTACCAGCTGCGTTTTCCGTCACTATCCACATCAAGTGTGTAGTGGCGAATCAGGTTAAAGATGCACAATCCTGCGATAACATATGCAAGCTTTTTAGGACTGGTCTTTTGGATGTCCTCAAAGCATGACATTACATAGTTCTCAATCATCTCTGAGACATGCTGGCCGACTTTTATCTCCTCCCAGTTTACAGCATAGCCCATGAAAAGATCGGATGAGATTTCACCAATTAGCTCTACGCAAATCTCCTTTGCCGGTGTAAGAATTGCCTCTCCGGCAGCGCCTGTATAAACAGTTGCAAGATATGAGAATGCCTGATCCCCAACCCATTTGATGATTGAAAGATAAGTGACCCAGTCATCCATTGAATCGGCAGTCTGCATGAAATCCGCAGACTCCTGTGTATAATAGACAATTGAGTCGTAAACAATCTTCTTGCTCAAAAGCCTTAACTCATCAGCAGAGAGATTGTCTGCGTTCTCCCTTAAGAAGCGTGCAACACCGGCATTAATGCCAAACTTTCTAATCCTTCTCTTTAGATTTTCAAGTTCGGTTTCGCGGTCTTTTCTTACTCCAAGCTTATCTCCGATAAGCCTTATCTCCTGTGAAAGCTCGTATGACTCACCGCCATACTCGCATGAAACAGAAAGTGTCAGGTAGTACGGATTGTATTCAGGCTCGGCAATCTGCTTTTTGGGAGCGAATACGTAAGCCTTATTTGTGTTGTCAGGCCTCTTTTCAATTTCATATTCAAGCTTTGATGCCAAAACCTCTGTTCTCTTATCAGTTCCCTTAAATCCACCAAACTCAGGAGTGTAATCTTCTCCGTCAAGAAGCTTTACTACCTCTTTTTCGTTTTCGATCGTCCTTACTGCAAGATTTACGATAAAGCCGGTCTTTGAAACATCATCTTCTTCTGTGTCTTTGTCATCATATGCCGCAAACAATGCACGGCCTTCATCATCAAATGACACATCTGTGATGCTCAGACCCTCCGGATAAAAGTTTACTGTAAAGGTTTCTTCAACTATTTCATCATCTTCAAGCTCTGCTTTCACCCAGACAGGATATGTCTTTACAGTTGCGTTCTTCTCGGGAAGAGGGCTGTTGTTGACAATTTTTGCTGTGTAGTGAGTGTCATCTGTCTTCTCAAGGCTGACTGATAAAGGAACTTCATCTGAGCAGGTAATAGTTACATCCTTTGGAAGCTCTAAAAAGTCTGCAAGCTCAACTTCAAGAGAATATGTAAGACCGTCGCCATATAGGACGTTTAAACGCATATCCATTGATTTTCCCTGTTCGGGGAATTTGATACGCGGCTTTCCAATAATCCTGAAATGGATATTGTTTGTAAATGAGCCTCCTTTACCGGTGTATGCTACCTTTACAACACCCTCTTCTGCCTGCTCATATTCATCTGCAGAGATAAATGCACCCAAAAATCCGCCGGTTAAAGTCTGGTCTTCAACTATAAGGCCGCCGCCGGAGGTCATTGTCATGGATGCTGTAAGATCCTCTCTCTCTATCTCCTCACCTTCATATGTAACCTCAATCATCTGGGCATACAGTGTCTGCGGCGAATCCCCGGCAACAATTGCATCCCCAAAGTCTTTTCTGATTCTCATCCGGTAGGTGCTTGTACGCTCGGTCTCGTTTCCGCTTTTGCCCGTGCCTGCAGCCGCAGCTGCTCCTGCAACCGCAGCTCCTGCAGAGAAAATTCCGGTAATAATTACAAGAGGCAGATTATAGTCAACATCGCCTGCGTCCCCTGCTCCGGTATTAATGGATGCAGAGCCTGCACCATATCCGCCATATACCTCATTGTAGTTTCCAACAATCAGCTTATGTTTTGCCCTTGCCGCATCCTCCACAACAGAGTCTGCAAAAGACATCGCATCAGAAAGAGCTTTATCCATCTCGGTGATTCCTCTCTCAGTGCTTCCCGGAGAGGGCTCCCTGCCAAAGGATTCTATGTTGACATGCCTGTTATTATCATATGCAAAATTGCCCTTTAGTTTAAAAAAGGCAAGACCTGAACCATCAGGGTAGAAATCCTCTCTTATGACATAGTAGGTAAAAGAATTGCTTCTGTGATTGTCGCCGGCAACACCTCCGGCCCTCCAGTTGCTGTCGTCTAAGATTTCAACCTCACCTATTACGCGGTGGCCGTTGACTGTCTTATCGATAGTTTCTATCTTTGGATTGGTATACTCGGAACTGTCCTGAAGTTCGGTTTTAAGGTATGATGCAAAATCATTCACTGTTTTATATTTTGCATTTAGTCCGAACTCTGAGAATATGTAGCCGCCGCCTGAAACTTCACCATAGCGTGTTCCATAAATCTCAGTTTCATATGAATAGCTGTAAATTTTTTCCGGAAGTGATGATAAATCAACACGCTGTGAATTCTCAGGATTTATTTTTCCAAGACTGCTGATGATCAAAAGGGTATTTTCAGTTGCCAAAAGCTCATCAGTTCCTTTTTTATAGATTTTAATTGGCATTTCAACGACAAACTCATCACCTTCCATGCTGTGGATGTATTTTGATGAGAGTTTGTAGTCGTATTTGCTTGTATCAGTAAGGGAGTATGCCGCTGCTGCAATTCCAAAGAGCAGAAATACCGCAAATACTGCAATAATTAATCCGGATAAACTCTTCATGCCAAAGCACCTCCTCTGGTATTAGCGGTATAAAACAGGGCTATGCCTGCAATAAGAATAATTATGCCTGCAATGTAGCAGATACTGCCGCCTAATATTCCGCCTGTAAATGACAATACTACGCCAAGCCCAAACCCTAAGGCCCATCCTGCCATTACACCGGCAATTATTCCTGAATCAGGATATCCCCGGCTTTCAAAAACAGAGGAGAAAATTTTTCTGATGCATCCGGCTTTGTTTGCAAAGGCTCTTGCCGCAACGATAAACGCTACAACCCCCACCAGAATATTAAAAATCCACGATGAGCCTGCAAGGAAATTGTAAACAAAAACAGAAACTCCAAGACCTATTAACAGAGGAGAAAGAGAAGCTGCGTCATACTTTTTTCCGCCAAAGCTGCCGGTCAGTCTCTTAACATGTGAGATTATTCCCTCAGGTGTCAGCTTTCCTGTAATTATTAAAGTTACAAAATATGCAATCAGGCCTTTTCCTATTATGCCCCCTATTAATCCGGGCATGCCGCCTGTCAGCCCTCCCTGCGCAAATGACAAAAATGAGAGGAGCTGAACAGGAAGAGGGTTAATCCCAAATGACGGAAGAAGTGTTAAGACAAACCATATTAAAGCCATCGCACCGGCAATGCTCAGAATCTGTCTGCTTCCAAGCCCTCTTTTAAATCCGTCAATTATATTCTGGATGCAGGCGTTTATCACCTCTTCAGGAGAGTGCTTTTTTTTGCCCTCGTATCTTTCATCCATATCAGCACCGGATTTTTCGTCAGAAGAGATACTCATTTCCCCCGGCGGCGTAAATATGCCGGCCTCACCGGATGCCTCAAAGTCGCCGTCGGCAGATGATATGCGTGCACCGCCGTCAGTGCTCTCAGATGCGGCATTCTCACGCATCTCCTTTAATCCTGCTGAAATCCCCGCAGATGAAGCTTTTGCTGCAACGGCTGCCTTTGAAGCGGCATCTGATGCAGAAACTTTCACTTTTGCCAGAATTTCATTCATTTTTTCCGAATTTGACATAATTTAACCAGAACCTGAAAATTTAATATTTAGAATATGAAGAATATTTTAAAGTCAGGCAGTACGTTTCAAACCTGAATGATTTATCACTTTTAGATTTTTACAATAAATACATAACTTTTATGTCATCCACCAAATCCACCGGATTTAATATGAATCTACAGATGCATGACTTTTAGTCCGGACAAAAAAAAGCAGGCCGTTTTTTTTTACAGCATTAATATTCAGTCCGCAAATTCAGTCAGGAAATATTGCGGCTTTAAAAAAAATATTGCGAAAAAAAATTCAGATGAAAATTAAAAAAAAAGAGGAGTTTAGTTTCCAACAACCGAGAGGTCTGAGAATCTGATTGAGGGAACAGTCATTCCTCCAAGCTCCCTTGACTCTTCAGACATCCCGGAAATATTTCCAAGCATCTCAAATATATTTCCGGAGAGCATTGCAGACTTTATCGGCTTTGTCTTCTCGTTGTCCTTCATCCATGCCGCATTTGAAAGCTCAACGGAAAAGTCGCCTGAAACGGGATTTGCAGTATGTGCACCGACAACAGTGTGTGCGTAGACTGCCTCTTCATCAAAGATGTTCTCACGCTTTCCGTCTATGTAGATGTTGTGAAAGCCAATCGCCGGGCCTCCGCCTGCACCTGCACGAACAGCACTTCCGGTTGAACTCTGATTGTAGCGGTATGCAGTCTTTAAGTCATACGCAAACTCTTTTACAACACCGGATTTGATAAAATCAATTTTCCTTGTAAGTACTCCTTCCGAATCACGAAGTGTCGAGCCCGGTCCGTTGAAGGGATCGTCAAAGACATTTAAATTTTTATCAAAACACTCCTCACCCAGCTTTCCGCTCAGAAAAGACCTTTTTGAATTCACGCTTTTTCCTGAAAGCGATGGCAAAAGAACAGAGCCTGCCAGCTGGCATACTGCTATAGGCGAGAGGATAACATCATATCTGCCGGTTTTAATCTCCCCGGCATCCTTTGAAAAGACCGCAAGAGAAGATGCCTCCCTGCCTGTTTTTTCAGGATCAATTTTTCCTGCATAAACAGATGAGTCAAATTCATATCCCGTGGATGCTGCTGCTATTGTCTCCATTGAAACACCCGCACCTGTCTTTTCAAGAGAGTAAAAGACACCGTTAGAATTTGCAATTGTGCTTTTGCCCTTTGAGAGTGATGCAGAGCCTCCGACAATGCTGGCATCATATTCTGATGCTCCCAACAGCATCCTCTCAATAAAGGATTTTGCAGCTGATATATCGCATGAGAGATTTTTGTCAAATACATCCGGGCTTATGTCCGGAAGAGGGCAGGGCTGTGAAAGCCCCTCCCAGTTCTGCGGAGTTGAAAGTTTTGCACCGGACAGGGCTGAGAGAAGGCATTTTTCCCAGCGCTTTGGATCATTTGTGGATGAGCATCCGATTCTTCCGTCCTTTATTATCCTGATGCCTATGCCCCACGAATCCGATCCTGATGCCTCTCCGATGAGCTTTCCCTTAAGCTCAAGATTTACACCGGAGCCTTTTGAGAAATAAACCTCGGTTTCATCTGCAAGGCCCGAACCTTTTCTTAGTATATCATCAATTATTGATTCGCTGCAGTCATTATCAGACATACTTTTCATCCCCGGCCTCCAATTACAGCGCTTTTTAAGAGAAGATGCGGTGATCCGTCAGTTACAGGAACACTCTGCCCCGCCTTTCCGCAGTATCCCGGATTCATTTTTCGATCATCTGCACAGAGAGCGATATTGTAAAGCGTCTTTAGAATATCTCCTGAGAGTGAGACATCGCGGACCATTCCTGACAGCTCTCCGTTTTTTATGAGATAGCCGTACTCGGCATTGAACTGGAAAACTCCGCGCCCCGGGTCGACCTGTCCGCCTCTTGAGCCTTTAAGAAGAATGCCGTTTTTGCATTCCGCAATTATTTCATCATATGTGGAGTCGCCGTTTTCTATGAATGTGTTGCTCATCCTCACAACAGGAACACTGCCTGACTCTGCTCTCGCATGGCCTGCATCGCCGTCCCCGACCGCCGCTAATGTCTGGCGGTTATGCAGAAATGATTTTAAAACTCCTTTTTTTATAATCTCTGTTCTTACCGGAAGAACACCTTCGGCATCAACAGGCATGAATCCGAATTCAAAAAGTGTGGGGTCGTCAACAACACTTACAATCTCATCTCCAATCTTCTGCCCTGTCATCCCGCGAAGGACAGATATGCCCTCTTTTACAAGGTCTCCTTCGGATGCATGGCCGACAGCCTCATGGGCAAAAACGCCTGCAAGCTCCTGGTCCAAAACAGCGTCCATAATTCCTCCCTTTGCCGGGGCTGCATCAAGAAGGCTTACAGCTCTATTTGCCGCTGAAAGACCCTTATTATCCTTATGCCTCAGATTCAGGCCGGTGATTGAATGCTCGCTTTCGCGTCCGGCCTGCATGACATCGCCTTTTTTTGCAACAGCAGAGACGGAGTATCCCAACCTGCATATTTCATATGTGTATTCATGCCCTGATGAGTCCTCAAAGTAGACAGTCCCGTTTCCTTCGGAATAGTTTGCACGGGTATTGATTATGTTTTCAATCTTTGCCGTCTTTTCAATCTCCAATAAAAGATTGCATTTCTCTTCTAAAGAGACCTCTTTTGGATCCTCTTTTAATTCTGGCATCTGAAGAATGCCTGATCTGCAGTCGGCAAGGACTACCTCCTCCTCTGTTGCAGATGCATATCTCATTGCAAGTGCAATATATTCATCAATCTCTTTTTTGGACTTTGCACCGAAGTTTTCAATTGATACAACACCCCATCCGCGTCTGTTGAGCACACGGAGAATAGCAACATCAAAAAAGCTGTCTGCTGCGGATTCAACAACACTGTTGTCTATTTCAATAGTTGTTGAAACACCCCTGACGTGCCTTATGTCATAATAGCAGGGTTCTTCCATAAAATTTGCATCCTTTATATAAATTGAGAAAAGACAGGATAAAATCCTGCCGCATTTTTAGAAAAATTTGTTTTTTATACACCGGTTGTATTCTTCACCGGTGATGATATCTTATCTATAAGCTCGCCGGGGGTAATCTTTGCAAGATTTCTAAGCTTTTCCATAAAAATATCCTTCTTTTCAGGGACAAGGGCTATCTCTAAGACCTCTTCTATCTTTGTGACAGGAATAATCTCAACCATATCCTTGTAGCGGTCCTCAATTAATACATCATCAAGGTTTGACTGCGGAATTATGACCGTCTTTATACCGGCCTTTGCAGCAGCCTCAATCTTGTATGTAACACCGCCAATTGGAAGGACATTTCCGCGGACTGACAAAGAGCCAGTCATTGCCACATCCTGGCGGACAGGAATTCCCTCAATTGCGCTAATCACAGCAGTTGTAACGCTGATTGATGCCGAATCTCCCTCAACACCGCTGTATGTGCCTATAAACTGGATATGGACATCCATGTTTTTGATGTCCTTTCCTGTAAACTTTTTTACAATGGCGCTTACGTTTATGATTGACTCCTTTGCAATCTCCTTTAAAAGTCCGGTTGCAATGATATTTCCTGTTGCACCCTGTGTCGGTGTTGCCTCTGCCATAATCGGAAGAACCTGGCCTGAGTCGGCGCCGACAACTGCAAGACCGTTGACACGGCCTACCTGTGTTCCCTTAACAACAGTAAGCTCATACTCGCGGCTTCTCTTTGTGTACTCATCAGATATCTGATCCTCAACCGAGCGGGCGATATTTTTCGCCTTTAGTACATGTTCGGTTGTTGTAACCTCTGATCCGTCCTGGCGTGCCATATCGCCTGCGACACGGATAAGTCCGCCCATGTCACGAAGCTTTAAGGTGATATGCCCTTTCCTGTTGCTTCTGCGC
Source organism: Methanobacteriota archaeon (assembly GCA_023396365.1). GTDB lineage: Archaea > Halobacteriota > Methanomicrobia > Methanomicrobiales > Methanomicrobiaceae > Methanomicrobium. The sequence goes on from JAEWWL010000076.1 coordinate 18,145, forward strand.
CTTGCCTCACGCATTATCTCTTCGATTGCGCCCCTGTCAAACGGCGGAATCTTGTTGTCGTTTTTTATCTCCTGGGCAACGAACCGGATAAACTTCTTCTGGTTCTCTTCAGTGTCAGGCATTGTATCCTGCATGTAGACTTCATATCCGTATCCTCTGATACGTGAACGAAGAGCAGGATGCATTCCTTCCATTGCATCAAGATTTCCTGCCGCAATCATGACAAATCTGCAGGGGACAGGCTCGGTCTTTACCATCGCACCGCTTGAGCGCTCGCTCTGTCCGGTGATCGGAAATTCGCCCTCCTGAAGGGCAGTCAGAAGATTCTGCTGTGAGTGTGCAGTAAGGGTGTTGATTTCATCTATGAAGAGAACACCTTTGTTTGCCTTGTGAATTGCTCCTGCCTCGACACGATCGTGTGCAGGCGTCTCAAGACCTCCGGACTGAAATGGGTCATGCCTTACATCGCCTAAAAGTGCACCTGCATGAGAGCCGGTGCCGTCAAGATAAGGTGCATGTGCATCCTTTTCGCTTGATACGATGAGCTTTGGAACCATCATCTCTTCTTTGGGTCTTGAATACTGAAGAGCCATGAATATAAAGGCAGCGCCGATAATACCCATCAAAAGCTGTCCTGTGATTATTGCATAGCCCATTATGCCGAATATGAGTATCATAATCAGCGTGTTTCTTGTCTGTGCACGCTTTCTGGCTTCAGTTTTATGAGCAGAGACGATCTCTTTTCCGCGTCCGGCCTTAACAGTCCTTATTATCGGTGTGTTCTGATCATCGGAATTTGGGTAAACAAGTATATCCTGGAGATCCTCTTTTGGAAGAAGCTCTGCCATCGCCTTTGCAAGCATGGATTTTCCTGTTCCGGGCGTTCCTATCATCATCACATGACGCCTTTGGGTGGCTGCCTTTTTTATTACCTCAACAGCATGCTCCTGTCCGATGACCTGGTCGATAAGCCTTTGAGGCACTTCAATATCAGAAGAAGTCTCAATCCTGTCAAGCTCTATTTCTTCAAGTTTGAGGAGTGGTTTTTTATCTTCTTTATTCTCATCATTATTTTCATCATCTCCATGGCTCTCGAAAACACTGACTATTGGAGCGTCAGCTGCGCGTGATTGTGCATCCTCTGACACATCTTTCTTTGGCAGGAGCTCTTTTTCATCAGCCTGCATGCCCAAAACAGGTGCATGGTCTGAAGAATCCTCAGCTTGTGCCTCTATTTGATTTTTATTGGTATATTTATCGTTATTATCCATTGGTCTTTGTACCTCTCGCAAAACGATAGTGCTTAAATGATTCATTCGTGATAGTTTAAGTACTTTCCAGAACAGGTAATAATCATGAAAATAGTCTGCAACGAGAAATCACAGGTTTTAGCCGCCAAAACAGCCAGGATTTCCGGCCCTGACCTTGTTCCGACTGAGTTTAAAACGTTCCCGGACGGGGAGCTTTATTTAAAGACAGGCAGGACGGATGACAGGACTGTAATTATTGCAAGCATTACTGACAGCGACTCTTTTGTACAGACTCTTCTGTTAACAGACGCATGCGAGGGATCTGAAATTACTCTTGTAATTCCGTATATGGGATATGCAAGACAGGATAAAAAGTTCAATGACGGCGAGTCAGTAAGTGCAAGGGCAATTGCAAAGGCCCTGTCAGAAGGTGTTTCTCAGATATACACAATCAATACCCACGAAAAGGAGAACCTTTCATTCTTCAGGGCTCCTGCACAGGACTTAACACTTGCACCATATATATGCCGGTATATAGAGAGCTTAAATCTTGACAATCCCTTAATTCTTGCGCCGGACGCAGGAGCTGCCGGTTTTGTAAAGTCAGTTGCACAAAACATGGACTTTGACTGCGATCATCTCCAGAAGACAAGACATTCCGGAACAGAAGTTTCAATGCAGCCAAAAGAGCTTGATGCAAAAGGAAGAAGCGTCGTAATTGTTGATGACATAATATCAACCGGAGGAACACTTGCAACCGCTGCCAGAATGCTCATGCAGCAGGGTGCGGCCAGTGTTCACGCAGCATGCGTCCACGGCGTATTCTCGGCAGGAGGCTATGCAAGGCTTTGTGCAGGAGGAGTTTTAACCGTTGCATCAAGCGACACAATTGAGTCGGCATCAAGCACAATAACAGCAGCAGACTGCATTAAAAATGCAATTTTAAAATAACAAAAAATATTTTTAAAAGATATCATGCCTGTAAAAATACCTGACTCATCTTTTTTTTTCCTTGACATTCCGCTTGAAGGAAGTCTTGCAATCCCGTCCTCTGTTGAGGAGGAGCTAAAGGATTTAAGGGCGAAATCAAAGCTTGAGGCATTAAAGGCAAAAGGGCTTTTTGTATGCGAGCCCTCTTTGGAGTCCAGAAAAAAAGTCATTAAGGCGGCTGAAAAATCAGGTGATGCAGGTGTTATATCACAAACGGATACTGATGTAATTGCGCTTGCACTCGAACTTGGCGGAGAGATTGCAACAGATGATTTTGCACTTTCAAATACGGCACAGACACTTGGGATTTCTGTAATCCCGCTTCAGCAAAGAGCGGCGAAAAAACGGAGATGGAAATACCGCTGCACCGGATGCATGAAAATGCACGGGAAGCCGGGAATATGCGATGTCTGCGGTGCAGAGATCAAAAGAATGTTTAAGTGAGAAGATAAATATCCTAAAATATGTCATCACTAAACGAACTCATTGAAAAAGCAAAAAAGCTTCACTCTGAAGGAAGGAGCTCAAGCCAGATTGCCGATGAGATGAGCCTTTCTGTTGAGACTATAACATGGCTTTTAACCCAGCAGAAAGGCGAAAAGGCAGCTCCAAAGGATATAGTAATAGACTGGTCATCAATAAGCGGTCATGCCGATATGCTCCGCGATGCATCACTGATGCTTCTTAAGAAGTTCATTCATGCACAGGAAGAGGACAATCCTGATGATTACGATGAAAATTTCCCGGAACTGATTATAGGAGTTGCACATTCAGGAATTCCCATTGCCGCAATGATCGCCGGAGAGTCCGGCTGCCTTTTTACAATGTTTCACCCGAAAAAGCATGCAGCCGGTGAAAACCCGACAGGCTCTTTAAACAGCAGTTTTGCAGATGTGTCAGGAAAGAAATGTTTAATTATTGACGATGTGATAACAAGCGGAAGAACAATTGCCGAGGCTGTTTCTGTTGTCAGAAAACACGGCGGAATACCGGTTGCAGTATGTGTTCTCTTTGATAAGTTAGGCTTAAGGGATATTGACGGCGTCAGTGTCTATTCACTCGTCAAAGTAAGCAGAATCGACTAAAAGGAGATAAAAAAATGGCAGTAATTGACCTTGTTGTATTCGAGATGGACAGGACATATTATGCACTTGACATAACACTTGCACGTGAAATAGTTGAGATGATGCCGATAACGCCTGTTCCAAGATCTCCTTCGCATATTGAAGGAATAATTAATCTCCGCGGCGAGATTACAAAGATAATCAACTTAAGCAAACTCCTTGAAATCGAAGAGAAGCTAAGCCATGAAACAAGAAAGATAATTATCCTGACATCAGGCGACCAGGGCGGCGCAAAGATTGGAATAATTGTTGATGATGTAAAAAGCGTAATCCAGGTTGATGAGGCCACAATAGACAGGATGGACAATGCAATCTCAAAAGAGGCATATGTAAACGGAATTATTAAGAAAAAATCAGACTCTGAAGATAAGGAGACAAGACTCATAATCTGGATTGATGTTACAAAAATAATTGATGACTTAAATACAGAACCGATGATTCAATAAGATTTCAGCAATACAGGCCAAAGACGAAGAATAACTTAAATTATACAATAATAAACCAAAACATCTGAAAATTTAAAAAAAAATTAAAAAATAAAAAAAAATTACAGCGGAATAATAAAATTACTAAAAACCAAAAAAAAAAAAATTTAAAAAAAATTAAAAATTTAAAACCAAAATAATTTAATTACTTAATTTTTTTATCAGACTGCAATTAAAAATAATATCCTCCAAAATTTCGGATTTTTGATTTGCGCTGATTAATGAAGAATAAATATATTCTTTTTCATACATCTGACAGAATCGCAACTTATAGAAAGTCATATATAGAATCACAATTCCACATTTATGGAGAATTAAATAAAGGAGTATCTGCATATGTTATCAGGACAGCCAATAGTAATTTTACGCGACAATGTTGATGTAACAAGTGGAATGGAGGCACAGCGCTCAAATATCATGGCTTGCAAAGCCATCGCCGGCGCTGTAAGAACAACACTTGGTCCGCGTGGTATGGACAAAATGCTTGTCTCACCCTCAGGTGATGTTGTCATCACAAATGACGGGGCAACAATTCTTCATGAACTTTCAGTCGAGCACCCTGCAGCAAAGATGGTAATCGCTGTTGCAGAGGCGCAGGATGATGAGGTCGGAGACGGAACAACAACCGCAACAATTTTCATCGGCGCACTCATGGAAGAGGCCGAAATGCTCTTAAGAAAGGGCATTCACCCGACAATCATTGCAAAAGGATTCAACCTTGCAATGGTAAAGGCTCTTGAGATTTTAAACGAGAATGCAATCATCGCAGGACCTGAGAACAAGGATATGCTCTTAAAGGCTGCAGAAACATCAGTCACCGGAAAGTCAATTGAGTCAATGAAGGACAACATTACAAAAATTATCGTTGATGCTGTTCTTGACGTTGCACAAAAAGACAAAGACGGCAAATACAAAGTCGATGAGGACGATGTCAGGATTAAAACAATTGTCGGCGACAGCCTTGATGAGGCAGAGCTTATAACAGGATTTTTAATCGACAAGACACGCTGCGACACAGGCATGCCAAAGAAGGTTGAAAACGCAGTAATTGCTCTTCTCTCACAGCCTCTTGAGATTAAAAAGACAGAGACAAAGTCAAAGGTAAAACTGACCTCCGCAGAGCAGGTTGAGGCATTCTCCGAACAGGAGAAGGCGAACTTAAAGGCCCTTGCAGACAAGATTAAGGCATCAGGCGCAAATGTGGTCCTCTGCCAGAAGGGCATTGCCGACGCAGTCCAGTACTTCCTTGCGCATGAAAAGATAATGGCAATCCAGGATGTTCCTGAAAAGGACATGAAGGCATTTGCACGTGCACTTGACGGAGTAATTGTAAACTCTGTAAATGATCTTGAAGAGTCAGTCTTTGGAAAAGCAGCTCTTGTTGAGGAGCTAAAAGACATTAAAGCAACCAAATTTACAGGATGCAGCAACGGAAAGACTGTAAGCATCCTGATTAAAGGATCAAACCAGATATTTGTTGATGAGCTTGAACGTGCAGCATATGATGCAGTCCGCGTTGTAATGGATGCAATTGAAGACTGCAAGTTTGTTGTCGGTGCAGGAGCAATCGATACAGAAATCAGCCTTAAGCTTTCAGAATTCGCACCCACAGTCGGCGGAAGGATACAGCTCGCAATCGAGGCATTCTCAAGGATATTTGAGACAATTCCAAATACACTTGCAGAAAACTCAGGTCATGACCCGATTGACGTTTTAGTTGATTTAAAGGCTGCACACTCCGCAGGAGAAAAGTATGCAGGCTTAAATGTCTATACAGGAAAGGTCCAGGACATGTTCAAAGAGGGCGTCATTGAGCCGATGCGTGTAAAAAGGCAGGCAATCCAGAGTGCGGCAGAGACAGCATCACTTTTAATCCGCGTTGATGATATGATAGTCTCAAAGTCAGCTGCACAGATGGCAAGAGAGCAGCGCTGATAAATATTAGCTTTCTTTTAAATTTTTTTTTTAAAAACAAAATTATTTTTATATTTTTCCAGGTCCTGCTTTTTTAGCCCTTAATTTTATGAGACCTTTTTTTAGCCCCTTGATGAGGTTGTTAAAACTGTATATGAGCACTCCTCTGCCTTTTCATCTTCAGGCACAGGCACACCGTCTTTATAGATTATTACAGTATCAGGAATGACATTTTTTATAAGAAGAAGCTCGCAGAGCAGTTTTCCCTCTTCAAACTCAAATTCGCATGACTCATTCTCACGCCTGAAAAACATCCTGCACTTCATAAAATAATCCTCAAAAATAGTATGTTTTGTTATAAAATGAGGTTTTGGGTTTATTTTTTTGTCCGGACTTTTTTTATTATGACTTTTTTTTGGGAGACTTTGTTTAGTCTTTTCTAAACTGCGGCATCATTGAGCGCAGTTCGGATCCGACTTCCTCTATTAAGTGCTCTTCATCAGCACGTGTAAGAGCTGTGAATACCGGACGGTTCACCATGTTCTCCAAAATCCATTCCTTTGCAAACTCTCCGGTCTGAATTTCGCATAAAATTTCCTGCATTGCCTCGTAGGACTCCTCCCCGATTACACGCGGGCCGCGGGTGATGTCTCCGTACTGTGCAGTGTTTGAGATTGAGTCACGCATGTTTGTAAATCCGCCCTCATAGATCATATCAACAATCAGCTTCATCTCATGGCAGACTTCAAGGTAAGCCATCTCAGGTGCATATCCTGCGCCGACAAGCGTGTCAAACCCTGCCTTGATAAGAGAGGTTACTCCTCCGCAGAGGACTGCCTGCTCGCCGAAGAGATCTGTTTCAGTCTCCTCGCGGAAGGTTGTCTCAAGAACAACCGCACGTGTTCCGCCTATGCCCTTTGCATATGCGAGTGCAATCTTCTTTGCGTTTCCGGAGTAGTCCTGGTAAATTGCAATAAGCGCCGGAACTCCCTTTCCCTCCTCAAAGGTCCTTCTTACCATATGCCCCGGACCTTTTGGCGCAACCATTATCACATCGACATTCTCAGGCGGAACAATCTGCCCGAAGTGGATGTTAAATCCGTGCGAGAACATCAGGCATTTGTTCTCTGTTAAATAAGGCATAATCTCTGATCTGTAAACCGCAGCCTGTGATTCGTCAGGAAGGAGAATCTGAATAACGTCCGCGTTTTTTGCAGCCTCGCTTACATCAAAGACAGAAAAGCCGTCTTTTTTCGCCTGCTCCCTGCTTTTTCCCGGCCTTATGCCGATTATAACCTTAAGACCGCTGTCCTTTAAGTTTAAAGCCTGCCCTCTTCCCTGTGAACCGTATCCTATTACAGCTATTGTCTTTCCCGAAAGATTTCCAAGATCTGCATCTGATTCGTAATATTTTTCCATCATCTTAATTCACCTAAACTCCTTTCATGTAAGATTTCAATTCCAAATGATTAATTATTTTACCCTTTTAAATCCGCCTGCCCTGCAGACGATATTGAGTGCATTTACCATAGCCTCCGCTGATGCTATGACAATATCGGTGTTTGATGCGCCTGCATCAAAGATTCTGCCCTTATCATCCTCAACTTCTATTGTGACACTGCCAAGGGCATCGCTGCCGCCTGAGATAGCCTCAACCTGGTAGCTTTTCAGCTCAACTTTTCCCGGAGCAATGCCAAGGAGCGCCTTCATTGCGGCATCAACAGGCCCGTCGCCTGTCCTTGAGCAGATTTTGTCTTCTCCGTTGACAACCGCCCTTACGCTTGCTGTCGGAATGGCATGGCTTCCTGTGAAAATTGAGATGTCATCGAGCACAACTGTCTTTTCAAAGTGATTTTCTCCTGTTATGCTGTCTGCAATCTCAAAGAGATCAGACTCGGTGACCTTTCGCCCGCGTCCGGAGATCTCTTTTATTCTGGCAATTATCATATCAAGCTCTGAATCTGACGGTCGGATATTTACATCATCAAGCATCTGCCTTACGGCATGTTTTCCGACATGTTTTCCAAGCTTTAATCGCCGCCTGTGCCCCACCATCTCAGGCGTCATAATTCCGGGCTCAAATGTTCCGGGATTTGACATAACACCATGCGAGTGAATTCCGCTCTCATGCGAGAATGCGTTTTCACCTACAACAGGCTGAACAGGAGATACCGGAATCTGTGAAAATCTTGAGACAAGCCTTGATGTCTCAACAAGCTTTTCGGTTTTAATATTGGTCTTAATTGCGTAAATCGACTCCATAATCATAACAGTCTGGGCAATGTCAGCATTTCCTGCACGCTCGCCTATTCCGTTTACTGTAACCTGAACCTGATCAGCGCCTCCTTCAACAGCAGCAATCGTGTTTGCAGTCGCAAGACCGAAATCGTTGTGGCAGTGGACATCAATTCTGCACTTCACATTCTCCCGAATCATCGCAACCAAAGGCTTCATCATCGAAGGAGTGCACACACCGACAGTGTCGGGAATGTTTATTATCGTCGCACCGGCCTCATCTGCCGCCTTGCAGACCTCAACTAACTCTTTAAAATCCGTTCTCGTTGCATCCATCGGTGAAAACATAACATTGTCACATTTTGATCTTGCATATGCGACAATATCCCGTGTTATCAAAAGAACTTCTTCATGAGTTTTTTTGATTGTGTGAACCCTCTGAATCTCTGACGTCGGAATAAAGACATGAATCATATCAACGCCTGCCTCAATGCAGCGGTCAACGTCTGCTTTAACAGAACGTGCAAGTCCGCAGATCATAGGGGAGAGATCTTCAGCACAGATTTTTTTGACAGTCTCAAACTCTGAATCAGATGATGCGGGAAATCCTGCTTCAATTACATCAACACCGATATCACAGAGCTGATGCGCAATTTCTATCTTCTGCTCCAGTGTGAAGGACACGCCGGGAGTCTGTTCACCATCACGAAGTGTGGTGTCAAAAATAGTCACTCGTTTTTCGTTATCAACTATACTTTTATCGCCAAAGAAAGCGACCTGCCACTTTTTTAGTGACTTCTCCAATCCCATCTTCCTGAGACATACTCAATAACAATGCATTCAGATTTTATAAACCTTTCCAGTGCGGTTCATTCTCAGCATGTTTTCATAATATTGTGGTGCGCACCCCCCTGCAAAAATTTTACAGGTGGTGCAAAAAATGCTGTTTTTCACAAAAACCATATATAGGTACTGGCAGGTAAATATCTAATGGGAGTTTAATCCTATGAGTGAGTGTTTTATTTGTCAATAACAAAATCCGTTTCTTTGATACGACACTTCGTGACGGGGAACAGACACCGGGCGTTTCTTTAACCCCCGAACAGAAGCTGAGAATAGCAGTTGAGCTTTCATCAATCGGTGTTGATGTAATTGAGGCAGGATCTGCTGTTGCATCTGCAGGCGAAAGAGAAGCTGTAAAGCTTATATCCGACGCCGGGCTTAAGACTGAAATTTGCACATATTCACGGGCCATATCCGGGGATATAGATCTTGCAGCCGATTGTGGTGCAGACTCTGTACATCTCGTGGTTCCGGTTTCTGATCTTCATATCACAAAGAAGCTTGGGAAAAAACGCGATGAAGTCTATAAAATGGCAATGTCTGCTGTTTCATACGCCAAAGAAAGAGGGCTTATTGTTGAGCTCTCCGGAGAGGATGCATCGCGTGCAGACCAGGAGTTTTTGGCAGGTCTTTTCAGGGACGGCGTGAGTTGCGGAGCAGACAGGCTGTGCTTTTGCGATACCGTAGGACTTCTTACGCCTGAGAAGGCTTATGAGATGATTCAGCCCTTATGCTTTGCGCCTTTGAGCATCCACTGCCACAACGACCTCGGCCTTGCCCTTGCAAATACACTTTATGCAATGAAGGCAGGAGCATCCTGTGCACATACAACAATAAACGGAATGGGTGAACGTGCAGGAAATACCCCCTTTGAAGAGCTTGTCATGGTTCTTGAAAAGCTCTACGGCTGTGACACGGGAATTGAAACCGAAAAAATCTATTCGCTTTCAACGCTTATCTCACAGCTTACAAAAATTCCGCTTGCAACAAACAAGCCGATTGTGGGATCAATGGCGTTTACGCATGAGAGCGGAATCCATGCCCATGGCCTGTTAAGGGATGCATCAACATATGAGCCGATGTCGCCTGAGACTGTGGGAAGAAAGAGAAGAATTGTTCTTGGAAAGCATTCAGGAACGGCCTCTGTTCAGTCAGCACTAAAAGAGCTTGGTTACACACCCGGTGAAAAGCATCTTGCAGAGATTGTTGCAAGGGTTAAAAATCTCGGCGACAAGGGAATGAAAGTAACAGACGCCGATGTGATGGCGATAGCAGATTCCGTAATGCTTCTTGAGTGCAAACCTGTGATAAGCTTAAAGCAGTTCACGGTTGTATCAGGAAGCAACGCAATCCCGACAGCCTCTGCGACAATGGTTGTAAACGGCCAGAAAGTGACAGGAGCATCCACAGGAACAGGTCCGGTTGATGCAACACTAAATGTCCTTCAGCAGTCTGTCTCAATGTTAGGCGACATAAAACTTGAAGAGTATCATGTCGATGCAATAACAGGAGGCGCTGATGCAATGGTCGATGTAACCGTAAAACTCAGAAAGGACGGAAGGGCTATCACTTCAAGGGGCGCAAGAACAGATATAGTAGAAGCAAGTGTTGAGGCTGTAATAGCAGGAATGAACAGACTTTTGAGGCAGGAGAAATGAAAACAGGGGCAGCAATACTGATTGAGAGCTTAAAAGAGGAAGGCACAGAGATTATATTCGGATATCCGGGAGGAGCAGTCCTTCCAATCTATGACGAGCTTTATGACGCAAACCTAAAGCACATTCTTGTAAGGCACGAACAGGCAGCTGTGCATGCGGCTGACGGATATGCAAGAGCGAGCGGACGGGTGGGCGTATGCCTCTCAACATCAGGTCCGGGTGCATGCAACTTAATTTCAGGAATTGCAACGGCAAACATGGACTCTGTTCCGATTGTAGCACTGACAGGCCAGGTTCCGACACAGATGCTTGGAAACGATGCCTTTCAGGAGTCTGACATTACCGGAATTACAATGCCTGTTACAAAGCACAACTACCTTGTAAAGAATGCACGGGAGATTAAAAAGACAGTAAAGGCTGCATTTTTTATTGCAGGAACCGGCAGGAAAGGCCCTGTTTTAATCGATCTTCCAAAGGATGTACTTACAGCAAGGGTGGATGAGTCAGAGATTGAAGACTGCATGCCTGAGCTTAGAGGATACAAGCCGACACTAAAGGGTCATTCAAAGCAGATAAAAAAAGCTCTTGAGCTTATCCGTGAGGCAAAAAAGCCTGTTGTCTACGCAGGCGGCGGGGTAATTTCAGCCGGCGCATCAGATGAGCTTTTAAGATTTTCAGAGCTCTTCTGCCTTCCTGTAACGACAACACTGATGGGTCTTGGTGCTCTGGCAGCAGACTATCCGCTAAACCTCGGCATGCTCGGAATGCACGGGACAGAGTACGCAAATTATGCAGTAACAGAGTGCGATCTCTTAATCGCTGTCGGAGCACGCTTTGATGACAGGGTTACAGGCGACCTTTCAAGGTTTGCGCCAAATGCAAAGGTGATTCATATTGATATCGATCCTGCAGAGATTGGCAAGAATAAATCTCCTGATGTTCCGATTGTCGGCGATGCAAAATCTGTCCTCTCTGATCTGTGCGAACTTGCAGAAAAAAAAGGAAACCTCTGCGAACCCTGGATTAAGCAGGTAAAACTGTGGCGTGAAAACCATCCGCTAAGACTTGTTGAGGATGGCAGGCTTCACCCGCAGTTTATCATAAGAAAACTTTCTGAAATCCTAAACGGCGGAGGAATAATTGTAAGCGAGGTCGGCCAGAACCAGATGTGGGCTGCACAGCACTACGGCTTTAAAAAGCCGAGGCAGTGGATCAGTTCAGGCGGACTTGGCACGATGGGATTTGGATTTCCGGCGGCGATTGGTGCTTATTATGCAAAGCCTGATGAGACTGTTGTTGTAATTGCAGGGGACGGAAGCTTTCAGATGAACATACAGGAGCTTGGAACAGTCTCGCAGTATAACATTCCGGTAAAAATTTTAATCCTCAACAATATGTACCTTGGAATGGTAAGGCAGTGGCAGGAGCTTTTCTACGACAGAAGATACTCCTACACCGAGCTTCCGCCTGTTGACTTTGTCGGGATTGCAAAGGCATACGGAATTGAAGGGAGAAAGGTTGACTGTGCAGGCGATGTTGAAGATGCATTAAGGACTGCCATAAACCACAATGGCCCGTATCTCCTTGATTTTCGGATTGAACGCGAGGAGAATGTATTTCCGATGGTTCCGGCAGGTGCGGCAATCAGCGAAATGATAGGAAAGCACAATCCAAACGGGGGGGAGTGAGATGAAGCAGCATATAATAAGCGTTCTTGTCGAGAACAAATCAGGTGTTCTTGCAAGGGTTTCAGGCCTTTTCTCAAGACGCGGATTCAACATCGAAAGCTTAGCTGTCGGGACATGCGAAGAGCCTGATATGAGCAGGATCACAATCGTTGTAATAGGCGATGATATGCACATCGAGCAGGTGAAAAAGCAGTTAAACAAGCTCATCGATGTTATAAAAATTACAGATATCACCGAAAAAGAGCACGTGGAGCGGGAGCTTGCGCTTATAAAAGTACATGCCGAGCCCGGAGCACCCCGCTCAGAGATTATGCAGGTTGCAGGAATTTTCCGGGCAAAGATAATCGATGTCGGGGCAAAGACGCTTGTTCTTGAAATTACAGGCGACTGTGAAAAAATCCGTGCAATAGAAGAGCTGCTCCTGCCCTACGGGATAATGGAGCTTGTAAGGACAGGAAGAGTTGCCCTGCAGAGAGGATAGAGGAATTCTGATAAGAATTATCCGGGTTCTGCTTTTGATTAGTGAATAAAACAGGCAGGAAGTGAAAAAAAAATGGGATTTACATTAGCTGAAAAGATATTCTCAACCCACTGCAATAAAGAATGCAGTGCAGGGGATGTTGTGATGGCGCCTGTTGACGGCTGCATGATACATGACATAACAGGCCCGCTTGCAATAAACGTATTCCGTGAGATGGAGGGAACAAAGGTCTTTGACCCGGAAAAAGTCATAATGCTCTTTGATCACCAGATTCCGGCAGACTCAATAAGCGCTGCCGAAAACCACGTGATGATGAGAAAATTTGCCGCAGAGCAGGGCATTTTCAATTATGACATTAAAGAGGGCGTATGCCACCAGGTAGTGCCTGAGAAGGGAAGGGTAAAGCCGGGCGATATTATTGTCGGGTCTGACTCACACACCTGTGCATACGGGGCGCTTGGAGCGTTTTCAACAGGAATCGGCTCAACCGACATGGCATATGTGCTCAAATTCGGAGAGCTTTACTTTCGGATTCCGCAGACAATAAAGATTGAGGCCGAAGGAAAATTCCATGACAGGGTCGGGCCGAAGGATTTAATTTTAAATCTCGCAGGCGATATCGGAGCAGACGGAGCTACTTACAGGGCGCTTGAATTTTGCGGAAGTGCATTTTTAGATATGGATATTCCGGGCAGGATGACATGCTCGAATATGGCAATTGAGATGGGTGCAAAGGCAGGAATTGTTCCGCCCGATAAAAAAACATGGGATTACTTAAAAGGAAGATGCGACTGCACACCATTTAAGCTTGAAAGCGACCCTGATGCAGCGTTTTTTGAGACACGCTCATATGACATATCAGAGATTTCCCCAAAAGTTGCTGTTCCTCACAATGTCGACAATGTCGTTGACGTTGGCGAGGTTGCAGGACGCCGCATCGATCAGGTCTTCATCGGGTCATGCACTAACGGAAGGTACGAGGATTTCGCAGAGGCTGCCGAAGTTATGGGCGACAATAAATTCGCAGACAATGTAAGGGTGATAATTGTTCCGGCATCAAGGGATGAATACTTAAAAGTCCTAAAGGCAGGACTGATTGAGAAATTTGTCGATGCCGGAGCTTTGGTGGAAGCTCCCTGCTGCGGTCCGTGCATGGGAGGAGCATTTGGTCTTTTGGCGCCGGGAGAGGTTTCTCTTTCAACGTCAAATAGAAATTTCAGGGGCAGGCAGGGAAGCACAGAGAGCTTTGTATACCTCTGCTCTCCTGCAACAGCGGCTGCAAGTGCAGTTAAAGGCGTAATCGCTGATCCAAGAGAGGTGTGATATATGCCAAGAGTATGGAAATTCGGAGACGACATCGATACAGATGCAATAATTCCGGGAAGGTTTCTGACGATTTACGATCCCAAAGAGCTTGCATCACATGCTTTTGAAGGGACTCGCGATGAGTTTTCCAAAAAAGCAAAGCAGGGCGACATTATTGTCGCCGGAAGAAACTTCGGCTGCGGATCGTCGCGTGAGCATGCTCCGCTTGCACTCAAAGGCGCAGGAATCGAATTTGTAATTGCAAAATCGTTTGCGAGAATATTTTACAGAAATGCGATTAATACTGGTGTTTTGCCTGTTGTCTGTGCAGATACTGATGAGATAGCAGACGGCTCAAAAGTTACAGTAAACATGGAAGAATCATATGTTGAGGCTGACGGGAAGAGATACACTCTTGAGCCGGTTGCTGATTTCATGATGAATATTGCCCGGGCCGGAGGGCTTGTCGAATACGCCAAAAAAAGATAAGAGGAGGAAATAATGACAACATACAAGGCGGCGTGCATGCCAGGTGACGGAATCGGCCCTGAGATTATAGCTGAGGGCAGGAAAGTTCTGGATGCTGCAGGAGAAAAATTTGGATTTTCTATTGAGTGGACAGATTACGATACAGGTGCCGAGAGATACTTAAAGACAGGCGAGCTTATTTCAGAGGATGAGTTAAAGGAGCTTTCTAAGTTCTCAACTATTTATTTTGGCGCTATCGGCGATGACCGGGTTAAGCCCGGAATTTTGGAGAAGGGAATTCTGCTTGCCCTTCGGTTTTACTTTGATCAGTACGTGAATCTTAGGCCGATTAAACTCCTAAAGGGCGTTTCCACTCCTCTTGCAGACAAAAAACCTTCGGATATCGACTTTGTTGTCGTCCGCGAGAACACCGAGGATTTTTATGTCGGAATCGGCGGACGGGCAAAAGGCGGAAAACAAAGGGATGAGCTGTCTGTTATCCGCGATTTGTACAGTGTCAAATTCGGAGTTGATGTTGAAACAGATGCTGATGAGCTTGCATATCAGATTGGAGTTTTAAGCCGGCAGGGCTCTAAGCGTGTGATGGAGTATTCATTTGATCTTGCGATGACAAGGGATAAGAAGCTGACATCGGTTGACAAGGCAAATGTTTTAACAGATGTTTATGGTCTGTGGAGGGAGGTCTTTGAGGAGACTAAGAAAAATTACCCTGCCGTTTCAACCGAGTACAACTTCGTTGACGCAATTACGATGTGGTTTGTCAAAAACCCGGAGTGGTTCGATGTTGTTGTAACCCCGAACATGTTCGGCGACATCATAACTGATTTGGGTGCAATGATCCAGGGAGGGCTTGGCCTTGCACCGGGCGGAAACATAAACCCGAAGGGGACGTCCATGTTTGAGCCGATTCACGGCTCTGCTCCGAAGTACAAAGGAAAGAATGTCGCAAATCCCCTGGCAACAATCTGGGCAGGAAGCCTTTTACTTGACACACTCGGAGAAAAAGAGGCGGCGGCGGCTGTTGTCTCATCAATTGAGCATTCTATTGAGAAGAAGGCTGTAACACGCGATATGGGTGGTTTTATGGGAACGAATGAGATTGGGGACTGGATTGCAAAGGATATTTTAAAGGGATAAATTTTTTCCACTCTTTTTTAGCACTTGCTTTTGGAAACCAAACAGAATCATAGAAGGAATATCAGACCAGAATTAAATAAATTTTTTCGCATGAACCTATAAACCAAACTCTTTTTTTCTCATCAAAAAATCTTTTTTATCTGAATGTAGCTATATGTAGATATGTCATCAAAAACAGTCAGCCTTTCTGAAGAAGCATATGACAGGCTTAAGAAATGGAAAAAAACAGAGGATGAGAGCTTTTCAAGCGTTATCCTGAGAACAGTTCCAAAAATCCGCACACCGGAGGAATTGCGAAAAGTTTTAGATGAGATCGGCTCGTTAAGTGATGAGGATGCAGACATAATTGCTGAAAGTGTCGAAGAGGATTGAATGATTATCCTGGACAGCACTTTTTTAATCGATCTGATCCGGAGCCAAAATAGTAGCAGTTACAAGAGGGCCTTTGAGTTTTTTAATAAGATTTCAGAGAGAGATAAAACAATCAGTACTACTTTTGTGAATGTTTATGAGCTTTATAAAGGCGCATATAAATCGAGAGATGTTAATCTTTCTCTTTTAAAAATTGACGGAGTTTTAAATTTATTTCCAGTGCTGAGCCATTCTGATGATTATTATCCCTTATATGGTGAATTGTCGGCCAGACTGGAAGCCCGCGGAACTCCGATAGGTAAATTTGATGAGATGATTGCCGCTATCGCCATATTTCATGATGCGGCAATTGTTACCAATAATATCAGTGATTTTTCCAAAATACCAGGGCTTGAAATTATCAGTCACTAATTTTTTTCTGCAGCATTATACCCTGAATTTGCCATATCACAAAAAACAATTGTATTGTGCAGGAGTTTAACCTGACAATTACAGATATTGCAATTTTGGCAAACCCCTGCCCGCTTTCATAAGATGATTGCATAAAAAAACCTTTAATTTAGGCTTATTTTAGCGTTTTAGAGAGTGCTTTTCAGACCACCTGAAAATACCGCCAATACGCAGGTTTAATAGGATTTAGAGCAGGGATTGCACCGATATAACGGCACGCTATTGCCACCTTTTTTTGAGAGGATGTTTACATCGAAGTGAGGTGAGAAAGTCTGATACAGGGCTAATATGAGGGTCTCAAAAACAGTGTTTTGACCTGTTTTACGG
>JAEWWL010000079.1 GCA_023396365.1 Methanobacteriota archaeon
AAAACGGACCTGGAGGGATTCGAACCCCCGGCATCCGGGTTAGAAGCCCGGCGCTATGTCCTGGCTAAGCCACAGATCCAGCAAAGAATAGTGCTCTATAATGTTGCACATTATTGATATTAATTCTTTGCAAATTAATTCAAAAAAATTAAATTTATTTATCCTGCATGGAACACAGAAGAGCGGACAATCTCAACAAGAGTCGGCTTTACCCATTCTCTTCCCTCTACACATTTGGCAAATGTTTTATCGATATATTTTACTTTAATACGTGCAGAAAGTCTTTCGCGCTCCTCACAGAAGTAAGGGTTTGTAAATTCAATCATTCTTTTCATATTTATGGTAATTCCCAAAACCTCAACAATTATTCCCTGATCTCCAAGGCATAAATCATCAAGATCAATATCTGTCAGAAATATGTGATCACCAGGCAGAACCTCTGTTAAGGTAATAATATTGTGTGCACTCTGAAGCTCAAGTGTTCTTGGCTTTGACTTTTTAAGCTCCGCAATAACTGCAGGAGATATTCCGGTTAATGCATTTATCATCACAGAGATCACCCGTACATTGGAAGATGCTCTCTTTTTGGAACATCAGGTTCATTTTCGCTCTGCATAACCTGTTCTACCAGCTTTTGCATTGATGCTTCAATCTCTTCAGCCTGCTCAATCAAAGGCTCAATGTCAACATTGAAATTATAGACATCATTTAAGACCTTTAAAACCGAGACTGAAGATCTTGGATCAGGTGTGTTTACAGTCTCACCCAAAAAACCGATCGCAGGAATTCCAAGTGTTTTGCATTCTGTTAAAATGCTTCCTGGCATTCCGGATATGCTGCCCATCGGCAGAATTTCTATTTTATCCTTAATTTTATCAAGATATTCCGGTTCGGATGCAACTCCAAAAACCCTTTTTTCAAAAGTATTTGTGACAATGCCGGCAATTATTACAATTTCTTTTAGTTTAAATTTATTAAGCCAGGTCAGAATGCCGTTTGTTACCTCATAGCATATTGAAGTGTGAATTGGAATATCAGATACAAATGCTACATAAGAATCCCTGCTGTAAATCCTGATTGGCGCATTGATTATTCCATCCACCATCATGGCAATAGGCGGAAAATACTTGCTTGTGATACTTCCTATGTATTCAAAACCTGCATTGTCGACAAGATATTGTGTTGAAATGCTGCCAACAAGACCGCTGCCGGGAAAACCAATCAGGGCTGTTATTTCATCTCCCTTTAAAGGCTCAGATACAATCCTTACATCATCCATTATTTACTCCTGAGAATACTGCCAGATATTTTGGCAATATGGCACAGTTAATGCGTTCAATCACTTTACATATAGAATTATCGGTAAATACACCATAAATCAAATCCTTTTTTTCTGCAAAAGCCCAATACCTGAAATTAAAGTTCCAAAAAAGATTAATGCAAAAGATGCTTATTAAATAATCATGCAGGAATATTCAATTAAAAAAGGTTTTAAAGACGGCCTTGATGACCGGATAAAAGACGGACTTGTAAAATTTTTTGAGGTGAAGCCTGAGGAGAAAAACGGCCATTACAAGATAAAATACGGCTCATTTACAATGCTTGAAGCATGGATAAATGAGAAGGGAAATATGGTTGCAATAGATACTGTCTCTGACGCAGCATTATACGAGAAACATTCCGAAAAAGAGGCTGATGATATAGTGCTTGACACAAATTCCAGATTTAGAAAATATCTGGAATTTGTTACAGGATACAATACAAAAGAGAGAAAAAAGAAGGCTGCAGAAGCTGTAAAAAAATAATTTTTTTAAAAGTTTAAGATTCATCAGCTAAAAATAATACTTTTTTAAAAATTCTAATATTTTAAGTTCATACCTTAAAAAAATAAAACCGGGATTTTTTAAAAAATTATTCTATTAAAATTGCAGGTTTGAATGGAAGAGCCATACCTGCCTTCTGGTGGCTGCTCTCCTCCGAACACACAATAGTCAGCGGAAGACCATATTCACGCTCTATAAATTCCTTTGCAGATTCAAAAACTGATTTTTCATCAATACCAAATTTAACAATTCTTAAGACAAGCTCTGGCGGAAGTCTGTGAATTAAGTTGGTAATCTGTTTTGCGGCATTTGCTGCATCTTTGCCGCGCTTTTTTATAGACTCATCCTTCATCAGAACAGATATCACCTTTGTTCTGTCCTCTGATTCAGCGATAGTCTTAAAAACATCATACTTCCATTCCGGAGAGACAAACAGTGTGATTCCTGTAGATTTTATCTGAATTAATTTAAGAATTGATTCAATATCCTCAACTGTTCTCATCAAAAGCTCTTCTGCAAGCTCAACAGGAACACTGACTTTTGACTCATCACAAACCGGCCACTGAGCAAATGCAATATTTCCATCATTTCCGCATGACTCCCATAGATTCTGACAGGTGAATGGAATGAACGGAGCCAAAAGCCTAATCCAGTTGTTGTTTATCTCATCAAGAACTGATGAGCCGGACAAGCCCTCTGGAAGGCGGCGGCGGTACCATTTAAGATCTGATTCAACTCCAAAATATGCCTCCTGAAGAGCCTGCCTTGTCTGGAATAAAGATAATCCCTGAGTTGTTCTTGCAATACGCTCCTGCATCCTTGACAGAAGCCATTTATCAATCGGATAATTTCCAGCCTGACTGCCACTTTCAGCAACAGTTGTCCAGAAACGCTCAATCTGTTTTCTTGTGGATGAAACAAGCTCACGTCTCCAGTCAAAATCCTGCCAGGGCTCTGCACTGCCAACAAGAAACATCCTTACTGTATCTGCACCGACATCGGTTATTGCATCCTCTAAAAGGATTACATTTCCCTTTGATGAAGACATCTTTGCTCCTTCCAAAAGACCCATTCCGAATACAACCATTCCTTTTGGCTGAAGTTCTTCTGAAAACAGGGCCTTATGATGGAAAAGCTGGAAAGTCAGGTGGTTTGATATCAGATCTTTTGCTGAAAACCGGAAATCATACGGATACCAGTACAGAAATTCCTCTCTTAAGTCCTCAACAGTATCGCGTGGGAGAGGCAGCGAATCAGGTGAGCCCTGCCCTTTGAAAATATAGTCAAACACTTCAGGAGTTAGTTTTTCTGCTTCAAGCTTCAGAAGCTTATGGGCTATTGTATAAAAGGCCATGTAGATTGTCGAATCAGAAAGAGGCTCAACAAGCCACTTTTTGTCCCAGGGAAGATGTGTGCCAAGACCAATTCTTCTTGTACACGCCCAGTCCTTTAACCAGTCAATTGTCCTTTCAAACTCTGTTCTTACCTCAGGCGGGACAAGCTCTACTTTTTCAAGCTGCTCGTGAATCTGTTTTTTCCATTCAGGATCGCTGTATTGCAAAAACCACTGGTCTTTTAAAATTCTAACAAAAACACGGCTGCCGCAGCGGCACATGACATTTCTGTTGTCAAAATCATACATGACAAGTGAGCCATACTGCTCAAGCATAATACTGGCAAATTCATCACGGGCAATTTTGACAGGTTTGCCGCCATACTGCGGAAGCATTTTCCCTTTTGAGAACTCCGCACTGTATACTTCCTGGGTTAATGTCTCCATTCCGGGATCGTTTTGATTCTTTATGCCGGACTTTTCGACTGCGTCCATAGCGGGAAACTCGCCGTATCCGGGAACATTGATAAGTGATACGGGTTTTATTTCTGTATATTTTCCAAGGCTTTGAAGATCGCGAAGTGCAATATAGTCAAAAGGAGCATGTGCGGGAACACTCATCACAATGCCTGTTGCCATATCAGGATCTACAAACTCTGCCGGAAGAACAGGAACATCGCCGCAGAAAGGATGTGATACAACCTGATCTACAAGCTCTTTTCCGGATATATCCCCATCCTGTACAACCTCATGCTCCTGAAGAGAAAGCTTTTCTGCAGCTTCTAAGGAGAGAATCCATTTGAATCCGTCAACTCTTACTTTTTTGTAAGTAACATCCGGATTAATCCACAGATTTGTTACACCGTACGTTGTTTCAGGGCGAAGAGTTGCACAGGGAATCCTGTAATCTCCCCACGTAAACATTACAAGAGTGTATTTGACAATCTCGGCTTTTTCCCCTTCCAAAAGATCATGATCACCAACAGGATTGTCGCACTGCGGGCAGTACTTTACAGGATGAGCCCCGCGAATAACCCTGTTCTGCTCCATTAAATGAAGATACTGCCATTCAATGAATTTACTGTATTGTGGATAGACTGTTGTAAACCTGCGTCTCCAGTCAATTGAAAGTCCGCAGCAGCGCATAACTCTTTCATATTCATTGCTGAAATGGCGGACGATCTCTGTAGGCTCAATAAAGCGCGAGAGAACATCCTCCGGAACCCTGTAAAGATCGCGGTATAATTTTATTGTTTTTTCATCGCCATTTGCAATCCTTCTTGAAATTCCGATAACAGGCGAACCTGTTACATGAAATGCCATTGGGAAGAGAACATGATTGCCCTGCATCCTTTTAAAGCGTGCAATTACATCAGGCACAATATATGTTCTTCCATGTCCGACATGCATTGCGCCGCTAGGATAGGGATAGGCTACATTTAAATAAAATTTTTCAGCATTTTTTGGATCAGCCTCAAAATCATGAAGCCATGCTTCCCGGTATTTTTCTTCGTATTCGCTCATTTCATATTTGCTCAAATTGAATCACTCCAGATCATAAAAAAGATTATAAGATTATACAGGTCTGAGTCTGATCTCTTCTCCGTCATTATAGCGGCGAATCATCTCCATCGCTATGCTGTTGTTCTTTGACATATGGATTTCTCCCAGGTCATTGACAGTTGCGGTAAATAAATATTCCTTGCCGCCAAAAACGTCCACAATCTTGCCTTTGTGCTCTTTTGCTGAAATAAAGAGATATTTTTTATCAACTTTAATTTCAATTCCGTTGCCTGCTGAAGATGCCTGAATTTGAGGCTCAGGCGAATCAGAGCTTTCCTGTGCAGGTTCGATTTTAACATTATTTGGAAGTTCTGTTCTTGGCCGGATGTCAATGCCGATGCTTAATTTATTGACAATGGCTGCAACATTCTTTCCGCCTTTTCCAATTGCTGCCGGAACGTCCTTGTCATCTATGTATACAACAGCCTTGTTTTCATTCTGCATTCTGACTTCAACAGGGCCGTCTGTAAACCTTCCAATCTCTCTTTGTATCTCTCTTTCAACAAGTTTTATTGAGATATCCTCATCAGGCAGGCTGACACTTAAAACACCTGTGTTTTCAGCCTCCTGCGGCACAGGAAGTTTTAGAACAATCGGCTCTCCGTCATAGCGGAATATTTCTGATTCCAAAAGTCCTGTTTCATTGTTCACAACAGATATAACAGGTCTTGACGGAATATCGTCATCCTCTTCAGAGATGCTTTCAGGGACCTTGAACTCGAATAAGACGTCATATATTTTGGATATATCTCCGTCTTTTACAAGAACAATAGTATCAATTATCTGGGAGAGAACTCCGAATTCGGTTTTGCCCAAAAATCTCTGCATTGCATCATGTGCATCATTTGCATGAACAACTCCCACCATTCCTATTCCTGCAAGACGCATATCCGCAAAAACGCTGAAATCTGTTTTCTTCCTGAGCTCGTCAAATATGACAAAATCAGGGCGCATTAAAAGCATCACCTCAGCCGTGTTTTCCATGCTTCCTTCAAGGGCTGTATACTGTGTGATATGATCAGGCACCAAAATATCTCTTGGAGCCTCCATTGTTTTTACAGAATATTCATTCTCAGAGAGGAACACTGCAATACTCTGTGCAAGTGTGGTTTTCCCGATACCAGGTGTCCCTGTTATAATAATACCTCTTCTGCTCTCAAGAAGACGCTTTTTTATCACAGCCGATTTATTGTAGTCATCTATTGATCTGTCGACAATCGGCCTTACAGCAGTTATCTCCATTCCGTCAGAAAAAGGTCTTCTTGCGATTGAAATTCTCATCGAACCAATCTGGACAATAGTTATTCCGCGCTTTTCAAGTTCAATAAAACCGTCGGGATCGCGTTTTGCCCGCTCAAGGATCTCCTGTGCAATATGCTTTAATTCATACTCAGAGATTAGATCATCGCTGAGAGTCACATTTTTACTCTCTTTTAATGTTCCCTTCTTTGCTACCGGCTTTGCGCGCTCTTTTAAAAAGACTGCAAGAGTGTTTTCATCAAAATATTTATCGATTGTAAGCGGTGAAAACTCTCCAATCTGCGGTTTTAAATAAAGAACATCAAGGCCTTTTGCCCTGGCAACCTCTGACTGCACAATATCGCTTGTTATGAATTTTGCATCCTCATAATCAAGAGCAACTTTTCTTATAAGTGCATCAATCTCTCCGCCGCTTGCAAGTTTCACCTGGTCAAGACTTGGTCTTTCACCGACATATTTTATCTCGATTACTCCTTCCTCAGCAAGTTTTGAAAGTTCCTGAAGCTCTGTCAGACCGCTAAAACCTATTTCACGCCCCTGGTTAGCCTGTGCTTCAAGTTCTGCTATTACGGCCTCCGGAACAATTATTGTGGCCCCTTTATATTCACCAGACTCTTGTATCATCGAGGTGATGCGTCCGTCTATGACGACGCTTGTATCAGGTATAAGTTTCACTAAAAAACCTCCATTAAAAATAATGTATTCAATACCTAATTAGCATATACCTTATCCGGATCAAAAATTTTTTCTCCGGTGACTTCTCCATCCAGTGTCCGGTAAAAACAAGTGTCATATCCGGTATGGCATGCACCTCCGGTCTGGCGGACCTGGTACAAAAGCGCATCACAGTCACAGTCAATAAAAATTTTCACAATCTCCTGGACATGCCCGCTCTCCTCGCCCTTCTTCCATATTTTTTTTCTGCTGCGCGAAAAATAATGTGCATATCCGGTTTTTTTTGTAATTAAAACAGCATCCCTGTCAGCCCATGCAAACATCAGAACTTTTTTGCTGCAAAAGTCCTGCACGATTACAGGAACAAGACCATTATTGTCATATTTTATATCCAATCATATCACTCCGGCAATTATTTTCATTAATTCATATAGAATATCACCCGCAAATAATGCTGTGATAAAACCTGATGTTATCGGTATAATAAAAGGGACGCCAAATGAAATCCATACTTTTCCGGACTTTTTGTATATCTCAAGCTCTTTTTTGTATTCATCCGGATATTTCTTTAAATCCTGTGTGTACATCCTGCGTTTTCCATGAAACATTCTTTTAAGAGATGCAGGAAAAGAGATGTACTCCCTTTTTATTCCGTCTTCGGTCTCCTCAAAATTTTCCATAATAAATCCAAATGATTCAGTTATCCTCTTCCCGTCAACGGGGTAGCCTACAAACATATTAAATATCGGAGCTTTGTTTCCTTTGACAATATTGTAAATAAAAATCCCGACAGGAGTTGCAATATTTAATACAACGGCATTTATCAAAACCGACAGGGGGAAAAACGCAATTACAGGATATCCCCAGTAAGGCTCAAGAGGATAGAGAGGGATTAGAGCAGTAATAAAAATAAATGCCCAGGCATCAGCCCCTCCAAAAAGATGCAGATATGCTGATGAAAAATAAAACATGAAGCACAGCATTACAGTAAGGAAAATATATCCAAAAGCAATCCTCATCTCTCCTGACAGCAGACTAAAATACACGAGTAAAGCCATCGGAATTCCAATAATAAGCATAGGGTACCAGGTTTTAAAAGGAACTCTTCTCTCTTTTAAATCCAGTACAGATGCATACACAAGAGTGACTGCTATCGCAGCTGATGAAATAAGAAGCGGTTCTATCATGAATAATTAAGATAGAATGCCACACTTTTTATGTGTGACGATGAATTCTGACCCCTGCAACTAAAATAGATATATTCAAATGTGATGCATCCAATAAAAACATAATATCATAAAAATACTGGTAAATTAATATTGATATTATCATTATCCGTATTTTTACAAATGGCTTTTCAGAGTACAAACAGGAGAGATATCAGTGGTTATGCAAATGGCGGAATTGTTTGAGAAAGCTATCTCCAGCTCCGAATATGCCGGAGATTTTGAGTATAACAAACTGCTAAGACATGTATATGACAACCGGTTGTATGCAATCGCAGCAGGAGAATACAACGAAAAAAGCATAATATTGGTATTCGTCAAAGGCGAGGCTGAGGGTGCAGCACAAATTGACGAATTTGGTATGCTTTATGGAGATAAGGTAATATACAGCCTGAATAAATCAGGCACTTATAAACTATTCATTTCTGATAAAACACTTGTTGAATCACTTGCCTCAAGGACAAGAATTTTTGACACAAAATATATTAAACCTGAAACATTCTCGCCAGAAATACGTGATTTAAAAAGCTTCAGCACCCGTCCTTCAAAAGTAAGAATTGTTGTTTTAAAAGATGGTTCTCCTGCAACAGGCCTCAAAGTTGTGATGAAAAAGGACAATGCTCCTTTTACGTATGATTTTACTTCATCTGACGGGAGTGCAGGATTTGTTCTGCAGGGAGGCGAATATCACTGCACAGTGATCGAACCAGATGGAAAAGAGCAGATTTTCCTGATAAAGCTTGAAGGAAAGGATACTGTGATTACAATTAAAATTTAATTTAGGGAGTCAGATTAAATTGAAAGATGATAACAACAAGAAAGGTCTTACAGGATTCTTTAAAAAAAACAAACCACAAGAAAGTACACTCGGCCTGAACAGGGAATCTATTTTAAAAGGCAATTCCCAGGATAATGAAAAACTTTCTGATTTCTTCTCACATGATCAGATGAAGAATTCACAGCATGAAGATTTATCAGAGCTTATCAAAAAGATCCAGATTCAAAAGAGAGGCCCTGATGCTTCACAGCAGGGAAATCAGGAAGAGTTTGCTGCCAGTCTGAAACAGGAAGTTCAGACAGACAAAAGTGCCGCATCAGTCAGCCAGGAAATTCAGAATGATGACATTACCGAATTCTTTGAAATAGAAACTGAAAATACACAGGATTATTCTTCAGAATCAAATTATAACGTTTTGGAAAACAGTTACAGGGAATCACAAATACCGGATGAAACCGCAATTCCCAAAAGCCAGACTGAAAACGAGAACATTTCCTTCCAGGAGATAGAGCATAAAGAGATTCAGATTACAGCAGAATCAGCGCAAACAGAAAATTCCCGATCTGAAATTGATAAAATACTTGGAAGGATTAAAAAAGCTGAAACAGTAATCGCCTCTGCAAATAATGGGCATTCTGATAATAAAAACAGTGCACCTGCAAACATCTCTTCTGAAAATAATGTTATGCCGCCTGAAAGTGTTATTCAGCAGAATAATATTGCAACAGAATCTGTCCGGGAATCTATGGCTGGCTCAACAGAAAACATTCAGCAGAATAATGAATTGAATCAGTCAGAACTTCAAAAGATACTTGGAAGAATTAAAAAAGCAGAAAGCAAAATTCAGGAACCCACGGGTGCTTCGCAGATGGTCTCTGATGCCGTTCAGGTCAAATCTGAAGAAAAAGCAGAGGAACAATTAGTCTTTGATGAGAGAAAAACGCCGGCAGATAATCAGGCTCCTTCAGATAAAGTTATTAAAGAGCAGGAAGAGGCAGAGAGCGAAAATTATGCAGAAATAATCCTTGAGGCTAAGTCAGCTGAAGAAAAAATGCCTGTGGAAGAAGAAATCTGCAATGAACAGGTTTCTGCACAAAATATTTCAGATGATGAAACTGACAGCAAAAAAACAAAAGAAGCTGTCATTCAAAACAATTTCGAAGATAAAGAACCGGAAAAAAAGCCAAAAAAATACACACCCAGAAAAACCATCTGGTCTGAAGAAGATGCTGAATCAGAGACTGATGAAGATTCAGATGAGACTGGCAATATTGAAAACAAAACTCTTTACTCAGCCAAAAAAACAAGATGGTCTGATAAGGAACAGGAGTCAGAACCGGAGATTGATGAGAAAAAAGTCGGACTGGTTTCTGTAAATGACATTGACAAAACCTACTCAGGGCTTATTCTTCCTGAAGGCGCTACATTTGAAATTGAAGAATTTAAATTAAAAAGAATTAAAAAAGAGATTGAACCAGGCGAACATGATGATACAATCTCCAAGATTGACAAAATCTATTCAGAATATTTCCCGCCAATTGATTTGGATAAATTAAATACTATTGATCTCTCAGAGACCAAAGTCAAAGAAAAGAAGAGCCTCTTTGGAAAGATAAAAATTGAAAGGAAAGACAAATTTGAGTATAATCCTGCCATTCACGGCTCGGTTGTCGATCTTTCTTTTAATGAACCTGAAGGTGTTGAGGAAGTTGATTTATATCCTGTCAACGAGCCTTTTGCCTATGTCAGAATTATTTTTGACAAGAATACAAATGAATACATCTACAAAGCAATAGAGCCTGTCTTAAATCCTGCTGAAAATAAACTTTTGGCAGAAATTGAACAGCGTCTGTTTGAAACACTCGATGTAAACACAAAGGGCCTTACAAAAGAGAAAGCTGTTGAGATTCTTAAGGACTCTGTAAACGACATTATATCTGATTACGGTCTTAAGCTAAAGCCGGCTGAAAGAGCAAAGATTCTCTATCATATAAATAAGGAATTCCTCGGCGACGGCCTAATCGATCCGATTATGCATGACAAATATATTGAAGATATATCATGTGACGGTCTAAACACCCCAATATTTGTATTCCATTCAAAGTATGAATCACTCCAGACAAATCTGCTGTATAAGGAAGAAGCTGTTCTGGATTCATTCGTAACAAAGCTTGCACAGAGAGCAGGAAAATACATTTCAATTGCAGAGCCCATGCTTGATGCAACAATGTCTGACGGCTCACGTATCCAGATGACACTTGGAACAGAGGTTACAGCACATGGTTCAACATTTACAATACGTAAATTCAAGGACGAACCGATAACACCAACAGACCTTACCGAGTGGGGAAC
This sequence comes from Methanobacteriota archaeon, assembly GCA_023396365.1. Lineage (GTDB taxonomy): Archaea > Halobacteriota > Methanomicrobia > Methanomicrobiales > Methanomicrobiaceae > Methanomicrobium. The sequence goes on from JAEWWL010000079.1 coordinate 11,011, forward strand.
ATTTTCACCCCTTTCAATTGCGTATATCTGGCTTGCTGTCGAAGCAGGCAAATCCTGTATATTTGCCGGAGGAACAGCATCAGGAAAAACAACATCGCTTAATGCAATATCCTTATTCATCCCTCCGCTCGCAAAGATTGTCACACTTGAGGATACAAGGGAATTAAAGCTCCCGCATTTAAACTGGATTCCAAGTGTGACAAGAGAATCCTTTGACAAGGATGGCAAAGGCTCAATTGACATGTATGAACTCCTCAGGGCAGCACTTCGTCAGAGGCCAGAATACATCCTTGTTGGTGAGGTCAGAGGAGCAGAAGCACAGACACTCTTCCAGGCAATGAGTACAGGACACGTTACATATGCAACAATGCATGCGGATTCTGTTGCAAGCGCTGTTCACAGGATTGAAAACCCGCCATTAAATGTTCCAAGAAACATGCTGAGTTCACTCAATCTTATGAGTGTTCAGGTTCAGGCAAGAATAGGCGGGCAGAGAATAAGAAGAAACAAGCAGCTAATTGAAATACTCGACATTGATCCACGAACAAAGGAATTAATCACAAATGAAGTCTTCAAATGGCACCAGTCAACTGATGAAATAAGATACTCAGGAAAATCCTATGTTCTTGAGGATATTATGGAGTCACGCGGCTGGGATGAGGCGCGTATGCTTGAAGAGCTCAAACGCCGCCAGGAGATTCTTGAATGGATGAGGCTTAAAAAGCTTAGAAACTACAAGGATGTCGGAAAAGTTCTCATGTCATACTACAGGGATTCGGAAGCTGTTATAAAACTTGTCAGGGAGGACCTGTATGAATAGTTATGAGAGATTCTGCTTCAATCTTTTAGGAGAGCGGATGCAGAAAAAAAGAGACGACTACAGTACTCTTAGAAATGAGATGCAAAGAGCCAGAATGAGAACATCATTTGAGGCATATCTTGCAACAGCATACGTAAGTGCATTTCTGGTAGGAATTTTAATGGCATTTATAATCGGATTGTTCACATTCCTTTTGAAAATACCGGAAATGATTGTCTACAGGGGAAATCTGCCAGATTTTTTTTATGAATTAAGCCAGTACAGCGTAATTATAGGAACAATAATTGTTGTAATTTTATCCCTTCTTGTCTTTGGAGGGATGACATATGTTGGTTTTCTTGTTTACCCAAACATCCTTTCAGGTGACAGGAAAAGAAATATTGATGCAACACTTCCTTATGCAATTAATTATATCACGGCCATGTCAACTGCGGGAATCACACCTGCTGAAGTATTCAGACTTCTTGGAGAGAGTGAAATATATGGAGAAAGTGCAGTTGAAGCAAGATATGTTACAAGAGATGTTGACATTTTTGGAAAAGATCTTCTTGAGGCTTTAAGAAATGCCGGACAATTAACTCCAAGTGCCAGGATGAGGGATTTTTTACAGGGCGCAGTTGCAAGCATTTCAAGCGGCAGCAATCTTACAGAATATTTCCGCAATAAATCCGAGCAGTACACACGTGAGAACAGAATGGAGCAGAAAACATTCCTTGAAACACTGGGCCTTATTTCAGAATCCTATGTAACCGCACTGGTCGCAGGAACCCTGTTTCTTATAATCCTTCAGTCAATCATGTCATCCATAAGCGGGTCGTCAAGCCCAGTGTTCTTATATGCCGTAATATACGGCATTATTCCTCTTGGAAGTATTATGTTTGTAATTCTGATTGATTCCATGACTCCGGAGGTCTAAATTATGAGTCTTTTCAAGAAAAAAGAAATAAAAACAGAAAATATTTCAGAATCAGAAAGACAGCAAAGAGAAATACTGAATAAAATAGAAGAGAGAAAACAGAAAAATGAAGGATTCAACCGAATTTTTGAACACCCGATAGAAGTTCTGACAGAAAAACCTGAAAACATACTTCTGGTTTCAATGCCAATTGCTTTCATCTTCTTCTTTGGAGGAGTCATAAGCTCGGTTATGGAATACGGAATAAAATCGCTTCTGACATCCACGTTTGTTGATGACCTGTTTGTTTTCGCTTTAATAATAGCACTTCTTCCATTCACCATTCTTGAAACAAAGGAGGCAATGAGGAGAAGAAACATTGAAGTTGCACTTCCAAACTTCTTTAGGGATGTCGCGGGAATGAATGAAAGCGGAATGACGCTTCCAAATGCAATCAGCACTGTTTCAACCGGCGATTATGGAAAATTAACACCATATATAAAAAAGATGAACAACGAGGTTTCATGGAACATTCCTTTTATTGAAGCAATTTTCCGGTTTGGCGAAAGCCTCGGAACACCGCTTGCCAAAAGAAGTGTTGATCTGGTTGCAAGGGCGAGTCTTGCAGGAGGAAATGTCAGCGAGGTATTAAAAGCGGCTGCAAATGACTCCTATGAATTCATAAACCTTGCAGACGAGCGAAGAAACAATATGATGATCTATGTCGTAATCGTTTTGGTTTCATTTCTTGTTTTCATGGGTGTTATCGGTATTATGACAGGGACCTTTTTGCAGACAATGGCTGAAGCAGGCACTGCTGTCGGAGGTGTTGGAAGTGCAGCCGACTCAATGTCTTTTGGAGGAGGTCTTGATATGGACTTATACAGGCGCATCTTTACACATGCATCACTGATTCAGGGCTTCTTCTCAGGTCTTGTGGCCGGCCAGATGGGAGAGGGAAGAGCTGTTGCAGGTTTGAAATACTCATTGATTATGATGGCAATTGCCTGGGTTGCATTCAGATTCTTTATTTAAACAAAATACATTTTAAAAATTTTTAAACAAATTGGTACTTATAATAAAAAAATTCATTACTTTTATTAAAACATTAAAAGAAACAAAATTAAAAATCAAATCAAAATTAAAAATCAAATCAAAATTAAAAAATTTATTTTACAATTTTTTCAGGGCTCAGCTTATGTTGTCAAGCTTATATCCTTTATCCATGAGGAGCTTTTTAACTCTCTCACGATGATTGCCCTGCAATTCTATTGAATTACCCTTAATTGTACCGCCGCATGCAAGTTTGCTCTTAAGGTATTTCTGAAGTTCATCAAGATCTATATCATAAGGATCAAGGCCGTCAATCACGGTTACTTCCTTTCCATAACGCCTTTTGTTGATCTTAACGCTAATCTGTTGTTGTTCCTTTGCTACTTCTTCGCAAATACACAATTCTTTTGGTAGTCCGCACTTTGGACAAATACCACCAGTCATTACCATGTACCTTTAAAGTCTGGTTATATATTTGTTAGCATGAACAGGGGTTTTGGCAAATACAAAAGCATGCATACAGCAGCTAAAATGACAGTAAAAAGGACAATATATCTGGTTTTTTTTCATCAACGCGCAATATGGACAGAATTATTTCAGGATTTTGCAAGTGTAATCCCGCATTGAAAAAAAGAGATGAAGCTGTATTTCTAAAAAAAATGTCTTATAGGAAATAATCAGTTTATTTAGTTTTAGAACAAATTTATATTCCAGCCATGTCACTGATGATTCTTGGAACAGCATCCCATGTGGGAAAGAGTACAATTGTTGCTGCAATATGCCGAAGTCTTTCAAAACGAAATATTAGTGTATCACCTTTTAAATCCCAGAATATGAGTCTTAACTCATATGTCACAAAAGACGGGGCAGAGATTGGAATTGCACAGGCTATCCAGGCATTTGCTGCAAAGGCAGAGCCCTCAGCTGAAATGAACCCTGTTTTGCTAAAGCCAAAAGGGGATCAGACATCACAGGTTGTTCTTCTTGGAAAACCATACAAAGATGTAAAAATCAGTGATTACTATAAAGAAACCGAATATCTGTTAAATATTGCTGAAGAATCATACAATAAATTAGAATCAGAATACAAAAACATCGTTGTTGAAGGTGCCGGAAGTGCAGCAGAAATGAACCTTTATGACAGGGATATTGCAAACATCCTGCTTGCAAAAAAAATAAGACTTCCGATAATCATTGTTGGCGACATTGAAAGAGGAGGCATTTTTGCTCAGATAATTGGCACATATGAGCTTTTACCTCCCGAAATAAGAGAAAATGTCTGCGGATTCATAATCAATAAATTCAGAGGAGACTTTGGTTTATTCAGTGAAGGCATAAAAATAATTGAGAAAAAAACCGGTCTTCCTGTTCTTGGCGTACTTCCATTTACAAAAATGTCAATTCCAAGCGAGGATTCACTTTCAATCAATGACAAAAAATCAGGTGATTTTCCGGTTAGGATAGCTGTTGTAAAACTTTCGCGAATATCAAACTTTAGTGATTTTGAAATACTTGAAAATTATGCATCCGTTTTATATACAGAGCCTGAAAAAGACCTTGAAGGATTTGACTGCATAATAATCCCCGGAACAAAAAATACCGTTGAAGACATGCAGGAGCTGAAAAAAGCAGGCTTTGATGAAAAATTAAAAAAAGCACGCAGAAAAAAAATACCAATTATCGGCATATGCGGCGGATACCAGATGCTTGGAAAAAAAATCAGGGATGAAGGATTTGAATCAGGAGAAAAAAATACCTTTGAAGGTTTCGGACTTTTGGATATCGAAACAGCATTTGAGAATTATAATAAAACAACCATCCAGGTAAAAAGAAATGCAAACCAAATAGGGCCAATTCTTTCATCGGCAGGCGAGGTCAAAGGATATGAAATTCATATGGGAAAAACAATTTTAAAAGAGACAAAAGAGGCATTTTCAGGTGATGGGGCTGTATCAGATGACGGACTTGTTATCGGGACATATATGCACGGTCTTTTTAAAAATACAAATTTTACTGATGCTCTCTTAAAATATCTATATTCCAATAAAAATATTTCATACTCACCAATAACAGACAATGACCCGCAGGAAGCATACGAATCACTCTCAAAGCATTTTGAAGAGAACGTGGATTTTGAAAAGATAATTTGTTATTTTAAAAATTAGTCAGGGTATATTTTTTTTTGGAATATCAGCGCCTTTTTTTTGTTTTTTAGCTGATTATATTCATGATACTCCTGTATCCTTCAAATTTTTCATCATCACAGACTACAGCCTCAACATCACTAAGAGATACATCCTCCCCTGAGCGTACAAATGTGCAAAATGCTCTTGCAGGAGATTTAATCATCTTTTTATTTACTATAAAATATGCAGAATGAACACAGAAACGGCACTTTTCAATGCTTTCCATCTTCCCTGCAAGACACTCGACACTTCCGCCGGCAACAGGCAGAGTTCTTTTGTATTTTTCAGTCATACTCACAAACACTGTATCCTTTGCTTTGAAGAACAGAGATCATATTCCTCTTCCAGATTGATAAATTATCAGCAGGATAGCTCATAACCTCATCATCCCAAATTTTTTTCAGGCCTGAATCAGAACTTACAAGAGTTGTTTTTCCCTTAACCTCACCTGCAGGGCTTTTATCAGAATTAAAAATCCTGAATATGCAGCACCTGAATCTTCTGCAGAATAATGGCGCAGTATCATGAACCGCACAAAAATATTCAGACTGACTGCCGCCCTCAATTAAAAAAGGGCACCACTCAGGATGCTTTTTGCTTTCAGATGGTAAAAAAATATCCCTGTACTGCCGCATTACAACAGGATAAAAAGTTTCTTTTGAAAGCTCATGAACTGCAGCATATCTTAAAGGCCCCATCATACCGGTAATTTTTACGTATCTGCCCATACCCATGCAGCATTTTCCGCACATAGTGCACTTAAATTCAGCCACAATAATACAGAGTCCGGTAAAATAATTAATGATTGCCTCTTTCAATATCAATCGGCTGTCTTTATTAGAGAATACTGACTAAAACTCATTAACATGAAGGTTTGTATTATGTGCGGCGGAGAGGGGACCAGACTTCGCCCGCTTACGTTTGAACGCCCCAAACCATGTATTCCAATAGTCAACATTCCGTCAATACAGCATCTTGTATCCCATCTCTCCAACCTCGGATTCAATGATATAATCGTTACAATCGGCTATAAGGGCGATGCTATACAAAATGCCTTAGGCGACGGATCGCTTTTCGGTGTAAATATCACATATGTCAAAGAGGAGACAAAACTAGGAACTGCAGGAAGCGTAAAAAACGCCGAGGAGTATCTTAAAGATTCCCCGTTCCTTGTTGTCGGAGGAGATCATGTAACAGACATTGATCTCCTGTCATTCTACAGGGATCACATTAAAGGCGAAAGCATCGTATCAATAGGTCTAATAAGCATAGATGAGCCGTGTGATTATGGAATCGCTGAGATAGATATCAATTATCACATAAAAAGATTCAGGGAAAAGCCATCGCCTGGTGAAATCTTCTCAAACCTTGCAAGCACCGGAATTTATGTCTGCAATCCTGAAATTTTCAGCTACATTCCCAAAGGGGAAAAATTTGACTTTGCAAAAGATCTTTTCCCTCTTCTCATGCAGAGATGCATGATAATTAAAGGCTGGCTTGCACGCGGGAACTGGTCGGATGTTGGAAGCCCCCAGTCTCTTCGTCAGGCAGAACACTGGAAGCTTCAGGATATGCATTACACAAATATCAGAGGAGATGTAACTGTAAAGGGAGCACATGTACTAGGCCCAGTACAGCTTGGCGATTCGATAACAATTGGTGAAAATTCAAGAATAATAGGTCCTGTATCAATAGGTTCAGGAACAAAAATCGGTGAAAATGTCCTTATAGGCCCATACACAAGTATTGGCGAACACTGCAGAATAGAACATGATGCAAAAATCTTTTCATCGTCAATCTACAATCATGTGGAAATAGGTGCACAGACAACAATATCCGGCAGCATCATCGATAATGATGCTAAAACAGGCGTTTTGTGCAGTATTGAAAATGACACAGTAATTGGTCCGAGAAGCACGCTTAAAAACAGGACCGTGGTTCACTCAGGAACAAGAATCTGGCCTGAAGTCATAACAGAAGAAGGGCAGGTTGTAAAAGAGTATGTCCTCAACGATAATTTTGAAACATCACATTCAGGATCCTAAAAAATTTTTTTAATTGTGCCTTACAAGACGGTGAGTTATCGCCATCAGGGGATGTCTTGCATAATCAAGGACTTTAACATCATCAAGGGTTTTTAAATTCATCTCGCGGGCTGTCTTTTCAAGACCAAGCTCGACGTCCTCTTCTATCTCGATAACATATGCATCAAGCTCTTTTATGCCAAGACGTTTTGCTGCAACAGCCCTGTGATGACCGTCAACAAGAATCAGTTTTCCAGGCCTTCTTACAACAATGATTGGTTCGGCAAGACCTTTTTTTATCTCATACATTCTGCCTTCAAGTTCATCTTCGTAGATTTTGGACTGCGTAGGCAAAAGATCACTTACAAAAACAGTCTCCCGGTTAAGCTTTGGATCAACATCATGAAGCATCTTTAGTGTTTCAATGAACTTATAAACCTTTTCAGGAGATACATGCTCAATCTGCGATCTTATTACATCTGCATTGGATATTATCCCTATAAGATTTCCGTCTTCGTCAACAACAGGCAGTTTTTGAATACCTGAACGGAAAATAACCCGGGCGGCATCGTTTATACTCATATCTGCATCAGCCACAATCAGATGCCTTGACATCGCCCTTTCAATGGTTGTTGAAGGATAAACAAATAGAAGATCCCTGGCTGCAATATACCCGACAACTTTTTTGCCGTCAACAACCGGAAAGCCGTCATGTCTGGTTTTTCTTATTGCTTCAATAACATCACGGGCAGTGCCTTTGACGTCTATTGTGACAACATCAGAGGTCATATAATTTTTGACCTTTTTCTTATCCATTAATCTGAAAATATTGATGTTTAACAATATCAAAGGCTCGGTGATGCAAAAAAATTATTTTGCTAAATTTAAAACCACTGCTGACTTATCATCAGCTGAATTTTTTTTTTATAGTTTATTCAATTGAAATCTCACTTATAGCAGCCGGCTCTGCCTTTTTTAAGTGCACTTCAAGAACACCGCTTTTAAAGCTTGCATTGGAGCCTGCCATAACAACATCAGAAGGCAGTGACACAATCCTTTTCATGCTTCCATATGATCTCTCACGCATGAAATAGCCTTTATCGGTGTCTTCCTCTTCGGTCTCTTTTTTTCTCTCACATGAAATTTCAACAGTTCTTGGGTCAAGCAGTTTCAGCCTGATATTTTCCTTTTCTGCACCCGGAAGGTCGGCAATAATGATTGCCTCTCCTTCATTGTCCATGACATCAACACGGCACTCTCCGGTTATAGCAGGGAGAACACGCTGGGAGAATGCATTATTATAGCCGCCTAATGTCCGGGCAATTCTTCCTTCCATCTCTGCCATCATATCATCAATTTCATTCCACAATGAATGAACAGGATATATGGGTTTTCTATTCATGCTTATCTCACCTCTTTTTATTCACGGCAAACCATATGCCTAACCCTAAGTAAACAATTAAACTATTTAAATTTAATTTTTATAACAACGGTATACTTCAGACCGGTAAAAATTAGAACGCATTTATTTATCTTATATTAATCAGACATAGATAAGGATGAAAAAACAGGAAATGAAAAAAGAAAAAAACTCACAGAAAACAATGTCGAGAATATTTGTCGTTTTTATTTTATTGTCTTGTGTGATTGGTTTTTCACTGACAGCTTCATTTTTTACAATATTCAAAAAAGTTGAACCGGGCAATTACGTAATTGTTGACTATACATTAAGCTATGAAAACGGCGCTCCTATGATCTCGTCATCACAGTCAGTTGTCCAGAGGGCATACCAGGACGGATATGCAGTCGCTCTTACAAGCCCGCTGATTCTTAAGGCAGGTGCTCTTCAGACTGAGAGAATCACTCCTGTTGAAGCCTATGTTTATCCCGGCGGAATGACACAGTATGCACTTTTTGATCTCGAGCTTGATTCAATCAGCACCGACATTTTAGGAATGAGCCAGAATGATGTAAAAAAGATAAACCTTGAGTTTGCACAAAATCTTACACAGAATATGAGCTCTTTTTCATACAACGCAATTGGCGGCAATTTCAGCGAGACACAGGTAGGTCTTATTGTTCCGCTTGCATTCAACTACTATCCTGATGAAAACAACAGCAACGAATCTGTAAAACTGGAGAGACCTTCAGTAATCATAGATAAAACAGACGACAATATTGTCTTAAGATACGGGTACGCTGTCGCAGACATCCAGATAACCCAGATACAATAAAATCCAATAATTTTCAAATATTTTTTTACCTTAAATATTCAGTCAGATTTTTAATTTTTACTCAACTGATTTACCTGTCTGCTTTAAATCATATATTCTCCTGAAAAGATGATACAGCAATTACAGAAAATATTTGAGGATTTTAGAATTTACATAAAAATAAAAATCAGAAATATTTGCCTTAATAACAGTGTGGAAATAAAAGATCTCTGAAAAAAATATTTAAAATTTTATTAAAAATTAATAATTTTTTACACCATAAACACGTTTGATTTTGCGTGCATAGGCTTTCCAGCCTTCCTTTCTCATCATAGAACCATTTCTAAGTTTGATATGGCTGACCCTGTATCTGTATTTTCCGCTCTGGTAGACATCGCCTATTACAACATCATCCTCACCGTTGTATTCAAGATACAAAGGAATTGTTTTTCTGCCATCATGATACGAGACTTTTATGATTACATTGTCAATCGCTCTTGTCCAAAGTGTATCAATATCAGCAGCATATGCACTTCCAACTCTTTTGTCATCAATCTCTATTGACGTTACTTCAACACCAGTTGAATCATCATCAATCTCTGCAACAAGCAAATCCCCGATAGAGATCATTTCATCCCCGGCAAGTTCAACAATACCTCTGCGTGACTCATTTTCACTGCTGATTATTGCCTTTACATCGATTTCTCCGGGCTCCTTTACTTTTACGACATGGTGGACACTGCCACAGTTATTGCATTGAACCAGCAGATCTGAAGATTCTTTTAATATGGTATGTTCCTGTTCACTATTGCAGACAGGACATAAAAACTCTGCATACATCGGGTACATAATGGGTAATATAATGAGATAGTTGTTTGCCCACTTGGAAATATTTCCACTTTTTAGAGCCCTAAGAACTCCATAGAATGAGCCATCAATATACATAATATCACACAAATTTCACTTTCGGATCACGCGCATTTTCTTTATCTTATCCATCATCATATCAATCATCGAGGTAAGCGTAGTGCCTTTAAGACATCATTATAATAGATGCCTACACCCCCATGATGCACGACTACGCAGGCACAAAGTTGCTTCAGCCGGACGAGCTCACCAGAGCAGTACGACCCCGGCGCATGAGGGGAACACGGGGGCGTCACAAAGCATAGACAATTCATTTTCTGCATCTGAAGAAGATGCAATTATAGACATAGTTCGCACGATTCTAGCAGAGCCGGAATTTACTGAACTGATAAAAGAATTGATAAATTAAATCAATCAATTCTTTTATCTATTCTGTCTAAGCAGAGCCTAATTGAGGTATATTTTGTTCTTTAAGCACTTCCTGAAAACGATCAAAATTTCCAGATAATGTCGAAAAGGATTTGTCACTGACGTCAGTAAATCTGGCTACTGATTTTCTGCTATTTTTTACCTGATTCTCATATATACCAATAGAATGAAACTTACTCGTTTTTTCGTACCAGAGAATGGTTATTGTGGCATCGTCTATCTTTTTGTCTGAATTAAGAGCAAATATGAATATGGGCAAATCCCCTCCATCAATTCTGTAATCCACAGTGTATTTTCCCTCAATGTCCAGTATAGGATCATGCCAATTGCATGAGATATTTTCCATAGGAACTAATTTTTCAACGGTAGCCTTCAAATCTTCCGCAAACGTTGATCTGACACGTTCTCTTGATAAAAAGAGTGTATCATATATTTTTGAGAGAGCCTGTATAAAGTTAAACAGTGTATGCCCGTATTTGGCATTCTTAATTCTAATATAAAGCTCTCCATCCTCTTCTTCTAATGAAAATTCACTCTTTACTTTATCAATTATTTCAGCTCTGGTTCCATCTGATAAGGCTTCAATATCGAGTTTATATGATATATGTATGAATGTATGTCCCTCATCAGACAAAATCCAAGAATTATCCTTCTTTTTGAGAATAATGACATATCTGTCTCCGTCATTAAATCTAAAAGGAGTAAATATATGGAATCTATCTAATCCTTCCTCTTCGATCCTAATATCAGAACAAACAACAGATTTAAAAGATTTAATCATATCATTTTCAGTCATATTATTCTCCTCTGATTTATTCCCGGGGTCTGACAATTACAGTCTTTTATAAGGCATTGAAATGCATCTATATAATGTGAGTATCTATCTGTTACTATTGCATATTCTTCTTCTGAAAAACCATGTTCCTGGTATCTTTGAGTAGCATAATGGATATGAAAATTATAAAAAATTTCATGCTCAAGTGAGTTCTCATGTTCGTGACTTTTCCCATTATATCTCAGGAGAATAAATTCAGAATTAATATCAGGAAGTGTATATGTCAATATACACGAGAAATCCAAAGAATTATGTATAGATATTCTTATGATTAGCCTGAATTGATTGTTATTAACACCCTTAATCTCAAAATTGATTTCTCTATGTCCTCTTTTTTGCTTGAAATTATTTAAATCACCTATTGTTTTAAAGATATCTTTAGGTATATCCTTTTTTTCATTAACCAATGTTTTAATTTTTTGGTCATCTATTATCAATTTTGTACCCCCAAATTATTTGTTAATTAACGTCATGTCACCTAGTTTCTTTCTTTTTTATTTCAGATTTTATTTCATCTTTCATTTGATTAATTTCTTCACGTATCATTTCTTTCAATTTATTAGCAGGAATCCTTGCAACATCCTTCACGGTACCACTTTCGCGGTCGAGTTTTTCCTGGACTGCGCGACGCAACCATTCTGCAAGAGATTGTCCTTTTACTTTTGCAGATTCTTCTGCCTTGTTACGCATTTCGATTGAGCATCTCAATGTGAATTGTGATTCACTATCTGGATTAACCATTTGTTTTAGAATCACAACGAACGCATATAATTCTTTGTGAACGCAAAAGAACGCAGATGATTTTTAATACTATGGACGCAAATGATTCATAGTGATTCTATGAACGATGATGATAGACACGACGTTGATAAAATTACTTTCAGTATTCGGTTAACTCCTGCTGAAAATAATCTTCTAATGAAACGAGCACTCGCCGAACGTAGAAAAAGAAGCTCCATGGCTGTCAAATTGATTTTAGATAGTCTTGGATCAGAATCAGTTACAGATTAAGAAGGTGAAAAAATGAATGAACCAAGCAAAGCCAGCCCCGTAGTGGAATCCGCCAAGATAACAACACAGGGAACTGGCAATAAGAAAGTTGTTTTTAAGAACATAAAAGACAGTCGGAGGGAGCCAGTATGAGTTCCCTTACAGAACGTGCTATTGAATACCGGCCCTCAAATGAGGATACATTACGAGGCATGGTTTCATCAGACGCTAACAAAGAAGAACTCGGTGAATTTCCGGTTTATCTTTTATCCAGCGTTATCAAAGGACTGACAACAAAACACGGCAACCACCTCGTAGATATTCAGATTCATCGTGCTAAATCCAACCAGTATCGAGTGACA
>JAEWWL010000015.1 GCA_023396365.1 Methanobacteriota archaeon
AATTTCCCAAAACAATTTTTGTATTTAAAAAAAATCTGAACTTAAATCAGAAAATCTACAAACAGATTGTTTTCTATAACAAATTTTATTATTCTTCGGCTCGGAATTTAGTCACAATGATTATAAAATGGCTTGGACATTCCTGCTTTTTCCTGGAAGGCTCAAAGAAAATTTTAATTGATCCCTTTATGCCAAATGGTGATTTTGGCTGCCGGCCCGATATTGTTGCAGTCACACACGCTCATAATGACCATCTCGGAGAGACAATATTTTTAAACAGGCTTACTGTTGCTCCAAACGAGCTTGCAAAGTATCTGGGAGAAAAGGGGCTTTTAACAGAGGCGATGAACATCGGAGGCTCAGTTGAGATTGATACTGCAAGGTTTACAATGGTTTACGCATCCCATTCATCAGAGATTACCGACGGCCGGAATAAATTATACGGCGGCCCTGCATCAGGCTTTGTCATAAACATGGACGGAGTTTGTGTATACCATGCAGGTGATACAGGACTTTTTTCTGACATGAGGCTCATTCACGATATGTATCATCCCGATGTTGCAATTCTTCCGATTGGAAGCAGATTTACGATGGGCCCGGCTGAGGCGATGGCAGCAGCCGAGTTTATCGGCGCACCGCTTGTTATTCCGATGCACTACAACACATTTCCTGAAATTGAGCAGGATGCAGGAGCATTTAAGGATGCAATAGAAAAAGTAACCGACATGAAAGTCGCTGTTCTAAAGCCCGGTGAAAGCATCGATACAAAAAATTACCTGAAGTAAAAAACCCCCTTTTATAAAAACCGGGCAGGAAAATCTACAAAAATCCTGCCTTTTCCAAAAATAATTTCTACTAATCCAGTCCTTATTACTATAAATGAATCCTGCCTGCTTTTTAAAAGAAAATATTGTCATAAGAAATCTGCGCCCGGAAGAAACCGGCATTGCCGCTTTATGGGCCGCAGCCGAAGGATGGAATCCGGGCCTTCATGATATTGAGTGCCACTACGCTGTTGACCCTGACGGCTGGTTTGCTGCAGAATACGACGGCTCTGTGATTGGAATTGTGCAGTTTTCAAATTATGACGAGAATTACTCATTTGGCGGATTCTTAGCAGTCCGTCCTGAGTTCAGAAACAGGGGGGCAGGCGATATGCTTCTAAAAGCCGGACTTTTGCATACAGGCAAAAGAGTCTGCGGTGCAGACGGGGTTTTTGAAATGCAAGAGACATATGCCCGCAAATATGGATTTTTGTTTGCTTATAGAAATATCCGCTTTGAAGGAGAGGTCAGAGGAGTCTTAAACCACGATTTTTTAAAGGCAGAAAAAATACCGTTTGAAAAAATTCTGGAATATGATACGCGTCATTTTTTTACACAAAGACGTACCTTTCTTGAGAAGTGGATAAACCAAAAAGAAAGCACCTGCCTTGTAAGCTTAAAAGAAGACTGCATCACAGGATACGGAATGATAAGACGCTGTGTTGCCGGACACAAAATAGGACCCCTGTTTGCAGACACTAAAGAGATTGCAGAGGAGCTTTTCCTCGCATTATGCGGCTATGCGGGCAGCGGCCCTGTATACCTTGATGCTCCCGAATGCAATGAAAGTGCGGTTTTGATTGCAAAAAAATATAATATGAAAGAGGTTTTTGGAACTGCAAGAATGTATACAGTAAAAATTCCAAAGCTTCCTTTAGAAAATATCTACGGCGTTACTTCCTTTGAGATGGGATAAGGCCCTCTAAAAAAAATTCATGAATAATTTTATGATTTTTAAAAAAGTTTGTTTTTTAATTTAATGCAATTTGATTTTTTGCTGTTTTAAAAAAACCTCATGCCGCACAGGATAAATCCGGATTTTCAATATCCTTTTGATGAGCCTGCACTGTACTTGCTGATTCTTTTATTCTGCTCCTGTATACAAGCGCAATTACGGCAGGCATTACAACAATTCCTCCTGCAAGTGAGAATATTATCGCAATGACAGTAGTCTGGCCGAATAATGAAATCACACTGAAGTTTGAAAAAATCAGTGCAGAGAAGCCGAGAAATGTTGTGACCCCGGATATTGTTATTGCTGAACCGATTTTGCTTACCCCCCTTTCTATTGCAGTGTATAAATCGCATCCTGTCTCTAATTCCTCCTCGCATCTCTCCATTATAAGTATAGTATATTCCATCGCAATTCCGATTGTCATTGAGCCAAGACAGGCTGTAAGCGGCGAATAGCTGATATTTAGCGCATACATTGCAAGAGTATTCCAGCCAATAATCATTAAAACAGGAATAAGAGGAGCAACAGACTCAGCTCTCCTGTATACTAAAATTAAAAACAAAGCGATCAGTATGACTCCAAGAGGCGTCATAATCCCTTTTGAGAATATCATATTTGAATAAAAATCGCCGTTTTTCCTCTGCATGCCGGTCGAAAACGCCTCAACGCCGGGGGGAGGAGCAGACCATGCAATATCCTTATTTATCCTTTCAAGAAGCAGTGCCACCTCCTCCATTTCAAGACTTTCAGTGTTAAATTCAATTACAGATGCAGTATTTCCAAAAAGATATCTTGAGGCCTTATCATCCGGAATCATTGACATAAGCGCCTTTGCCTCATTAACACTGTCCGGGAGGTTTCCCCCGTTTATGTTTTTTATCAGGGTCGAAATTCCAGTATATCCCAAAACCTCCTTATTGCTCTCTGAAACATGAATTGCGAATTCATCCATCCATAAAAGGACATCAGGGTCAAGGATGCTGTCTGCTGAAATTTTCACAGGAAGGGTTGTCGGATTTTCAATCAGGCCCTCAACTTTTTCCATGTTCACTCTCGCAGGCATTTCTTCAGGAACAAAGGTGTATGTATCAACATTCACACCCACTTTCTCATCCAGTGAGATGCCAAGGACGGCGATGAATCCGAATACAAGAATTATCAAAACCGGACGCCTTGCGATAAAACCTGAAAGTCTGCCCAGAAAAATGTCATACTTTTCTATTGCCCCTAGGCCTTCTTTTTCAGCTGAATTTTTCCCAAACACTGATTTGATTTTAGTCCGGCTTTCATATCCGCGTATTGCAAAAAAGGCGGGGACAGCAATTATTGCTATTATATATGAGCATATGACCCCGATTATGCATGCTGCACCGAACTGGCCGATCATTGGTATTGGCGTAAACAAAAGTGCAACAAAGCCCATTGCCGTTGTGCACATTGCTATAAGAATCACCGGACCTGATTTTGTAATTGTATTCACTATTGCATCAGGTATGCTTTTTTCCCCGACCTCTTCATTAAATCTTGAATGAAACTGGATTGCATAATCAATTCCAAGACCAATAATTACAGGAAATGCACCGACAACAGGAGTGCTTACAGGTATTTTAAGCATTACAAGGATGCCGACTGTTGCAATCAGGCTTCCTGCAATGACTGCAATCGGAAGAAATCTGTACTGCACATATGAAAAGAGGAAAAAAAGCGCAATTATCATAAATGCAATTGCTGTAATGATGAGTGTTCTCATCGTGCTTTTCATCTCCTCCTGCATCTGCTTAAAAAAGACGGTGTCTCCTGAGAGTGAAATTTTAACTCCGGGCGGCATGTCTGAATTAGCAATCAGGCTCTCAAGATTATTTATGAATGTAAATTTTGTTTCATCAGAAAGTCCGGCATTCAGATAAACCGCACCTATTGTAATCAGCTGTGAGCTGAAAAATTTCTCTTTGGTATCCTCAGGCAGCCCGTCAGCTATCTTTTTCACCATACTTTCAGTTTCAGGAACAAGACCGCCGTTTTTGGAGGTTATTATGTCAGCAGGAGTTAAGACATCTGACACATACATTTCATCTCTGATATCCTCCCCTAAAAGTGACAGATATTCTATTGTATCAGGGCTGTAGATGTTTTGGGATTCAATTACGAGAATAATAGTGTCGGTCAGAAAAGTCTCTTTATAATCTTTTAACGCGATTCCCTCTGATGAATCTTCACTTACAAATGAGCCGTCGCCTGTGTCCATTGCAATTCCGGACGCAAAAAAGCCACAGACAATGATTAATGCAGTTAAAATTCCTATGAAAAGATACGGCCTTTTTACAATAGAACCGGACAGATAAAAAAAAGGTGATATCAGTCCTGATTCCCCCTTGTGTACGCAAGATGAAGAAGCTCGATTAATACTTTGTATTCATAAGAAGGATTTATTCCGCATTCTCTCCAGATGCCTTCTGTAATGAAGGTATGCCTGTTCTGCCCAATCTCCTCAGGCACTTTTTTACCGCAGTAATCTTCAATAATCGATTGAATTAATTTGTCTTTTCTAAATTTTGAATGAGTAAACAAACTGCTCTTAAAAGTTCTATCATTCATTTGGTTGTGCATGGGCCTCACCTCTTTTAATGACACAAGTGTTATTTTAATGACAGTTATGTCATAATACAATATAAGACTGCCGACAGCAGTGTCATTTATAAATTTCAGTATCAAAAGAATACAAAAGGAAATTCATGCCAAAGGTTGTTTCAGAGTATAAAGAAGAGGCTAAGAAAAAAATTATTCTTGCGGCGCTGGAGACTGCGGGTGAGAGGGGCTTTTCCCGGATAAAAATGGGCGACATCTCTGAAAAGCTTGGCATTTCAAGAAGCACTCTTTATATCTATTTTAAGGATAAGGATACGCTTACAAAAGAGGTTTTAAAGTACATAAGGGCTGACATGATTGCCCGCGTAAGCAGTTCGCTTCAGGAGATGAGCCTTTCTGAGGCATTTTTAGCAATATTCAACGGCTTTATTTACAGTGATGAGTTTTACTTCGGCGGCGGCCTGGTATTTGAGATGATAGCTGATACATGGCATAACAAAAAGGCAAAAGATCTCATCGGGGAGCATTATCTTGTTTTGGGTGATGCAATCTCAGAGATACTTCTGGCGCAGCAGAAGCTTGGAAATTTATCAGAAGAGATTGATGTGGAGAGTGCTGCAAAAGCTATTCAGGCGCTGACTCTGGGCATTAAGGCTTCGTCACTGATAGGTCTTGAAAGAGAACAGGGTCTTGTTATTTGGAACACCACATTAAGAAAAATTCTGTCTCTTTAAAATTTTTATAAATGAGGAATTAAATTTAAATTTCCCGGCAACTCTTATCCCAAGTAATATTATTAATTTTTTATCTTATGACCAGCGTTGATACAGGGCTGTGGTTTGAGATATAGCTTGAAACACTTCCCATAATCACTCTTGTCGCAAAGCCTTTTCCCGTTGAGCCGAGAACAATTAAATCAGCACCAATTTCTGCTGCAAGATCAATTATCGCATGCCTTGGATCGCCTTTTTTTACATGAAATGTATATTCGATATTTTTGCAGCCGCACATATCCTCAGCCATGCACACTGCCTCCTCTTTTCCTTTTTCAAGCAGCTTTTTAGCGATGTCATGCGGTGATTCAACGCCGTCATATGCAGCCTCGGATTCAATTGCACTGTATGTTTTGATATTCATGATATGAACGATATGAAGCTTTGTGTCTTTTTTCATGCAGCCGTCGATTGCCATGCAAAGGGCCTTTTCAGACTGGGGCGAACCGTCGAAGGCTACGAGAATATTATAAAACATATTGTATTCTGCATTTTAATGCTACATATTTTTTTGCTCTTAAAAATGATTCAGCAAAAAAAAATTGATATATGAGATTACCAGTGGATGAATAAGATAACCAAAATCTGCCTTAAGTATCACAAAAAAACTTAAAACAAAACTCAAATTTTTAAAAGATGTGCTTATTTTTCAGCAGAATAAAGGATGAGAAGATGATATTGCATACTCCTCATCCAATAGTAATTTCCGGATAGATTTGGTCTTTTCAGGTTTGATTGAGGGATTAAACCCTCCCGCTCGCCCCCTTTTAAAATTGGGAAGAG
>JAEWWL010000067.1 GCA_023396365.1 Methanobacteriota archaeon
GAGAGAGTTCATGCAGGCGAATTTTTAAGACTTTTATACGAACTTGCGCCTGATGAGGAGAAGTTCTACAAAGAAGGATTCGGCGAAGTCGAAGAAGAGATTGAAAAGATGAAAAAATAAATTAAAAAGTAATAATGCAGTCTGATTAATTTTTAAAATTTTTTTTGGTTTTTTAAATTTTAATTTTTTTTTTGTTTTTTAAATTTTATTTTTATTTTGTTTTTTAAAATTTTATTTTTTTCCCGGTTTTTTGATTAAATTTTTTTAAATTTCCCGGTCTTTTAATTTTCCAGACTTTGATTTTTTATCTAATCAAAATTTCACATTAAGACGCATATAAAAACTGTTTTAAAAGGCAATATTCATCCCGTATTGCAATTGAAAATAATGCCAAAAAGAATATTCTAATAATTCATAATGATAAGTACAGGTTGATTTATGTCTGAGTGTGAAAAAGTTCAGGGTATGATCCGTCTCATGGCTTCCAAGATTGAAGACATGGCGGATTCTCTTTCAGAAGAGCAGGTCAAGCGTTTTATTGATGAAATTTTGGGTGCAGAGAGGATTTATGTAATGGGTGCCGGAAGATCCGGTCTTGTTGCAAAGGCTTTTGCAATGAGGCTCATGCATCTTGGCTTTCATTCATATGTTATCGGAGAGACGATAACACCTGCAATGAAAAAAGGCGATATTGTTGTTGCTTTTTCCGGTTCAGGAGAAACAAAGACAATAGCCGAACTGTGTGAGACTGCAAAAAATATCGGCGGCAGGATATGCCTTGTCTCATCCAAAGCCGAATCAAGAATCGGAAAAATATCCGACTGCATTGTTGTAATAGAAAGCCACAGGGACAGCGTTGAGGATGAATCGGCAGAGTATGAAATCCGGCAGATGATGGGTGAGCACAAATCATTCGCGCCGCTTGGAACTTTGTTTGAGACAGGATCAATGGTCTTTTCGGATTCACTTATATCTGCAATAATGGAGATAATTGAGTGCGACGAGTGCGATCTTAAAGGCAGGCATGCAAACATCGAATGAAGAGTGCAGATATGAAAAAAGAGATATTTTCAAAAAGAGCCCGGACAGTTGAGATGTCAGGGATTAGAAAATTTTTCCAAAAAGCAAAGCCGGACTCAATTAACTTAGGAATTGGTCAGCCTGATTTTCCAACCCCTGAGCATGTAAAAAAAGCCGGAATAAAAGCAATTGAAAACAATCTTACCGGATACACATTCAACTCAGGCGTTCCTGAATTAAGAGAGGCGGTTTCACAAAAGTTCAGCCGCGAAAACGGACTTGAATACTCAGCTGATCAGATAATAATTACGGCAGGCGCCGGAGAAGCGCTTTTTATTGCAATGCAGTCTTTGGTTGACAGCGGCGATACCGTTCTCTACCAGGACCCGGGCTTTGTATCCTACAAAGAATGCACAGTCCTTTCAGGCGGAAGGCCCAGGGGAATTTCGCTTGACAAAAATCTTCACATTGATGTTGAATCCTGCAAAGAGCAGCTTGACTCTGCAAAAGTTATAATTTTAAACACCCCGGGCAATCCGACAGGAGCTGTTGAAAGCGAAGAGTCAGTTAAGGCAATTGCCCAGTATGCCGAAGATAAGGGCGTTACAGTAATCTCTGATGAGGTTTATGAGCATTTCATCTATGAGAAAAAGCATTATTCAGCGGCAAATTATTCTGACAACACAATGACTGTCAATGCCTCAAGCAAAACTTTTTCCATGACAGGCTGGAGGCTTGGGTACATCGCCGGGCCGCAGAGCTATATTGATCAGTGCTTAAAGATTCATCAGTACTGCCAGACATGCGCCTCATCAGTATCGCAGTATGCCGCAATTGCAGCCTACACAGGCAGCACGGACTGTGTAACGGAGATGAAAAAAGAGTACGGAATTAGACGCGAACTCTTATACAACGGGCTTAAAAATCTTGGATTTGATTTTCCAAAGCCTGAGGGTGCATTTTATATGTTTGTGCCGATGGAAAAAACTATGTTTGAAAAAATCATCGACGCAGGCGTTGTAATAATTCCCGGAGATGCGTTTGGAGAGAATGCAAAAGACTATGCAAGATTCAGCTACGCGGCATCGCGTGAGAACATCACTGAAGCATTAAAGAGAATAGAAAGCGTAATTTAGGTGAGAAATATGGTAAAGGAATTATTAAAGAAATTATCCGACGCCCACGGACTTTCAAGCTACGAAGGAAATATCCGCGATATAATAAGAAAAGAGCTTGACGGTTTTGTAGACGAAATCTATGAAGACAAACTTGGAAATTTAATCACCGTTAAAAAAGGCGGGGATTTTAAGTTCATGATTGCATCTCACATGGATGAAATTGGTTTTATGGTGCAGTACATCGATGAGAAGGGATTTATCAAATTCGTTCCAATCGGCGGATGGTTCACGCCCACTGCATATACGCAAAGAGTAATCCTCCACGGGAAAAAAGGGCCGGTTACAGGTGTAATCGGTGCAAAGCCTCCGCATGTAATGTCGCCTGAGGATCGCAAAAAAGAGCTTAAGATTGAGGATATGTTCATCGACATCGGAACAATAAGCGAGGAGGAGACCAAAGAATTAGGAATTGAAATCGGCACTCCCATTACAATTGACCGTGAGCTAAAAGAGCTTGCAAACAATCGTGTAACAGGAAAAGCGCTTGACAACCGCGTTGGCGTTGCTGTTTTAATCGAAGTTTTGAAAAATGTCAAATCGCCTCATACAATATACGGTGTTTTTACAGTTCAGGAGGAGATAGGCTTAAAGGGTGCAAAGACAAGCGCCTTTGCAATAAAGCCTGACTGCGCAATTGCAACAGATGTAACAATCCCCGGAGATCACCCGGGAATTACAAAAAAGGATGCATCAATTGAGATGGGAAAAGGCCCGGTGCTTGTTCTTGTAAGCGCTTCAGGAAGGGGGCTTATGGCAGACTGGAAGCTTTCAGACTGGCTTAGAAAAACAGGAGATAAGAATAAGATTCCCTATCAGCTTGAAGTTGGCGACGGCGGAAACACTGATGCCTCTATAATCAACCTTGTAAGAGACGGTATTCCAAGTATTCCCTTTTCGATTGCATCACGCTACATCCACTCACCGGTCGAGGTTGTCGACTTAAAGGATGTTGAAGACGGTATAAGGCTTTTAACTGAAGCACTTAAAACAAAACCTAAATTCTGAAAATTTATTAATTGCTTTTTTTTTTAATTTTTTTTAGGTTAATTTTTAATTATCTTTTGGGCAGATCAGATGTAAGATTTTAATCTGGCAGGCATATCTATATAGAATACATCTGAAGTATTATCTAATACCGCAGATTTTGGCTGCATTATTCCGGAGATATAATTATGATTACCTGGGAGATGATATTTGCAATAATTCCCGGAATAATTTTATTTTTATACGGAATCGAGCAGTTCTCAAAGGAAGTGCAGCTTGCATCAGGTGAGTACTTCCGTGATACAATCCAGAATATCACAAAAACGCCAATCCGCGGAACAATTGCCGGAACGGTTGTTACAGCACTCATCCAGTCAAGCATGGCAACAACTGTAATTACAGTTGGTCTTGTAAATTCCGGAATTATATCTTTTACATCATCTCTTGGAGTAATCTTTGGCGCAAACCTTGGAACAACCTTAACATCACAGCTGATTGCGCTAAACTTTACATCATTTGCGCCGTTTTTAATTCTGATTGGTTTTGTAATCAGCATTACGCAGAGCAGATACAAGGTCTTTGGAAGGCCGGTGTTTTACTTCGGACTTGTATTCTTCAGCCTTTCACTGATATCAGGCGTAATGATCCCTTACCAGAATTCCCCTGAGCTTTTGGAGATTATGTCAATAATGGACAATGTCTTCGTTGCAATTTTATTTGGAGTGGCTGTAACAATTTTGTTTCAGTCAAGCTCTGTTACAACCGGACTTGTGGTGCTAATGGCCCAGAGCGGACTTATAGCACCTTCAATTGCAATTCCGATTCTGATGGGCGCAAACCTTGGAACTCCTTTTACAACGCTTCTCGTGGCATTCCGGATGAACACATCTGCAAGACGGGCGGCAGTCTCACATTTTCTCTTCAACTTCCTTGGTGTTTTGATATTCCTGCCGCTTTTGGGGCCGCTTACAGATTTAATAGATGCAATCGGAGGAAGTCCGGGCCAGGAGGTTGCAAATGCGCATCTCATATTCAATTTGTCATGCTGCGTAATCTTTTTAATACTTATAAAGCCGTTTGAAAGTCTTGTCATACGCCTTGTTCCGGGAAGAGAGGACGATATTGTACTTATGCCGCAGTATCTGCAAAAGCCGCTTCCTGATGATTACAAAGATGCATGGATTTTAATTGAGAAGGAAATTTTAAATCTTTTCAGCCAGTCTGAAAAACTTTTGCAGGAGATAAACCCGGTACTTGAAGATCCCAAAAATTACACTCCGAGAATTAAGCAGCTGCATGATTACGCGGATTACCTTGACGGGCAGATAAACGATGCCTCATTTGAGCTTTCAAAAAGAGATCTAAGTCAGGGTGAAGCGGCATATCTTGCAGGTCTTGACAGGATTGCAAAATTAGGAGAGGTTTTATCTGATCAGATATGGGAGCTTGCAGAAATTATCCACCAGATTCAGGAGAAAAACATTTCACTCATAAACGAATCAAGGCAGGCGATAAATCAGTCTCTTGTTCCGTGCAGCATGAATTTAAAATCACTGATTGAGTCATTTCCTGTGATAAGTGATGACTTAAACTCATCGATGAGAGAAAAAGATGATATTCTCCGCGACATCATGACATTTCAGTACCGCCAGTATCTCAAAAGGTTTGCATCAAGGAAAAGTCCGGCAGGAAGCGCTTTTTCAAGAGCTCTTTTTCAGGTTGAGGGAATTTCAACAACTATCAGGGAGATTAGAAAATCAACCCGCCTTTTGATGAAAGATAAGGAATTAATTGAAAAACAGGCAGCAGAGGAGCCAAAGTCCGGCGAATCTGAACATAATCCCGGACAGACCGAAGAAAAAAAATAAAATTTCAAAAAAAGCACACCTGAAGGGCAGAGCCTTTAGTATCCAAAAAAAAAATAAAAAAAAATTGTGAATACAAAAGAATAAAATATTAGTTTAAGTAATATGCATAACCATGAGGAAATTATCAGTTATTTTTCTGGCAATTGTCTTTGCAGCTTTGGTTCTTGCTGCAGGATGTACAGACTCCGGTGCTGTTGCGCCGCAACCCACACAGACTTCAGGTCAGACAGCATCGCCGACACCTTTTACAGAACAGACCGCAGTGCAGTCTGATCTTGTTCCGCAGCCGACACAGGAGGCTCCTTCTAAGTATCTTGTCGATGTTCAGGTTGACAAGGATATTGTGTTTGGAACAATCACTGCAACATTCCGCGGCGGAATGGGACAAAACTTTGTTACTGACATCATTGTTGACACTTACTTTGCAGACGGCGGACATGAGACAAAGCACCTGAGCTATGAAAATATTGGTGATGTTGTTGAATTCAAAGGCAACCCAAACAAAAAAGACCGTGTTAAAGTAACAGTTGAATATGCCGGCAGTCTTGGAACATACATTATTTCAGATCAGCTCGTCCCTGAGAAACTTCCGCAGCAGCTGAGCTGAATAATTATAATTTCATCTTTTTTTCTTTTTGGGAACAGTGTTAAATTGGTTTGGGATACAATTAATAAAAGCAGAATTTCAATCTTAATTTAAAATTAATATCTCTTAAAAAAAAAGGAGTATCAGTAAATGGGAAAAGGAAAAGTTGTTCTTGCATTCTCCGGCGGTCTTGACACATCTGTGTGCGTGCCGCTTTTAAAGGAGCATTATGGATTTGATGAGGTAATTACTGTGGCAGTCGATGTGGGCCAGCCCCCGCAGGATATAAAGAATGCAACAGAGAAGGGCAATAAAATTGCCGACAGGCATTATACAATCGATATCAAAGACAGGTTTGTTGAAGAGCAGCTCTTCCCTTCAATAAAGGCTAACGGCTCATACGAAGGCTACCCGATGGGAACAGCCCTTGCACGCCCGCTTATTGCAGAAGAGATTGTAAAAATCGCAAAAAAAGAGGGGGCAGGCACTGTTGCCCACGGCTGCACCGGAAAAGGAAATGATCAGCTTCGCTTTGATTTTGTCTTCAGAAAAGAGGGCCTGGAGATTATCGCTCCAATGCGTGAGATGAATTTAACACGCGAATGGGAGATTGAGTATGCTGAAAAGCATGGTGTTCCTGTCTCTGCTTCAAAGGGAAAATCATATTCTGTTGATGAAAACTGCTGGAGCAGGAGTATTGAGGGAGGAGTTTTGGAAGATCCGTCAGTTCATCCCTCAGACGATATCTACGGCTGGACCGTCTCTGCAGCAAAAGCTTCCGATACCCCGGAAGAGATTAAAATCGGATTTGAGAAGGGCGTTCCGGTATCTTTAAACGGCAAAAAGATGAAAGGTCTTGATCTGATTGTTGAATTAAACCGCATCGCCGGAAAACACGGTGTGGGCCGAAACGATATGATTGAGGACAGAATTTTAGGCCTTAAGGCGCGTGAAATATATGAGCATCCGGCAGCAACCGTTCTTTTAAAAGCACATGCTGATCTTGAAAGGCTTGTTTTAAGCCGTCAGGAACTTTCTTTTAAGCGGATTGTTGATGACAAATGGTCAGAGCTTGGATACATGGGACTTATTCATGAGCCGCTTTTTGCAGCCCTTTCAGCCTTTGTCAACAAAACACAGGAGAGAGTTTTTGGAGACGTTGACGTAATTTTATACAAGGGAAGCGTAACCGTTGCAGGCAGAAGCTCTCCGAATGCATTGTATTCAGATGATCTTGTCTCGTTTGAGAGTAAGACAATTGATCAAAATGACGCTGTGGGATTCTCCGCTTACTATGGATTCCAGGCAAGAATGAAAGAACTGATTGCAAAAAAGAAGAATTAATCTTCTTAGTTTAATTTCCAATTTTTTTTAAATTTTTTTGTTTTAATTATTTATGACGAAAAGAAAGGTTTAATCATAAAAAAAATAGTATTGAGTAATGTATGTGTGCTTTTTTTACTTTTAAGAAAAAGATGCCCAATATCGTTGAAAGCCCTCCTCCTCCTGTTGTGGGTCAGGGGGCGGGAATGAGATTTCCTGAATACAAAACAAAACCTTATTTCATCGTTGCATCCGTTGAGATGGGAAATACAACAACAAAGTGCATCCTTACCGGAACAAATCTTGAGACCGGAAGAACGTATATCATAAACAAGACTGTGATGATGAGCAGGGATGTCCGCCCTCCAAAGGCCGGCGAGGCGGTTTTTGGAGAGACTCTTGTTGGAACGCCGATTACAAGGGAGAGTGTTACAGAGCTTGTCAGAGACACTTTGATTAAATGCCACAAGGATGCTGATCTTTCAATAAAAGATGACCTGGATTTTGTTGTAAGAAGCACAGGTGTTGTCGCTGCAATGGACTCTCCGGATCAGGTCGGAGATTTTGTAATCGCCCTTGCCAACGGCTGTCTTGAGGCGGGCGTTCCGCCAAAGAAGATGACTCCTCCTATGGGAATTGAAAACCTTTCAAAAAAATTAAGGGAATTTAGTTTTGCAGACAAACTGACATTCTGCGGAACGGTTGCAGGTGTTTCTCCCCCCATTGGATCATCAGGTGTTGAGATGGTTGCAAACGAGATGGAAGGCGAACTTGCAATGGCCGGAATTAAAGAGGGTGCAAAATGGACAAATGTGGATTTTCGAAATCCCTGCATTTCAATTGATTTTGGAACAACTCTTGACGGCCGTATTACAAGCGATGTCTCAGCAGATGACGAATGGCCTTTTGCAAAGACAATTGGAAATTTCTGCGGTCTTGCCGGTGCAATTCCTGATGCTCTTGCAAGAGGGACCGGTATGGTTAAGGAAAACACAGGAACCGCCCTTGATCTCTTCGGGGACAAAAGCTCAAGAAGTAATCTTTCAAAGAAAAAAACAAGGCTTGTAAAAGAGTACGAGGATGAGATTCATAGTTTAATTGACATAAGAATTGTTCCGCCTGACAGGGACAGGTTCGGAAGAGTTCCTGTTTGTGCTGATCTTGCCATGAAATCCAAAATTGCCATGATTGGCTGCGATGCGGGTGTGAATTTCGATGCATCGGATGACTTAAAGGCAATCGGATCTAAAATATACAAAGAGCATGGTGCAGGCATCTTAAATGATGTCATCGACCATGTCTGTGCAACAATTGCATTAAGGCTTGTGGATGTTGCGGCAGAGCATAAGCTTGTTCCTCCCAACTCTTCGATAGGATTTACCGGCCGTGCAGCAATCTCCGGACGAAAGCCGGATTATATTATGGATGGTATTGAGGAGAGGGGCTTTTATGACAAGCCTTATGATCATGTGCTTTTTGTTGATGATGGTCTTGCAAGGGGCGCTGCACTTATGGGGCGATGCATGTGCTCTCTTGGAAAGCCAAAAGAGCCAATCGGCGGTGTGAGAGGCGGTCCGTGCATTATGTCAAGGCGGATTAAAATCGGCAAATAATAATGATGCAGACAGATTTAGAATAATAAAAAAAGCAGATTAAGAATAACAAAGATGCAAGACAGATAAAGAATAATAAAACCGACAGATAAAGAATAATAAAACCGACAGATAAAGAATAACAAAGATGCAAGACAGATAAAGAATAATAAAATTAAATTCAATAATTTTTACAAAAACAGATGAGGCGACCTGTATTATGGTAAACGAGAAAGAAAAAATGTATGATGTAATTGTCCCGCCCGGAGTCCCTAAAAGACTTATTATGGATGTATCGGAAAAATTTGAGGTTGAGGTGGTTGACAGGCCAAGGCCGGTTAAGTTTGCCAATATGGACGGAGATGTAAGAAATCTTATTGCATTTAGGTGCAATGCCGATACTGCGCAGAAAGTTCATGAATACATGTTTTCTGAGCTGAAGAAATTCATTGATGAATAAAATACCGGACCTTATCATTCCGGCAGACAATTTTTTACTGATATACAAATTATTGGTTAATTTTAATTTTTAATTTAAGGCTTAATTTTGTTGATGTCAGATTAAAAATAATCTGTTTAATTTTTTATTGCTTTTTTTAATTTCTTTGTTAATGGATTTTAAAATTCTTTAATTTGATTTAATTAATTTTAAAGAAATTTTTGATTGCATATGCTGAAATTTAAAATTTAAAAAAAGAATATTAAAAAAAATTATTTGGTTTCTGTTACTTTTATTACGTGGTATCCAAACTGTGTTTTGACAGGGCCGACAACCTCGCCTGCCTTTGCCTTAAAGCTTGCATCTTCAAATTCCTTTACCATCATTCCCTTGCCGAACCAGCCGAGGTCGCCGCCGTTTCTTCCTGACGGGCATGTTGACAATTTCTTTGCAAGTGATTCAAAGCTGTCTCCTGCATTTATCTTTGATAAAATATCCTTAGCCTCGGCTTCGGTCTTTACAAGAATGTGTGAGGCTTTTACTTTAGCTGCCATTCTTACTGATTGGCATACAAATCTAAAATAATTTTTGTGTCTGATGCCGGGGAAAAAAATTTCTGATAAACTCCCGGGTATTATGTCCCTATAATTCTGACTGATAATTTGTAGTCTGATAATTCTGTCTGATTATTTTGGCTGATAAATCTGACCTGATAAATTTGTCAGATAATTTGTAGTCTGATAATTTATAGCCTGATTATTTTGGCTGATAAATCTGACCAAATAAATTTGCCTGATAATTTGTAGTCTGATAAATCTGACAGGATAAATTTGCCTGATAATTCTGTCCGGATATATATGCCTGATAATTCCGGCTGATTATTTCTGCCAGATAATTAATCTGTGAAGATTAGATAACAGAATTAAATTAAAGGTTTTAAAAAATTATTTGTGTAAAACCTGATGAAACTTTTTGTTTTTCCTTGGTTATTGCTCTTTTTTATTTTTATCAGGTTTAGAATCATCAGGTTTAGAATCATCAGGTTTAGAACCATCCGGTTTTGCATCATCCGCTTTATCAGTAATTTCCCATTCCCCACGCTCGATTCTTCCGGCAATAACCATTTTATGTGCAAGGGTGCATTTTGGATTGTTTACAAGCTCAT
>JAEWWL010000073.1 GCA_023396365.1 Methanobacteriota archaeon
ACAATTGCAGCGTTAGATGGTTTCCGAGAACTCGCGTATCTCAGTACAGCATCTGACGTAAACGGGCTTAACTGCCGGGTTCGGAATGGGTCCGGGTGTTGCCCCGTTGCTATGGCCGCAATTGAAAGGAATAAATCCGGTTTTCAATATAGAAATCAGGATTTTGAAAAATTTTCAGTTGAAAATTTTCTGTATGCTCAAACCTTTATTAAAGATTCTCTGCAAAGCCAAGGCCCAGATTTGAACTGGGGTTATAGTCGCTCTGCAGGCGACCGCGTGGCCGCTCCGCCACCTTGGCAGGTTGCCTACTACTATTCGCACTTCGAAAAATAAAAGGTATCGGTTTTAACCTGCACAAATTTTCAGGTAAGGCAGTCACTGACCTGACACATTATGATGCCTAGTTCTGATAAATTAATTGATATTTTTCTCCCGATTTTATTTTTAACAACAAAACCGTTTTTTTCAAGAACTTTTAAGTGATGGCTTAACCTGCTTCTCTCCTTATAGAATTCATCAGAATACTTCCTCATGGAAGGTTTCATACGCATGATAAGTTCATCAAGGGAGCCAACACCCTTGTCAATTGAAAGAACAATCTGCTTCTGCTCACCGTGAAGAAAACATACCGGCAGAACAGGAACCTCAATTATTTCCTCAACTCCGGTTTCATTGTCATTTTTATCATATTTTGGAATTGAAGTTATTAACCTTGATCTTGTAATTGAGCCGGCAATATATGCAGAAACTGCAAAAGTCCGAAGTGATCCGCTTATATTTATTACTATCCGGCTGCCGGATTTTTTTTCAGACTTTATGAGAGAGATCAGCTGTAAAGCGCCTTTCTTTACATCTTTTTTATCGACATACACTATTTCTGTATCAATTAAAACAGAGAACTCTTTTTTTATTTCTTCTGCAACAATTCTTGATTTTTCTTCCCCGCTTGAGGACTGTTCGCCAACTATGAGAATTATCTTTCCCACCGGATAATCGCCTGACATCTTAAGGGACTCTGTCAGTCTCTCCTTATGGTGACCTACAAATATTATATGGGTAATTTTCATTCTGATATTTACATTTCTCGATTTTATACCTTATAAATTGATTTAAAATAAATCCATGATTATTCCAAAGAGATATTATTCAAAAAATACAGGTTTGAACACCATTGCATTTCAAGAAAAGTGAATTGATGAAATAAAATAATCAATTAATATTATCAATTGAAGTGTTTTTAAATAATCAAAAAAATTATTTGAGTGTGAAGGCAAAAGTTTGCAGTCACAATAACCAAAAGGAGTTGTACTAAGATATGTTCTGGGAAAATCTTGACTGGTGGAAGATGGTTTTTGACTTTGTCATAGCCATTGTTCAGATGTTTGCATAAAAGGAATTTACATTTTCCTGATGCATAAATCTTTTTTTATTTTCTGTTCAGATCAGATTCTGCAATCAATATAAAAGAATACTGCAAACAGTGGTATTGAATAATGAATATAATAATATCATCTCCTGAAACGCGGATTTCAATTATTACCGGCATTGCTGCTTTTTCTATTTATTTCATGATTTCATCGGCAACACTTGCAAATCCGTTAATAGCAGATAATTTTAACCTGGGCACAACAGAGATGGGTTTTGTAATTCAGGCGCATCTTCTTGGGGCAGTTATGTTTCTCATTCCGGCAGCAAAGCTTGGAGACATTTACAGCCACATCAGAATCTTTTCTTCAGGTGCAATAATTTTTGCAGCAACATCTTTTTTTGTTTAGTCTCGGTATCAGGAGCAGAAATGATATTATTCAGGCTGATTCAGGGTATTGGAGACGGAATGATGACTGCAACAGCCCTCGTTCTTTTAACTAAAGTTTATAGATCAGAAAGCCGTGGAAAAGCAATTGGATTTTTCCTTTTTGCAGGATATTTTGGTTATATAACCGGAATGTCAGCCGGATGCATTTTTGCTGATATCCTCGGTTGGCATTCGGTATTTTTGGCAGCAGCTTTGTTTTCATCGATAGCCGGAATGCTTGGATTTAAATCCAAAACAATTTTTAATTTTGAAAAAGATACTCAAAAAAAGAAATTTGATACAAAAGGCATGATTTTGTTCTGTCCGGCAATAGTTTTTGTAACGGCAGGGATTTCCGGGTTCATTCCTGATCTGCGTATTCTTTTCATAACCATCGGAGCAGTTCTTTTTGTATTCTTTGCAGAGGCTGAAAAAAATTCTGAAAACCCTCTTTTTTGCTTTTCAGTTTTTAAAAGAAACCGGGTTTTTTCATTCTCAATATGTGCAGATTTTTTGTATTACATGACAATAGGCTGCATAACATACATCCTTTCTATATATCTTGAAAGCGGCCTTTATTACAGCGCATTTGCAGCCGGCATGCTGATTATACCAGTGTCTCTGATGCAGGGGGCATTATCGCCTTTTGCCGGTTACCTCTCAGATAAATTTGAGCCCAGATATATAACTGCCACAGGGATGGCTGTTATTGTAATAACACTTCTTTTTTTCGCTAATGCTGCTGAAAACGGCGCTGAACCTATTTTAATATCTTTTATGCTTGCAGTTACAGGAACAGGGTATGCCTTATTCTCATCCCCTAATAAAAATGCAATTATGGGCTCAGTCAAAGCCAGATTTCACGGAGAAGCCTCCGGAATCGCCAACACATTCGAGCAGATGGGAAATATTGCAAGCATCAGCATTGCAGCTATGATTATTACACATTTTGCAGGAAATACAAAAATTACCCCGGATGCACTACCGCATTTTTTGGAGGGAATGCAGATGGTGTTTCTTGTCATGGCTTTGATAGGAGCAGTTAACATAATAATATGTCTAAAAAGAGGAGATATAAGAAAAAGATATCCTGATTAACCTTTATAAGAACTATGAATATCATCAAATGTCAAAATTTCATAATTTTTTATATTTTCTTCATCCTCTAAGCTGATATGCACATAAATCTCAAGTTCTGAATTTTCAAAGGCTGCCACATCATACCTGCCACCTGTTCTGATAAAACCAAGTGATTCGAGTTCGCCTGAAACAATATCAAATTTCACATAATTTTTAAAGATACTTTCTACTTTTTCTATGATTATTTTTTGTTCATTTATTCTGTCTGTCATAATAAAACGAAAATGATCTTCATATTATCTATATGTTTTCAACCTTACATGAAAAAAGATATTTGTGCTTTAACTTTAATGTGCTGCATTAATAAAATTTTAACCAGACAATAATTAAAATAATAATCCCAATTTATTCTTTCAATACGTATTACAGAGCTTTTGATTATAATGGAGCTGAATATATTCTTTTTTCAATTATGACGGAATAGATTAAAATATTTTTCATGATTATTAACTAAAAGGGAGATTTCCGCTAAATAATTCGGGAGGATTTTTTTTGATTCGGATACTTTTGGTTGACAGAGATGCGGCACGACTTGATCAGACAAAACAATATCTTCAGAACTTTGAGGATTTCAGAATTTTCCCGGTACAGTTTGATGATGAAGCAGCGTACGAATTAAAGAAAAGTGATATTGATGTTATATATTATACAATGTCAGAGCATTCAAGCCCTGAATCAATATTTGATGATGAATCCAATCCCGTCTATCTTATGATAATTAAAGGAGACATAAGCTGTAGAAGACTTCATCTGAAATTTCCCGGAATTAATATTAAATATGCAGATGATTTTGATAATAACAGTTCAGACCTGGCAGAAACTATTAGAACATATCATAATATTCACAATATAGAAAAAAATCTGTTCAATGGAATAAATAAATACAAGCGTTTTTTTTTAAATGCACCGGTTCCTTTTGCAATACTGAATAAATCTGAAAAAATGCTTCATGTAAATTATGAATGGACAAGGATTCTTCAGTTTGAAAGAGATGAAATATCAGGATCCAATTTATCTGCTTTTGTTCAAAATGAAGATTCTGAAAGGCTTAAAAATTATATTTTGTCTGCAGGCAAAAAATTGCAAAGTGAAAGACAAACAGGAATAGGAACTGTTCTCATAAAAAAAGGTGGTCAAAGGATTCCCGTACGCCTGTTCATCACAGGCATTTATGATGAATATGAAAAAACTGAACGGCTTTTATGCACCTTTACTGATTTGACATCGGAGAATGCATCTATTAAAAGTCTTAACTTTAAAAGCAGGCTCTTTGATGCTGTCGGATCATGTGTGCCTTCCCTTCTGCACTCTAAATCTGTGACTGATGATATTTCTAATATCATTCATATTTTTGGAGTTGCACTAAATGCATCACGGGTTTCAGTATTTTTTAGCAATAAATATGATGCACAGCCCAATGTATACATTAAAAAATCAGAGTGGATCTCAAATGAAATAAAAGATATTTCCGAAAACAGCGAATTATTAAAATTTTCTGATATCTTTAATATTTTTAGCAATAATAATTTGGAAAAAAATTTAGAAAAACCACTGGTTTTCATAAGCGGAAATTGTGATGAGAATGTTCAATATATTCTTGACAAGTGCAGCACTCAGTCTCTTCTCTGCATCCCTATTTCACTGGATAATAGCAAAAATGCAGTAATGCTGATTGAGGACTGCATAAATAAACGAAAATGGGATAACGATGAGATTGATGCGATAATTATTGCTTCACATGTTCTTGGGATGATACTAAGATTAAAACATATTGAGCTGAAAAATTTATCAATAATTGACAACTCTCCTGACCTTGTTGGTATTGCAGATCAGAATGGAAAAATAATTTATGCTAACAGTACAGTAAACAGACTTTTAAAAATTTATGAAAACAAAAAAGATCAATCTATAATCACAGATATTTTCCAAAATAAAAATCGCCTAAGATTAATAGCCCAGATGAATAAAGCTGTTGTAAATTCAAAACCGGTTGCTGAAAATTATAATTATTTTTACCAGAATAACGAATATTTTACGAATCTTTTAATTTTTCCGATAAAAAAAGAGTCCGGCAAAGAAGAGATAATCTTTTTTGGAAGAGATTTAACAAAGCGAAAAGAATTCGAAGAAAGACTTCTTTTAACACAGTTTGCGGTTGAATCATCCCCTGATTCTGTCATCTATACCAATGATTCCGGGAAAATTATCTATGCAAACAAAACTGCCTGCAATCTATTAAATTACAAAAAAACAGAGTTGCTTGATATGTCATTTCCAAAACTATGTCCTCAATCGAAACCTGATACATGGAAAAATTTCTGGAATGAACTAAAAAAGACAGGCAGTCTCAGGTATAAAACTGTACTTAAAGGATCGGATGAAAAAGAAGTTTGCGCTGATGTTGCGGCAGGTTTTCTCTTTATCAACGAAAAAGAAATTTCATGCTTTTATTTAAGAGAAATCCTAAACTGATAATCAAAATTATCTCATTGATTAATAAAATTCGAAAATTTAAAAAACCAATACCTCTCAGTATCCTAAAAAAATCACAGAATAATACTCATTTGCTTTATAAACAATTGCAGCGTTAGATGGTTTCCGAGAACTCGCGTATCTCAGTACAGCATCTGACGTAAACGGGCTTAACTGCCGGGTTCGGAATGGGT
>JAEWWL010000016.1 GCA_023396365.1 Methanobacteriota archaeon
GAAAGGACTTTTCAATTCTTGGCGATGTGACATACCTTGACAATGCCGCAACCGGCTTTTCGCCTGAGAAGGTTATTGATGCAATGTGTGATTTTGAGCGCAACTACCGCTCAAATGTCGGCCGGGGTGTTCACAGCCTGACACGGATTGCATCGCAGAAGTACTGGCATGCCCACGAAAAGGTTGCAAAGTTCATCGGCGGCGAAGACGGAGTTTTAGTTTTTACCAAAAATACGACCGAAGCCGTAAACATGGTTGCTATGGGAATGTCCTGGAAGCCCGGCGACAGGGTAATTACAACCATTCTTGAGCACCACTCAAACCTTCTTCCGTGGAGGGCACTATCCAGATTCGGCGTTGTGGTTGATGTAATAGGAATCGACTCTTCATACATGCTCAATTTATCAGAGCTTGAGGAGAAGATTACGCCACAGACACGGATTGTTGCAGTAACCCATGCGTCAAACGCACTTGGGGTTGTAACACCGGTTGAAAAAATTTCAGCGATATGCAAAAAGCATGGGCTTAAGCTTCTTGTCGATGGTGCACAGAGTGTTCCGCACATTCCTGTAAATGTCGCAGATATTGGCTGTGACTATTTCGCATTTTCCGGGCACAAAATGCTCGGCCCTATGGGAACAGGCGTTTTGTGGATGAAGGAGGCCGACCTTGAGCCGCTCTTTTTGGGAGGCGGAATGGTTGAGTCCGTGACAGCCGAAGGCTTTACGCCTGAAACTGGTTATAGAAAATACGAGGCCGGAACGCCGAATGTTTCAGGCGGAATCGGGCTTGGCGCAGCTGCTGATTATCTGACAAATATCGGAATGGAAAATATCCGTAAATACGAAGAGAGTCTGACAGAGAGATTAATTAAAGGTCTTTTGGAAATTCCGGGTGTTCTGGTTTATGCTAACGAAAATCCTGAGGACAGAATAGGCGTTGTCTCATTTACAATCGATGGCATCAGCCCGCATGAAGCCGCACAGATGCTTGATGAAAACTCAGACATTATGCTTCGGTCAGGAAAGCACTGCTGTCATCCGCTGATGGACTTTTTAGGACTTAAGGAAGGGACAGTCCGGGCAAGCATCGCTTTATACAACACCGCTCATGAAATTGATCTGTTAATTGCATCGGTTAAGGAGATTGCAGGATAAATCTATAAATTAAGTTTGAAAAATAAAAATAAAAAAAACAGAAAAATTACAAATTAAAAATCAAAGAAAAAAATTTAAAAAATTTAAAAAATTAAAAACCAAAGAAAAAAATTTAAAAAATTTAAAAAATTAAAAAATTTTAAAAAAAATATTTTGACTGATCCTTAAATCTCTTCTTTTGCATCTTTTATCATGACAAGCATCATCTTAAATTTTGTAACCGCTGATAAGGCGTGAGGGACATTTGCCGGAAATATTATTGTATCGCTCTCTTTCATCATGTGAGTCTCTCCGGCAACCCAGACCTCGCACTCACCGTCAAGAATTGTAACGACTGCATCAAAAGGTGCGGTGTGCTCGGATAATCCCTCGTCCTCGTCAAAGGAAAAAAGGGTGATGCTTCCGGATTTGTTGCTTACAATCATCCTGCTTGCAACTGTTCCATCCTGATATGAGACAAGCTCCTTTAAATTTAAGACCTTTCCCAAAAGTCCTGCACGCTTCTCCTTTCTGCCTGCCCCTTTCATAGCCTCGCTGAATTCTGCCATAATAACTCTGAATGATTATTGGGGCACCATCTTTTTTAAGTCTTCTTCAACTGTCGAGTTTTTGGAAAGTCCGAAGTTTTTGACAAGAACATCCAAAACCGCCGGTGATACAAACGCCGGAAGATATGGTCCGATTGCTATGTCTTTGATTCCGAGATTTAACAGTGCAAGAAGCACAAGCACTGCCTTCTGCTCGTACCATGCGATGTTGTAAGATACCGGAAGCTCGTTTATGTCAACGCCGAATGCTTCTGCAAGAGCTTTTGCAATTACAACGAGCGAGTAGGAGTCGTTGCACTGGCCTGCATCCAGAACACGCGGGATTCCGCCGATGTCTCCAAGACCCAGACTGTTGTAGCGGTATTTCGCACAGCCGGCTGTCAAAATTACTGTGTCTTTAGGAAGTGCTTTTGCAAACTCAGTATAGTATTCACGCTCTTTGTGCCTTCCGTCACAGCCTGCCATAACGATAAAGCGCTTAATCGCACCGTTTTTGATTGCATCCGTAACAGGGCCTGCAAGCGCTAAAACTGCGTCATGAGCACATCCTGTGATTAAGTCATTTCCGTTTCCGACCGGAAGCGGGGGTTTGCACTTCTTCGCCTGCTCAATTAACGCAGAGAAATCCTTATGCCCCTTCTCATCTGCTTTGATGTGCTTTAATCCGGGATAGCCGACAACACTTGTTGTGTATACGCGGTCTTTGTATGAGTCCTTTGGCGGAACAATGCAGTTTGTTGTGATAAGAACCGGTCCGCTGAAGGATTCAAACTCTTCTCTCTGATGCCACCATGAGCTTCCGTAATTTCCGATGAGATTGTCAATTCCCTTAAACGCCGGATATCCGTGCACCGGAAGCATCTCTCCGTGTGTGTATACATCAACGCCTGTTCCTTTTGTCTGCTCAAGAAGCATCTTCATATCGAGAAGGTCATGGCCTGTGATTAAAATTGCAGGTCTGTCTCTGACGGTAGTCTTTACGGTTGTAATCTCAGGTTTTCCAAACGTTTCTGTGTGAGCCCTGTCTAAGAGCTCAAGTGTTTTTACACCTACTCCGCCGCACTCAAGCACGAGACCTGTCATCTCAGGAACGCTTAATTCCTGAATCGTTGACAAAAGCCCCTTCTGCACAAATTTTGGAATTTCCTCATCATTATATCCTAAAAGCTGTGCATGATGGTAGTATGCCGAGACTCCCTTAAGCCCGTAGATTAAAAGCTCGCGAAGGGATCTTACATCCTCGTTTTGTGTTGATAAGACTCCGACATGCTTTGCCTTCTCTTCAATCTCAGCCCTGTTCTTTGGCTTCCATGTGCATGCGTCGTGTTCACTGTTTGCGGCGGGCGGGAGTGAGTCGCGCAATTTTATTGCCTCGTCAATCATCTCAAAGTATCGGTCTTTGTCGAAGTTGACGTTTGTAAGCGTCATGAAAAGCGAGTCCATAATAAATGTCCCTGCTTTTTTATTTTCCGCACCCTTCTCCATTGCCGGAAGGTTTCTTGCCGAAATTCCCCGGCATAAGTATATCAGAAGGTCGATTAGATTTGCAGTCTCCTCATCCTTTCCGCATATTCCTCTTTTTGTGCAGCCTTTCTGGTTTAAGGCTTCTTCGCACTGATAACAGAACATATCTTCTTCACCTCAATATCTTTTTGATACAACATATGTATAGAATACTATGGTATAAATATCAGGAAGTTTCAAAAAATATACCATGGATGAGTCGTGCACGGTTTACCAGACAGTAAGATATCTTACAAAAAAGTGGACTCTTTTAATTGTTCTTGAGCTCTACAAGGGTGAAAATTATACAAGGCGGTTTTCCGAGCTTAAGGATTCAATTCCGGGCATTACATCAAAGCTGTTGTCAGAGCGGCTAAAAGAACTTGAATCTGAGGAGATTATAATAAGACGGGTTGATGCCGGCTCATTTCCGGTAAAGACCGAATATTCCTTAACAGAGAGCGGAGTTGAGATAATAAAAAT
>JAEWWL010000085.1 GCA_023396365.1 Methanobacteriota archaeon
CATCAACCGAGCTTCCGCCCTTTGTAATCTCGGTAACAATTCTGAATACGTCAAACCCGACATTGACACCGTCTGCAACCGCTCTCTCTGATCCGTACTCCATCACCAGATTTTTGTTGAAAAACCCTAGCGTCTGCTTTGAGGGAGTTGCAGTAAGTCCGATTAGGTGGGCATCGAAATATTCCAGAACCTGACTCCACAGGTTGTAAATCGAGCGGTGGCACTCATCAGTCACAATAAAATCAAAGGTCTCAATCGGAATTTCAGAATTATAAACGACATCCTTTGGTTTTCCGTTTGAAAAGCCCTGCTCAAACGATGAAAATTCATCCAACTCAGGATCGTAATCCTCATCCCCCTTCAAAAGTGAATAAAGCCTCTGAATCGTGCAGATGCAGACCTTTGAGACGTCGTCTATATTTCTCCCCGAAAGCGGCTGAACATTATAAAGCTCGGTGAATTTCCGCCCGTCATCAGGTGTCACATACTTCTGAAACTCCTTGTGTGTCTGGGTGCCGAGACTTGTTCTGTCAACGAGAAACAGAATACGCTTTGCGTTGCAGTGCTTAATCAGCCGGTATGCAAAAGAGACAGCGGTAAAGGTCTTTCCCGAACCTGTCGCCATCTGAATAAGTGAACGGGGATGATCCTCTGCAAAAGAGTGTTCAAGGTTTGTAATTGCCTCAATCTGGCATTCGCGAAGACCTGTTTTCACAAGAGGCGGATACTCCCTCATCCTTGCACGAAGGGTCTTCTCCTGTTTCATCCATTCCAGAAGTGTCTCGGGCTTATGATACCAAAATACCCTTCTTGAACGCGGCTCGGGATCTCTGAGGTCACGAAAGTAAGTCTCCTTTCCGGTGCTTTCATAGCCAAAAGGCAAAAATCCAAGTTCATTTGGGATATTGTCAAGTCTGCCTGTAAGATATTTCTGTGACTGATCAGAAACCCCGCTTAAAGTTGTTCCCTCTTTTTTTGCCTCAATAACACCGACCGCCTTTTTGCCGGCAAAAAGCAGATAGTCCGCAAACCCCTCTTTTAACGAATACTCTCTTACTGCAACACCTGTACCTGCACTAAGATTTAACTCATCCCTGTCCTGAACAATCCATCCGGCGGCAGTCAGCATTTCATCAATATTTTTCCTTGCTTTTGCCTCCGGTGTTATCATAGCCTTACTCCCCTCTGTCATTCTTCATTTTAATTTTTAAAGGTTTAATATATTTCGAAAAAAATATGGTAATCAGGGGAGATTCAGAATAAAAAAGTTCAAAGAATCACAATCCTCCCATCAGTCCCCGGCGCAACCGGTGAGTTTTTCCCAATTTCATCTGTGAGTAGATTAATCAGGTTAATCTCAGTGCAGTATTTTTTATCATCTGAAATTTCTGCAAGATTTGAATATCCGTCACCGCCGCCGGCCAGATAATTGTTTACTGAAACTGTATATGTCTTTTTTAAGTCAATCGGAATTATGCCCTCATCAGTAACAACCGATAAGTTTTCAATCCTGTCTCCATATGATAGCACACTGCCGGTATAAGGGTCTGATCTGAATGGATTTGAATCCGTATTTATTGCAAACCTCACTCCGGAAACCTGCAAAAATCCACCATTTGGGGTTCTCTCATCACTTTCAAAGTCATCATTTTGGCCCCTGAGTGCTGATGCAGACCTCTCAAGCGTATTTTTTATATCACTGCCTGACATTTCGATATTTACTATCATGTTCTCAAACGGAAGCAGGGTTGTTAAGGTAAGGTATGATATTTCACCTGCCGGGATTACATAGTCCCCACGTATTGAACCTGAATTAATGAATGCAATCTCTGAGCCGCAGATGTTTTTAGTGATAGTATCAGTGATGAAATCACCTGCATTTGACTCCCCGTTTCTTAAAGATTCATATGTTGCATCAAGTGGAACTGCTGTTACGCCGACCGGCTCTGAAAGACTTTTTATGTAGTCATGGTAATACGGCATTACAAAAGATGTCACAGAAGAATCATCAGGCAAATCCTCTGTAATTTCATATCTTTCAATATTAGTGTTCGTCAGAATGCCGTTTTCAAACGAAATCGAAATCCTGGATATTTCCTCGCCGTATTTTCCTGAATGAACAATAAGAGTATGATTATTGTCTGGGGATTTTACAGTTTTATTCCATGACAGATGGTCATGGCCGCCTACAATTAAGCTTATTCCTGAAACACTTTCTGCAAGCTCTTCATCTTCATCACCATACTGGTGTGTAAGTGCAATTATTGCATCGCAGCCTTCGTTTTGCAGCTTTTTTACAACAGATTCCGAGATATTTTTAGTATTTTGATAAAGAAAAATACCGTTTGTATCTGTCACATATTTTTCAAGCTGTGGAGTAATTATTCCAAAAATACCTACCTTTGCATCTTTCGTATTTATTATTGTGTAATCCTTTATTGTTTCATTCAGCTCTGTATCTGAAAAATCAATGTTTGCGCAGACTAAAGGATATGAGGAGTTTATAGCCCATGTCTTAAAAAATTCCGCAGAGTAGTCAAAGGCATGGTTTCCGGGAACTGCCGCATCAATGCCGGCCATAAAATATGAATTTTCCTCAGGCATTCCGAGATATTTGTGATAGAAATTACCCTCGCCCAAATCCCCTGCAAAAAGATAAAGTGTATCAGAATTGTTCTCACCTAATTTATCGGCAAGTGCACTTATTCTTCCAATTCTTGAACCTGTGTCATTCTCACTCATTGAAAATAAATGGCTGTGGATGTCAGGGGTTGTCAGAATATGCAATGTTCCTGTAAAATTTTTATAAGACAGATTACTGTTTTCCAAATCCACTGATTCATGCTGAAACGCTGGACAAACCGTAAAGAAAACCGCTGATGCTGCAAGAATTATAACGGCTGCAGCTATTAAAATTTTAATTGCCCTGATTTTTCCGGGTGAGACCATTTTTGCTCCTGATTATCTTTTAAAAAATCTATGAAAACCTGATGCAGCGTGATGCAGAAGGTACGCTGATAATCTCTTAATTATTGTATAAATATCCGGTGCATGAAGTATGGAAATAAATTATGCGGGTTAATTGCAGAATTTTTTACATCAGGCAGCGGGAGTATTTGTTTTAAGTATTTCATAACCTCTTTTTATTTCTCTTTCAGCGCTGGCGATTGCCTCCTCGGCTCTTGAACAGATTTTTTTCCATTTTTTCCCGGCAGAGCTCTCAATTAATTCAACCTCTGTTCCTGCAAGGCTGATGTTTATATCAAGTCTTACAAACCAGTCATCAATCTCTCTTTGTATCTTTTTTGAGGCATAATTTTTTCCCGATGAGATGTCGGCTCTCATTTTTTTAAGATTCTTTAATCTGATTTTTGCCTGGTTTAGAAATTTTTCTCTCTCTTCTTTTAATTTTAATGTCTGCTCTTTGCTGGTCATCTCTGCATCCCTTCCGCCGGGGACAGATACAGCATAATATTATTTACCTGTATTCAAGGTGACAAATTCAGAATTAAACCGGACAGAAAGAGTCCATTGCATGAAAAAAGAAAAAAAGGAAAGATATCTAAGGGATTTTTATGCTGTTCCGCAATTTCAGTACTTCTCTAAAAATTCCCATCATCTGATACATTCCACATATGTTCTGACCTTTAGCTTATTCCGGATCCATTCCTCTACAAGAATTATGAACATATCAAACCTAAAGGAATCCTCT
>JAEWWL010000018.1 GCA_023396365.1 Methanobacteriota archaeon
CCGTCACGTTCATGGATTTTTTTTGCATGCTCACCGTAGACAGATAGGGAAAACTGCTTCTTCCAGTCAAGGCTGCGCCTTGCCTTTGCCATCTCTGCTTCGCCTGTTTCAAACCATTTGTCCCCAAGCCTGACAGTGTCGCCAACGTGTGCCGCAAGCTTTGCAACACGTGTGCCTTCTCTTATGTCATCAATACCGGGGAGTGCGAGATGCTCTGAGGGGGATACCATGCATAAAAAGTCAGCACCGTTCATAGCGGCAATTGAACCGCCGATTGCGCCGGAGACATGATCGTATCCGGGGAATATGTCAGTTACAAGAGGGCCGAGGAGGTAGAGCGGGGCATATCCTGAAATCTCTTTTATCATTTTTACATTGTATCCTATCTGGTCAACAGGGATGTGTCCGGGCCCTTCGATCATCCTCATAACACCTGCATTTAGTGAGCGGCGGGCAAGCTCTCCGAGATTTAAGTATTCAACGCTTTTTGCCATCTTTACCGCATCAACCATAGCGCCCGGACGCATCCCGTCGCCTAAGGATATTGCAACATCATCCTCTGCAAGAATTTCTAAGAGATAGTCAAACTCCCTGTATAGCGGATTTTCTTCTCCGCTCTGCGCCATCATTGCGGTGTGAAACGCACCGCCCCTTGATACAACGCCCATCTCCCTTGGGTCAGCCCTTAATGCCCTTAATGTCTCCAGATTGACGCCGCAGTGCAGTGTCAGAAAATCAACACCCTGACGGCAGTGCTCCCTTATCACATTGAACAGTATGTCAGGTGTGACATCCAGAGCGCTTCCGGCACGCCTTACTGCCTCATATACCGGAACTGTTCCTACTGTTGTGTCAAGTTTGAGAATTTCTTTTCTTATTGCGGCAAGGTCGCCGCCGGTTGAGAGATCCATTATGGCGTCAGCGCCCTCTTCAAGTGCACATTTTGCCTTTTGCATCTCAAGTTTTTCATCGCACCTTGCGCCTGATGTGCCGATATTGACATTGACCTTGACGCTTAATCCCTGGCCTATTGCAAAGAGCCTGTGCTCACGCCTTTTATTTGCGCATATTACAGCCCTTCCTGATGCAACTGCCCGTGCAAGCTTTTCTGCATCAAAACCTTCCGCTTTTGCCGCTATTTCAACATTCTCAGGAATGCCTGAAAGACACTCCCTGATGAGACTCTGCATGGATATAAATTTGTATCCGGGGACTATAAACTACTACCAATGTCAGTTGAGTGGATAAGGGGAGAAGGCTATTATGCAAACTCTTACGTGTCAGGCAATATCCTTGTTGATGCAGGCGTAAATCCTGCATGCTATGAAAAATTCAGGGATGACATAGATACAATAGTTTTGACACACTGCCATTATGATCACATTGCGCATCTGGCGCAGGCTGTGCATATGTGCGGCGCAAAAGTCTGCATACATGAGGCTGATGCAAACGGAATCTCTGATGATTCAAAGAGCCTTTCAGTGATGTTCGGGCAGAGAAGCCCGGGAATTGTTCCTGACAGAATTCTAAGGGACGGGGATTTTGTCGGCGACTATGAGGTAATTCATACTCCGGGTCATACAAGGGGCTGCATATGCCTGTATGATAAAAATAATCAGAATCTTATCTGTGGAGACACTGTATTTACAGACGGCGGCTTTGGGCGGTTCGATTTTCCCGGAGGAAGCCTTGAGGATTTATACAGTTCGATAAAGCGCCTTTCAAAGCTTGAGGTCAGAGGATTATATCCGGGGCACGGTGTGCCGGCAGATATAGGCGGAAGCTGCCATATACAGGCTGCTCTTCGCTCAATTGAAATATCATATCTGTAAATGCCGGGCCGGTTTTTGATTTGAACCGGTGGATGATGATTATGAATAAGGGGATATATTTTCTTGTTTTTTCAAATGAATCTGCACAGATTAGTACAGGCTCGCTTGGAAATATTCATTTCAGTGAGGGCTGGCATATCTATGCAGGCTCGGCGCTTGGAAGCGGCGGGCTTGGGCGGGTAATCAGGCATTTTAATCTCTCCTCTGATAAGGATAAAAAACCGCACTGGCATATTGACTATCTCCTGCTTTCAGAATCCTTTCACCTTTTGTATGCATTAACTGCAAAGACAACTCAAAAGCTTGAGTGTGAAGCCGCTCAAAGGGCAGGCGGGGAGTGTGTTTTGGGGTTTGGCTGCACAGACTGCGGATGCACCTCGCATCTTTTTTACAGAAAATATGAGCCTTTTGCGGAGCTGCAAAAAATATTTCTCTCTCTTGGGCTTTTACCGGTGCAGATTTTTCCTGAAAAATAAAAATGGGGGAAGAATTTTCAGACTATCAGAAGCCTGCCTTTACCCGGGGGTAACGGATGCATGACTGCATGACTGCCGGCGAAAATTAATAAAATGGCCTTTTAATTTTTATTTTTTTAATTCTGCCGGTAATTTTTTCACCGGTAT
The DNA here is from genome assembly GCA_023396365.1 of Methanobacteriota archaeon. GTDB lineage: Archaea > Halobacteriota > Methanomicrobia > Methanomicrobiales > Methanomicrobiaceae > Methanomicrobium. Next base: position 2,456 of record JAEWWL010000018.1, read on the forward strand.
GATTGCTGTTATGAGTACTTCTGTGAGCAAGTGTTATGCCAAATATTTATTATGAGATGGATTGGAATAGAAAAGTATGAAAATTCTTGGTGTCAGCGGAAGCATGAGAAAAAACGGAAACACTGCTATTCTTGTGCAGAAAATAATCGATTACATAAAAGACGAGGGATGCTCCGAATTTGAAACCGAATACATTTCTCTCTCCAATATGAAAATTGCGCCATGTATCGGGTGCGAGAAGTGCAGGGAGACTAAATGGTGCATCCAAAAGGATGACTGGAATTCGGTTGCCGAAAAGATGGTTGACTGTGATGTCCTGATAATAGGCTCACCTACATATTTTTATGATGTGAACGGCCAGACAAAAAACTTAATTGACAGGACATTTTCCTTATATCATGACAGAAAGCTCGCCGGCAAGAGTACAGTTGTCATATCTGTATGTGCTGACAGAGGGTGCGAGAGGACTCTTTCCACTCTTGAGGGTTTTGTAAACACCCATGGCTTTTCATCGCTTGGCTTCATATCAGGAAGAGGATTTAAAGAAGGGGATATATTAAAAGATGAGCGTTCAATGAAAAAATGCATCGAAATCGGTGAGAAAATTTTAAAGCTTGTCAGCAATACGCACAGGGACAGCACAAAATCCCGCTGACCCTTTTTTTTAACGCGGTTTTTTTTTGATATTTCAATCAAAACATGGAAAAATTGTTTTAATTATTTCATTTTCAAAGTAGAATTATTTCAAAAATTTGGGTAAAATGAGTAATTTTTTATCAGAGGAGAGCGATTGTAAATTTATATATAGAGTTAATTTTGAACATTAACCCGATTCAAATTTTATTCTGATGGTTAAAATGGCAGAGATCTATGTAAAACAATATTACGAGGGTGACGGAGGCTTTTTGCTTCCCTCTGAGTATACAATAACCTTCGACTCTGCAAAAGAAAGTGATCTGTCCGGACTTTTTGGAAAATACAGGGCATTATATGTTGATGCAGGAAACGGCACTGTTGATGTAAAAGTGCCTGAAGATCCATCGCTTATTCATGTTGTCGTAAATGAGATAAGCGAGATGCTGCAATGGGCCAAAAGCATCGACAGCAAATATATCAAAATTATTAAAGAGCCGTCTTCTGATGAAGCACATGCAAAAGCCCCTGTTGTGGATGAAAGCTCATCTCATACAGAAAATATAGATAATTTTTCTTCTGCGTGTGAAACAGAAGAGGCATATTCTGAAGCAGAGAAGTCTTTTGATGATTTCATCCTGATTGATGATTCTGAAATAGTATATCCTGAGGATGATGAGCAGGAGCAGGTCATCGGGGATGATTTTAAAACCCCTGATGTTTCTGAAAAAGACGCTTATTATGAAGAAGATCTTCTCCTTCTAAAAGATTATGACGAATTTGCAGATGAGCTCTCCTCTGCCGAAGCTGACTTGTCTGAAATTCCTGTATCTGAGCCGCTTTCAGATGAGATTGGGGATGAATTTTTTGCAGAGGATGAATCAAAGGCCGGGGATGAATACGGGGCTTCTGCTGATGTTTCGGATTCATCAGAACAGGTTTTTGATGAGGCATTTGCAGATGAAGTTTTGTCTTCACAAGAGCCTGAATTTCCTGACCTTTCAG
>JAEWWL010000034.1 GCA_023396365.1 Methanobacteriota archaeon
TTTTTTTTTATTCTCCATATTCAAATCTATAATTTAAAAGGACAGTCTAAGAATAATAAAAAAATTGAATTCTTTTTGGCAGTTTAAAAGAGGCTTTTATCAAATCCTGATAAATATCAAAAAAATAAATACATATAGCAAATGTCAGACTATGCAGCAGCAGCGGCAGTAATTCTGCTTGGTATTGCCGCATCCTATGCGGTAAGCAGGCTTTTTTCCTGGCTTGGGAAAAAAGCAGATAAAACAGAGTCAAAGCTGGATGATATTCTTATCCTGTCTCTTGAAAAGCCAGTAATAATAGGTATTCTTGCAGCAGTGGTTTACATTGCACTTCAGAATATCTCCCTGCCATCCTCTTATGAATGGCTGCTTGAGGGAAAATACTTCAATACGATTCTGATTCTTCTTGGGACATGGATTTTTTCAACTTTTGCCCAGAGCTTCATCGGACTATACGGACGCTGGATATCTGATCAGACCGAAAGCAAAATGGACGATAAAATAATCGATGTTCTGGAGGTTTCAGCAAAATACATAATCTGGTTTGTCGCTTTCCTGCAAATTCTTAGTTATCTTGAAATTGACATAACACCCCTTATTGCAGCAGGAGGAGTTGTCGGAATCGCAGTCGCACTTGCTGCACAGGACCTTATCTCAAACTTTTTCGGTGGAGCTTTAATTGTAATTGACAAGCCATTTAAAATCGGCGACAGAATTTTAATCGATGGAAATCTTGGAGATGTAGTGTCTGTCGGTCCGCGTTCAACAAGGCTTCAGACTCTTGACTACCAGCTTCTGACAATTCCAAACTCAAAAATTTCAAACACAATAATCACCAACTACGCAATGCCTGATGTAAAGCTAAAAGTCAGAATACCTGTATCTGTTGCATACGGAACTGATATTCAAAAAGTCAGGGAAATTCTATATGAAATTGCAAACAGGGCGGCACAAAATTATGATTATATCCTCTCAGATCCAAAACCAACCGTATATTTCCTTGAATTCGGCGACTCAAGCTTAAATTTCATGATGGTGATGTGGGCAGGCAGATTCAATGTATCCTGGGAGATAAAAGACGTCATAAACACAGAGATTGACAGAAGGTTTGCAGAAGAAGGAATTGAAATTCCCTTCCCGCAGATGGATGTCCATGTGAGAAACTAATAAATTACTCAATAAAATATTTTTTTCATTTTTTTAATTCAGTTCATAATAATTTTTTTAATTTTAAAAATTTTAAATTAAAAATTCCACAACAGCCTCTCTTTCCCTGATAATTTCAACTGAAAATTCCTTTTTTTTCCGGAGAATCACCCAGAACCCGGAATCGTCCTTTAATATTTCATAGGGAATCTCTTCATTTTCAAGTGCTTTTACAATTCTGATTCTTTTTTTAATTGTCTCCTCTTTCCCTTTCTTCTCACTTTTTCTCCATTCCGGATACTCTTTTTCCATTCTTTTTATGATTTCATCCTCTATTCTGGTGCTGCCAAAACCGCCGCCGATGAATGCGATGCCTCCGGGTATTAAGACACGCAAAATTTCAGCAAATGCTTTGCCCAAATCCTCCCAGAAGAATATAGAGCCGCGGCTTACAACCAAATCCGCGTAATTTTTTTCAAACGGCATCTGCATGACATCGCCTAAAACAAAACGGCATCTGTTAAGCAGATTTTCTGATTCAAGATTGCGTGTACAAATCTCACCTGATTCTTTTGATAAATCCAGAAGGTCCACTGACAGAGTAGTTTTTTTTGCAAGCGAAATTCCAAGCATTCCGGGCCCGCAGCCGGCATCTATGCACTTCCCTTTAGAAATTTTTGTAACATTTATTATTTTATCAGCAATTGCAGGATAGGCATCCTTAAAAATTTCCCTTGAAATCTTATCCATCGATTCTGCCTTTTCCTTTGGACTTTTTTCATCTCCACCTGACATATTTGTAATGCACTTCCTTTTTTTGGATTATTGAAAAGGAATAATCACTTTGGGGACTTAAGTTTTTTTGAGGAGTATTAGTAATTATCAGGGGCGGCAGCCTCAGAGTGAAAATATCGGCAGGATTGTGCCATTATGGCAAATAAAGTAGGGCAACAGATTTTTTAAGTAAAGGAAGCTATTTGGTTTTTCTAAAACCGTTTAATCTCTGTCAACAAATAAATATAATAATTTTAAAAGATGAACTGGATGATAAGTGCTGAAAAAAAACTTTCTGCAGGTATTTTGCTATTAGCTTTTATTTTTGCCCTTGCAGCCGCTCCTGCATCTGCAGATGGGAACTTTTCAGATTCAAACAAAACTGTTCATGTTTTTTACAGCACCCACTGTTCAGCCTGCATAAGGGCCATGCCTGTAATAGAAAAAGCTGCGGCACAATTTCCCAAAGCCACTGTAAATTATTATAATATAGATCTTTCCAAAGAAAACATGACTTTGTTTTTTGATTTCAGTGAGCATTACAACATCCCTTTTCCGTCATACCCCGTGATTTATGCCGGCGATACAATTGTGCTTGAAGGCTTTAACGCAATCAGCACAAATATTGATGAAGTTTTTTTTAGCATTGAAAACGGACTTATTCCGGATATAAATTACGAGAAAAGATGGCAGACGGCACCTGCCGGGCCCACCCCCGGATATAACGGAGCTGAATATTCAAAACCAGATCTAAACCTCTTTTTAGTTCTCTCCGCAGGCCTTCTTGACGGAGTCAACCCCTGTGCATTTGCAGTTCTAGTATTTCTTTTAATGGCGCTTACAGCCGCAGGCACAAAAAAACGTGCTGCCTTTACAGGTTTTTCATATATTGCAGGAGTATACATAATTTACATCCTCTCCGGCATAGGGATAATGAGTGTTGTTGCAGTTTCAGGGCTGTCTTTTCAATTCTCAATAATCGCCGGGGGAGTTGCTGTTGCTGTCGGACTTATAGGAATTATGGAAGGCTTTCTCAGAAATAATTCAAAATCCCTGGGAATACCAGAGTCTTCAAAGAAATTTATCAGTGACAAAATTAAAAAAGCATCCATCCCGGGAGCATTCGTTCTTGGAATTATTGTCGGAGTGTTTGAGCTTCCCTGCACTGGAGGAATATATCTTGCAGTCCTTGGACTTTTGTCATCTGAGATGACATTTTTTGAAGGTCTGCCATACCTGATTCTTTACAATATTATGTTTGTTATGCCGCTGATAATCATCGTGCTGCTTGTCTTCTTTGGACTATCACCTGCAAGTGCCGATAAATTCCGTGAGGAACACAAAATAAAGCTCAAAATTGCAATAGGGACAGCTCTTGTATTAATCGGAATTTTTGTTCTATACAGGGCCTTTGCATGAGAAATAATTTGTCTTAAATTGATTAATTAAAAAAAATTTTAGATCACAGATTTTTTTTCGCCTCTTCTATTGCATCCTCAAGTGATTTTATAAAACTGCTGCCCGCAGCTTTTGCTTTTTTTTCTATCTCCAAACGTCCCTCTTTGGTCCCGAAAAGAGTGTTGCCAAGACTGATTACACTTTCAACTGCCGTTTTAACCGACTCTGTAGTCTCTGAAATTATCCTGTCGATGTCATCCTCTGAATTTTTGCCTTCACCACTTTTGAATTTATCATTTTCATTATTCGTATCCTCACCGGGCATATCTTCAATCCATCTTCCCTTCTCAAAATGTCCCTTCTTTTCTTCCATATTTTTCTCTTATCGCTGATATCATAAATAGATATTAGTCAAAACGAAAAATTCGCATTAAAAAGACTCATCATGAAAATAATCAGATATTTTTGGAAGAAGTCGCAAATACATCTTGTATATTCATATAGTTGATTTGCAAATTTATTAGCAATGATCAACGATTTATTTCAGAAATTTAAGGATATAACCTTAGATCCTGTAGAGGCATTCAAAAATCTGCGTGATGAATCTCTTGGAACATCATTTGTATATTTCCTTGTAATAATTGCGGTTTACTGCATATTATCCGGAATTGTGAGCATACTATTTATAGGATTTTTCAGCTCATTAATGCCTGGAATGAGCGCAGGAATGGTTGCAGGTTCATCTCTTGTGTTTGGAATTATCTCTATTGTCACCAGTTTTATCTTTTCAATTATTGCGCTGATTATAGGAGCACTTGTCCTTCATATATTCGTATATCTGTTAGGCGGCAGAAAAGGGCTTGAACAGACAATCAAAGCTTCAATATACTCATGCACCCCTCTGGCACTTTTGGGCTGGATTCCATTGATAAGCATAATAGCAGTAATCTGGTCAATTGTACTTGAAGCTCTGGCAGTACGCGAACTCCATGAAATTTCAACTGCAAGAGCAGTTCTGGCAGTAATAATACCTTTGATAATAATATTTGGACTGGTTGTAGTTGCATTCATTATGTTTTTTACAATTGTAGCAGCAAGTGTACCATTTACTGTTGAAGAAACGGTGATATAATACCAGTTTTAAAAAAAAACATTTTTAATTTTTCAAAAATGTATTCTTCCTCTTTCCATCAGAAATACCGCAATCAATCCTGCCGGATAAATCCAAAGTCCCAAAGATGCAGATGTTGTCTGAGGGGTGTTCTGAGGTGCTGAAACATCCCCTGTCGCATCACCATTCAGTGGCACTGTTGTCTGTGTAATTTCAGGCGAGGCTGCAGCCGTTTTTTCTGCTGATTTTGTAACAGTAAATATCTTTAAAAGATTCGAAGACGATCCAAATGAATATTCAGCATTCCTTGGAATGCTCATAGTATATTCTCCGGCCTGCCATCCCTCTGTATTTACCTCAACAGACCAGACTCCTCCGTCCTGAATTGTAAAGGGCATTTCTGCAACCTTGTTATTTCCAACCTGAGCTTTTTTGTAGAATTCAATTTCAGAAGTAAAACCTGCAGGAAGTGTGCTTGTTCCGGAAATTGTAAAAGATTCTCCTGATTCAACAGATGAATGCGCTTCAAAATTAATTATGTAGGCCTGCGCTGACGCTGCCATAAATGCAAGCAAAAAGATAGAGAGATAAATTTTTTTTAGCATAGTAATGATTATTGTAAATTACAGTATATAATTTCCCCCTGGTTATGATGGTGATGCTGCATAGCTGAATTTTAAGCAGCTGAATTAAATTGGCCTGTTTCATAAATTTAAAATTATTAATTAAAATCAGCATATTATTAGAGAAACCAAAAATCCTGTTTTATTGAAAATAAGGTTGATAAAATTTCATTTACAGCCTTTTGGGCATGAATAATATTATTCAATCCTTACTTCTACTCCGCCAAACCATCCGGCAGCAATATTGTAGATAACTGCAACTATTGCCCCGTAAATGAATCCCACGACAGCACAGCCAAAAGTCATGACAACAATTCCAACGAGGCCTGTACCAATATCAACCGCTGTTCCAAAGGCCAGGTCACTCATAAAAAAGGTTGTGATGCCACCAAATATCATATAAAGTAATCCTGCAATTAGTCCGACAACAAGACTCACTGAAGCAAAAATTTTTGCAACAGAAAAAACCCCTACTTTCTTTATTTCCTGCATAATAAATCCTTAACGATAATTATATCAGAAACCAATATTATTTAAAGATGCGTACTTCTATTTTTTCAAAAAAACAGCAATTAAGAAATATTATTCTAATTTGTCTGCAAATATTGAGATTAACAGATATTGCAATAATGTTATATATTAAATATCATCATTTAGTTATTATCATGTCATTTTCTGACAATGTCAAAGGTTTCATAGTGAAGCCAAAAGAAACATTCATCGCCTGCAGGGATGAAAGTTTCGCAAAGTCTTACCAGTATTATGTGATTCTGCTCATAATATTTACAGTTCTTTATGGTATCGTAACTATTTTAACCGGAATGAACTCATTTGCAGAAGCAACAGCATTAATGGGAGATGTGTTTGGACCCGGTTATGGTGATGCAGTCTCTGCCTTCGGCGGATTTGCAACGGCACTGGACATCTTTTTTATTTACCTGATGTTCGTATTCGGTCTCTTTACAATCTTCATATCAGGATTTATGCTTCACTGCTTTGTCCTGATGTTTGGTGGTGAAAAAGGCTACAGACCAACACTAAAATCGATGTTTTATGCATACACCCCGTACCTTCTGCTTGGGTGGATTCCAATTGTAAACATCATCGCCCTTATCTGGACCCTTGTTCTGCAGATAATAGGTATCAGCGTTTATCATGAAATTTCCATGAACAAAGCCATTTTAATTGTCTTGCTGCCCATAATACTCACCATTATAGGGGTTTTGCTCTTTGGTGTAGTAATCGCATCATTCCTGTCAGGCTTAATGTCCCTTGGAGGAATTTCAGTCTGAATAAATCTTCTCTTTTTGCCGGCAGATAATTTCTGAAATCATCTGCCTGACAGCAAATTTAAAAAATTATTCTGAATGCTTCATTCAATTTAATATTTCAAAAATAGAAGAATCATACACAAGTTTTTAAAACGATTAAATCAATAATTCAAAATATAATTCCCGGTTGGATTTATTCACCTATGGAGGTTTAACATGAAAAAAATTACCAGGCTGCTTTTTGCAGCTGCAATGGCATTTTTAATGCTGACGGCAATGCCGGCATCAGCCGTAATTCTTGAAGAATACTACAGCGGTCAGATTTCAAAACTTGATGCTTCTAAAAAAACACTGACAATGCAGGTCTCTTCTGTATATGAAGGGGAACAGTGGGTTGTTTTTGCAAAATCAGGCCTTAAAAACAATATTGTATCAGGTATAATCAGCAATCCCGACATCTTTAAGGATTTAAAGCAGGGAGATCCGATTGAGGCAGCAATACTTGGAGGTCCGGGCGGTAAATGGATTGCAGTCGGGAAGGTTGGGACAACAGGCTCAACAGAAAAACCTCTCATTGCATCATACGGCGATCCATCAAAACTTCTATCATACTTTTACCAGGGATATACTCTGACAGCCAAAACCGCACCTGACTGCAGCAGCTGTGAAGGTACAGTATGTACAGCATCAAATGCAATGGTCAGTGTTTTTAAAAACGATGAGCTTGTAGAAACAGATGAGATGTTCCCCGGTGATTCGCATGTTTTTGGATGGAACACAGAATATCAGTATATCCTGAAAATTAAATTCAATTCAGGTGAAGCATCATCTGACTCCTGTCCGGGAACAGGGCCTATGTCCGGGCCGCAGGCTGTTTCAGATTTTACAATATATGATACACAAAGAAGCGCAATAACAGCAGCCGAGGTTGACATCCCGGCAGCACCGACAATGTCTTCAACACAGTCTCCGGATGAGACTGAAACATCAGAGCCTTCATCACCGGCAACTCCGGATGCTACAAAATCACCAGTACCTCAGCCGACACAGTCCGGATTTGGTTTTGAAATTATCCTTGCAGCAGGCATTATCGGATTTCTGATGTTTGCAGCAGGAAGAAAATAATTTCAGATAATTTTTTTATTTTTTAATTGAATTTACTCATCTCTTATTTCATCTCACGTGAATGAAAACCTGAATTATTAATTGCACTTCCAGTCTCCTATACAAAGGTGCATGCCTCATCTGCAGGTTCTGAAGAATTTAAAATTTTTTGCCGGGCAAAAACTGCCCCCAATCCGGCGGTGGAAAATACCTCCTGATAAAAACCCCTCATATTATCATTTATGGAAAAAATACTTATGAAGAATACAAAATGGATTTCCTCATTGTCGTAAACAGCATAATTACACTTTTTATCTTAATGGCAGTCGGGTATGCCTCTTACAAGGCAAAAATAATAGACAGAACTGGTGCAGGGGGTCTCTCATCATTTCTCGTCAACATCTCTCTTCCCTGCCTCATAATAATCTCCATGCAGATTCCTCTTGATGAGGAAATTTTTGGAAATACCATGAACATATTTATAATTGCAGCAGTTTTTTATGCAATTTCATTTGCATTTGCAATCATAGTTCCCAGATATCTTGTAAGAAGTGATCTTGAAAGAGGTGTCTACAGGTTTATGCTTGTATTCTCAAATCTCGGATTTATGGGTATACCTGTGTCAATGGCAATGTTTGGCGAAGAGGCTGCATTTTATGCCTCGCTTTTTATGCTCCCTTTCGGCCTATTGGTATTTTCTGCAGGAATTCTTATGCTAAGACCTGACATGGGCCGTTTTTGCGAACCGAAAATATTTTTAAATCCCGGAATTGTTGCTTCACTCCTTGGCCTTTTATTCTTCTTTTCCGGATACAGGATACCTGATCCCTTCTTCAGCATCATTGACATATTAGGTTCCATGACAACTCCGCTTGCAATGGTTGTTGTTGGCGCACTTCTTGCAGCAATGCCTGTTTCAGAAATGTTTACAGACTCTAAAATCTACATAATGTCGGCATTCAGACTTCTTGTAATCCCGCTTGCCCTTTATATTGTCATAAGGCCGTTTGTAAACGATCCTTTAATTCTCGGAGTCCCTGTGATTCTTGCTGCAATGCCGGTAGCGGCAAATGCAGTGCTTCTTGCTGAAGAATACAGTGTTGATTCAAACGCAGCATCTAAAGGAGTTTTTATCTCAACAATCCTTTGCGTGATAACAATTCCTCTAATCGGAATTCTCCTTCTTTAAAAAAAAATCCTGAAATTTTAGTCTTTTAACTAATTAAACAGGAGATAAATAATCCCAAAAATAAAAAATCCTTTTTTGAAGAAGAACAAAAAAATCTGAAAAGTTCAAAAAAAGAGATTTCTTTCATTCAAATTTTTATATTTTCAGAAACTCTGAAAACCTTGCCAAAAGGCCGGTTTCAGAAGTATTCTTCTTCGGGCATCCGCCGGAGCGGTGTCGGATGAAATCTGAGAAGAAATCATTTATTGACTCAAAAACAGATATCGCAGCAGGCATTACAAGAATTGCACCAAATATTGAGAACCCGACAGCAATAACGGTTACAATTCCAAAGTTCTGGATAATCGGAGATGTTGAGAGCGTCAGCGCAGAAAAACCGCAGACTGTTGCAAGACCGGAGACTGATACCGCAGCTCCAATCTTCTGGACTGATGTCTGAATAGCGGTAATTGTATCAAGTCCCTTCTCTTTCTCCTCCAGATATCTCTCCATCATAACAATAGTGTACTCAGAAGCAACACCAATCGTCATTGCACCAAGACATGCCGTAAGAAGCGAATATGTAAGACCCAAAGAATACATAATGAATCCGTTCCAGCCAACAATCATAATAATTGGAACAAGCGGTGTGACTGCTGAAAACTTTCTGTATAAAACTATTAGAAGCAGAAGAATAAGAACAAACCCAAGGTAAGTCATCGGATTTTTGGTTTCTTCAATTCCATTGATAAGATCAGAAAACATCACCATCTGGCCTGTATACGATGCTGTCATTCCGGGGTGAAGTGTAAACCAGTCAAGATCTTTTTGCATATTTGAAATTAAAACCTGGGTTGCCGGAATTGATAGATCCTTCATTGAAAATTCGATTACTGCCTCTGTGTTTCCGTTCACATATCTGTCAACAGTCTCCTGCGGAATTAAAGACCAGACCTTTTGTATTGTTGCACTGTCCCTTGGAAGAACACCATTATTGTACAGCTTAAGATATGTGGCAATGCTTGAAACTCCTGTAAGGTCATTTTGCTTAGAAGTAGCATATTCACCGAATTCATCGATCCACTTTAAGGTTTCAGGATCACGGACAGAATCGGCCTTAATATAAGTCGTAATCGTGTCAGTCGAACCAATTACGCTTCCAAGCTTGTTCATTGATATCATTGCCGGCATATTCTGCGGGACCATCGCATCCTCATCAGTGTCAATTATAACCATTTCATCCAGCTGGATTCCGACAATTGCAACCATGAAAAATACAAGAAGCATGGGCACAGGATTTTTTGCAATCCTTGCTGCAATCTTTCCTATTGCAACATCATATCTTTCCATAAAAGAGCCTTTGGTGCCAGGTTTGACAGAAGGCGGCAGATCGCACCCTTTCCATTCAAGCTGGCAGGCTTCTGCCTGGTCAAGCGGATTTGATGCTCCTGTTTTGGGACTGTACTTTACAATGGTTGCAAAGGTCGGGATGATAATCATTGCCGAGAGATAACAGCATGAAATTCCTATAATGCATGTCTGTCCAAAGCCTGATATCATTGGTGAAGGTGCAAGAACAAAAAGCGCTAAAAATCCAAGGGCTGTTGCAAGCATTGCAAAAAATATTGCCGGGCCGGAGTTTGTGACTGTTGTAAAAACAGCATCCTTCATCGGAGACCTTTTTATCTCCTCATCAAACCTCGACTGGAACTGAATTGCATAATCAACACCAATTCCTATCAAAACAGGAAAGGCTGCAATTACTATTGATGTGATTGGAATTTTTGTATATCCCATTACACCAAAAGTGCATATAATTCCGCAGAAGACAATGAAAACCGGAAGAAGCCTGTATCTGACATGCCCGAATAAAATAAACATGGCAATTATCATGAAAAGCATTGCAAGGCCGATTAATGTCCCCATACTCTTATTCATATCCTCTTCCATTTCAACACTGAATGCAGGGCTTCCTGTAGGTGTAACCGTTATTCCTGCAGGTGTTTCTGAAAATGACAGGATGCTGTCGATGTTGTAGACAATGCCTTTTTTAGACTCATCTGCAAGGCCGGTCTCAAGAGGAATGCTTACAAGGGTCATTGTTTTTGACGGAAGAAGCTTATCCATATACTCGGCAGGCAAAGATTTTAAAACCGCATTTATTTCTGCCTGATTCTGAGGTATTTTACCTCCGTTTACCATTTTTATGGCATCCACAAGGCCTGTTGCACCTGTTACATATCTTGCATCTTTAATGTTTTCTTCAAGCCTTTCAAGATAATTCAAAACATCCGGTCTTGTTACATCTTCGCCCTCAACTATTAATACAACAACATCAGATCCAAAAATTTCGCTGTAATGAATAAGAAGAGAGCCGACAGGCTTATCTGTGTCCAGATAAGTCTCTGTACCGGTCTCCATTGCTGTCATCGAGGCGCCGTACATCATCAAAAGTAAAACTGTGACAATGAGACCTGCAACAATAAAAGGCCTTTTATTAATAGATTCTGCTATAAATTCAAATGGTGATTTCAATTTTATCAGCCTCCGGTCTATAAAAAATAGAATCCGGCTTATATATTCAGACTTTTAAAGGGGAATATTCCTCTAGTAATTCATTTTCATCATGAAAATAACTTGCCATTTTTAAAAGGGCATTATTCTCTGCCAGTGTGTAATCCAAAATTATGCTCTTTGTAATCCCGGCAGCTATTAGCAAATCATTTCCGGGCAAAACATCTAATCCGATGTTCTTCGCAAAAACATACATCCTGTCCCTGTCATTGATTTCAAAACCTACTGCATCTAAAAATTCAGGTGAATTTACTGTGTTGGCCACCTCGTTGAGATAATTTTTGGTAATTTTTTGCCCGCCTGAAAATGCAAGATGCAGGCATTCTGTAAGATGCATATACAGGGGCGGAGGTGTGAATCCTGCATCCTCCCAAATACCACAGGTTTCAAAACCATTTTCTCCCCATAAATTGCAGCTCCTGCCGGAGCTAATTTCTGTTTTCATTGCCAGTCTCCATAATACAGGAATTTTTTCTAATGATTTTGCCCATTTAACATTTAATGCCATTAACAGGATTTCAATAATTTACCCTGCAGCCTGTTTATTTTTATGAGAGACTGTTATTAAAGGATGTACAACTAAAAAAGTTTCTTTGAGGGAAAAGACCCATCATATTAATTAATAAGATATTCCGAACACTTCCTCTGTATTCTTTGCAGTATGCTCTCACAGCAAAAAAGTATTAATCACCTTTGCAGTCTGCGGACAATTTTTATTCATGATGCAAATGACGGATTCATTATCAGTTAAGCGAGGTAAATCTGCCTTATTCTGTCCTTTTAAAAATTTATTTCTGAAGCACATTTGATGCAATTATCATGGATTTTTCAGCCTTTCCTGATAAATAAAAGACGCACTGATGGATTTTTAGAAGATTTCTGTGTGCCACTTTTTTATGGAGACATTTTAAGTAAGATAATTTCTGATATTGTCTCTTTCTGCTGCTTAATTATATAATAGCAGTAAATCTAATTACTTGATTGAAACTTTTGGAGTTGTCAATGCCTGAAAATACAATAAGAACTCTGAAAAAACTTGGATTTACAGAATATGAGGCAAGAGCATATATATCACTGGTAGGATACGGAATGGCAACTGCCAGAGAAATTCATGAAAACAGCGGCGTTCCCCAGGGAAGAATCTACTCTGTCCTAAAAAGCCTCTCAGAAAAAAGCTTAATTGAAGTCCAGGATGGAAATCCATCATATTACTATGCTGAAAACCCGGCTGCCGTGCTTGGAAGATTAAAATCAGAACTTAATGAATCAATTGACAAATCAGCTGCATACCTCTCAAATCTTCATCTTGATTCAAAACCCCCTTCAATGACATGGGTCATTCACTCGGAATGGGGAATTAAAAACAGGGTTAAAACACTTATCCAGAATGCTGAAAAAGAGATTATATTTATTGTCGATGATTACTCTTTTTTCAGGATGGTCGGGCCTGAATTAAAAAAGCTGAAAAGAAAAATAAACATTGAAATATATGCGAAAGACAAATCAGATTTTACAGGGACAAACTTAAGAGTGACTCAATTCAACGAAAAAATGCTTAGCTTATTCAGAAATGTTGCGTCACAAAAAGTAAAGAATAATACAAATCCTGAAGGCAAAATAACAATGATAATTGACGAGTCCACCGGTTTTTTTATTGGTATGCTTAATGGAAGGCTGACAGGGGTGATTCTGCAGGTCCCGCAACTTACATACACAATTAAAGCCTTTTTGAAAATGCTGGAAGATGAATAACAAACCGGATTTTTTCAGATGACACATTCTAAAAAGCCAGATTATTTGAAGATAAAGCAGATCTCAGAGAAGATGAAGGGCTTTAAAATAAAAGAAGAGCTCGGCACATTTATCGCAGAAGAGCTTTTAAAATACCGGGCATATGATCTTCAGGTAATATCAGCAAGGGCGAGGGAAGATGTCGAGACTCTTCCGGAACCTTACAGGACTAAACTTCTTCCATATGCTAAAGAATGGTTCTTTGGCCGTTACCACAGAGTCATAATGCTTTACAGGCGCGGGGATTTTAAGAATGGCAAAACCTCCATTACAGACTTTGATACATACCTGAGATTCTGCGGGATGATCCCCAAAGGCTGCTTTGACTCATCAAAAGAAACACACAGATTTGTTGATGAAGCCAAAAAACCATATTACGAATTGTTCTTTTATCTTCTCTGTGCATTTGCCATGTTTGTTGAAGACGAGCCGGGGCATCCTCCCGGAACACCATTTCCGGGCGGATTTGAGGTCCAGAAAAATGGTGACGGCTATTTATGCCCTATACGCGATAAAGAAGAGGAGATTTTTTATTCTGTATGCAACTTCTGCCCGGCAAAGCAGGATGAAAGAAACCAATGACTTATTAAATCGGCTTTTTTGGCCATATTAATATCCATTTGGTCCCTCTTTCTCTTTCAAGCGAGATTGTTCCCATAAGCTGAAGTCTGACAATATTGTATATCACTTTCATCCCAAGTGTAGGAGATTTTTCAGGACTGATATTTTCCGGAATTCCGCAGCCGTCATCAGATATAATAAGATTATACTCATCTTCATCACATTGCATCTCTATTGTAATTTTTCCTTCTGCCCTTCCCAAAAATGCATATTTCATTGCATTTGTAAGAATTTCATTTACTACAAGACTGCATGGAATTGCTGAGTTTATATCTATTTTACAGCCGGATGTGGAGATTTCTGACGTGATAAATGTATTTTGTGAATAAGATATAAGAACAGACTCAAAGAGATTTCTAAAATGCATATATGCATCTATTTCACCAACATTATCAGAGTGATAAAGGCTTTCATGAACAATTACCATCGACTGAATCCTGTTTTCAGCCTCATCAAGAAATCTCAGTGCATCCTTGTCTTTTATTCTGCTCTTTTCAATCTCAAGAATTCCGGTAATTGAGGCAAGATTATTTTTGACACGGTGGTGAACCTCCTGCAGAAGAACATTCTTCTCTTCAAGTGATTTTTTCAAATTCTCCTTCGTCTTTTTTATTTCAGTTATATCCTGCATCACACCGATAATTATTCCTTTATCGCCTTCTTTATCCTTTACTGCAGCTTTGCTTGTGATAATGCTTCTTGGATTTTTGTAGACATCAAGAATTTCTCCCTGTGAGATCTGAATTCCCGGGAGACTTAAAACAAGGTTGTCCATTTTGGACTGTTCAACTGCATATTTTTTATCAAAGACATCAAAGACAGTTTTTCCAAGTATGAAATTTTTGCTTTTCCCACTCAGGTTTGCAAATGCCTGATTGCATCCAAGATAAATTCCGTTTTTATCTTTATGAAAAACCGGAAGCGGAATTGTTTCTATGAGAGTCTCAAAGAATTTTGCCTGCTCAAATGCTTTCATCTGTGCCTGCGTATCAGCAGTTATATCATGGTGAGTCCCAAGAGAGCGGACAATGATGCCATTTTCATCTGCATAATGCCGGCACCTTGAATGAATCCATCTCTCTTCTCCATTGCCCGTAATTATCCTGTATTTATATGAGAATTCTTTTTTTTCTGAAATGGATCTTTGAAACTCACAAACAAAATCTTCTCTGAATTCAGGATGAATTAGATTTAAATAATCATTCTCATCTATTGTCATATCCGGAGAGGGAGAGATATTAAATATGCTGAATGTTTCATCAGACCAGAAGTGCCGGCTGTTTTCTGATTTTCTCTCCCAGTAACCAAGGCCTGCAATCTTTAGAAAAACATCCAGTTTAAGTCTGCTTTCAACTGCATCCTTCTCAGCCTTTATTCTTTTTTCTGAACTTTGAATTATGACAATTTTTTCATTTCCCGTGCCCGCAGGACTTTTATATACAGTGAAACTAAAAGGCATTTTCAAACCGCCCTTTTGTTTTAAGGATATTTCCGGGAATAAAACGGAAGAGCTGTCGCAATCCTTCCATCCAAAAAGAAATTTCTCCCTGTCCTCTTCTGCAATAAGTGAGGTGAAATCCTGCCCTGTTAGTTCTTCCTCCACATATCCTGTTAATTCTATTGCTTTTTTATTGCACTCAGAAATTTTTCCGGCCTTTTCATGTTCATCATTACTGACAAAAAATATGCCATCGGAGAGATTGTTGAATAAGGAGATGTACTCTCTTTTTTGCTTTTGAATCTGCTTTGAGATTGAAGAGACCAAAATACCGACAATTATAAAAATACAGGTTCTTCCCACTGCATCTATTAAAAGCTCTGAATCTGTGCTTACTATGAAATTAAAGGCGACAAGATATATCACAGCAATCGCCGATGCAAAAAAAACACCCCTTTTCGGATACCTGTAGGCAAAAAGAATTATTGGAATATAAAGAATGTGCGGAACAACTGTTACTGTACCGTGATATTCAAAAATGAACAACACAGCAAAACTGAAAATGGTAATCAGTCCTATTAAATAATTAAACCGGACGCATGTATCCTCAGAACTGAATTTTTCTGATAATATACTGCAACTTTTACTAATTATATCATCCCCGCAGCCTGAAGAAGAACTTAGGATTTCTTAATTCTATAGCACTTTTGCAGTTAATAACCCTTATCACAAAAATAAACTTTACAGCAAAAAAAAAATCATCTCCTTTTAAGTATCCTGACAACCCAGGACCGTGACATCAAAGATGCATAACATCGGGTTTTAAGTTTTTTATGAAGATACTAATCAAATCTGGCCAAAACAACAAATCAAAAATGTTATTCTTGCAGGTCTTTTTCCAATGGAATAATTTATTGTTTATTTAATCATACAATTAAAAAGCAATATGTACAGGCCTGAATTAAATCCCGGAGAGACTTTAATAAAAACCTCTCCGGATGTAACTGTAAAAAATGTCTTGTTTGATGCCATTCTTACAAACAAGCGAATCATCTTTGTAAAAAAAACCGATGATCTCTATGATAAAAAGGAGCTTGTTTTTCCGATAAACCTTGTCAGAAAATTTGATCCAAAAGCTGATCAGGCAGGAACACCCACTATTGAATTCTCCATTCAAAAACCGGGCGGAGATCTTGGAAGCCTGATTCTTAAATTTAACCAGACCGGAGAATACCGCTATGCTGAAAGGGACGACTGGGTAGAAAGGTTAAGACGCCTTACATCGCAGGCAGGGCCGGCAGGGTCATATGAACCTAAAATGCAGACACAGCCGGCTCCTTCTTTTACATCTCAGGAAAGGCCGCCTTCAAATAATCCTTTCCAGTTCAGCCCTCAGAATAATCAACAGAATACCGGCATATTTAGCGGTCAGCCTTCTGCTCCGCCTGTTTCTCCCGGTCAGCAGCATCATACGGTGCCACCGCGTGATAATCCATACGCGCAGTCTCCACAAAGACCACAGGCACCTCCAGTGCAAAATCCCTATGAAAATACACAGGGTTATACACAGCAGGGAAGACCCCCTGTATTCCCTCCAAATGCCGAAAGGATGCCACAGCAGCCGGCAGGTGCACGCGGTATGCAGATGCCGCCCGGACATGATCCGGGATTTCCTCAAAAATCCACTTTCTGCCGCTTCTGTGGTGCTTCAGTCCCAACAGGATCAGTTTTCTGCCCTTCGTGCGGCCAGAAGGCAGAGCAGGCGCCGCCTGCACAGCAGCCGCAGGGAATGCAGCAGCGCCCCCCGGCTCCTCCTGTTCACCCGGGAATGCCGCCTTCAGGCAGTCAGTATGGACAAAGACCTGCAAACCCCCCTTATGGTGCAGCGCCAGGCGGAATCAGTCTTGCAGATGATCCTGAATATCTGAATATGCAGAAGCGAGGAAGAAGAGCTCCTCCTCTTCAGAAAAATCCAAACAGCCCACCCGGATTTATGGACAAAAAACAGCAGAAGGCATATGAGAAGGCTGAAAACCAGAGGATAAAAGATGAAAAGGCTGCATTAAAAGCAAAACAGAAAGCGATGAAAAAGAGGCAAAAAGAGGACTATGACCCGTACGGATACAGAGAGAGCAGAATGCCCGATGGTCTTCCAAAGATTATCGGAGGAGTCGTTGCAGTAATCGTTATAATTGCAGTGGCTTTTTATGCTGTAAACAGCGGAATGCTTTTTAGCTCCGGCACAACACCTTCAGGCTCTCAGTCACAGCCGACTGTTCAGTACACGCCTGGTTCAACAACTGTTTCTGAAACATTTGGTGACTGGACATACGCCATATATTATCCTGGTGAATGGACAGGAACTATAACAGTAAACGGTGTTAAATCGGCTATTAAAATTAATTCCGATGAAAAAACAAATTTTGGAACATTCCCTGAGAAAACTTTGGAAAACCCTTCAGGAACAATTATAATATCTGCAACAAAAGTTGATGGCGGCACCAAATCACTTGAAATTGAACTTAAAAATCCGGACGGAGTCCCAACAGTAGAAAAAGCAGAGGGATCATCTGAAACTGCAACTCTTACAAAGACAGTTTAATCAATGAATTTTTTTTCCAGACAATCACTTTTTTTCATATCCAAAACATATTAATTAGAAATACCGGAGTCTGCAGATATGTACAAACTGGTTTTGCTCCGCCATGGCGAGAGTGAATGGAACAAGGAAAACCGCTTTACCGGCTGGACTGATGTTGATCTATCAGAAAAGGGAATTGTTGAGGCTCATGCCGCAGGAAAACTTCTCCTCTCAGAAGGCTATACATTTGACACAGCATATACCTCGGTTTTAAAGCGGGCAATAAGGACACTATGGATAACACTTGACGAGATGGATCTCATGTGGATTTCCGTAACACGCTCATGGAGACTCAATGAACGTCATTATGGTGCACTCCAGGGGCTTAACAAAGCACAAACAGCAGAAAAATATGGTGATGAACAGGTATTTATCTGGAGAAGAAGCTATACAACCGCACCACCAGAACTCTCGCCGGATGATTCAAGAGCACCTTCAAACGACAAAAGATATGACTGCCTGCAGCCGGATGAAAAACCTCTTACAGAATGCTTAAAAGACACTGTTGCAAGGGTTCTTCCCTGCTGGGAGAATGAAATAGGACCGTGCATAAAATCCGGAAAAAAAGTTCTTATTGCAGCCCACGGAAACAGCATAAGAGCTCTTGTTAAAATTCTTGACAATATATCTGATGATGATATTGCAAAAGTAAATATTCCGACCGGCGCTCCGCTGATATATGAGCTTGATGAAAACCTAAAGCCGATAAAACACTACTACCTCGGCAATCAGGATGATATAAAAGCTGCAATGGATGCCGTATCAAATCAGGGAAAATCGAAAAAATAACAAACTTTTTTTTATTTTTCAATAAAAAGCCCTGTGGAATTATGGATCTCCTCACCAGTCTTTTTTGTAATCGAAAACAATTCCATGATGAAATTGTAAAACTTTGAGAGTTCATCACGTATCATTTTAGCCAGGGAAGACTCCACACCGGTCAGGTCAGGCAAGGATGCAGAATCTGCTGCATAAAATCCTGCAGTAGTGTCCAAATCACCACTCTTTTCTTCAGACTCCTCTTTACCGGATTCTAAAACATTAATATAATCATATTCTCTTGAAATATCCGAACCGTCAGGGCCGAACACTGTCAGAGAGATATCATAAGTGCCTGCATTATAGAATGTATGCTGAGGATCTTTTTCTGTGCTGAAATAACCGTCTCCAAAATCCCAGTAATATGAATTGATATCACCTGAAGAACTGCTTGTGAACTGAACAGAAAGTGACTCATCGCCTGATGTTTTGTCAGCATAAAATGATGCAGCAAGATTTTTTACAGATATCATAATCTTATCTGATGCAGTCCTGCCGTTTCCGGTAAGTGTCAGCACAACGGTATAGTCTCCGGGTTTTTCATAGATGTGCTTTGGATTTTGTTCAGAAGATTTAGGTGTCGAATCCCCAAAATCCCATTCCCTTCCTGATATTTCACCAGATGTAATAGTAGATGTGTCAGTAAAATAAACAGCCAGAGGAGCCCTTCCCCTGCTGACATCAGACTTAAAGGATACCACAGGGCCGGGTTTTCTTACAACAATATCCTTTGTTGTCTTACTAACTTCACCTGCTCCTCTTGAGACTTTTAAAACAACAGGATATGTCCTCTCCTCAAGGAATGTAAATGTGACAGGTGACACGGCAGACTTATCGCTTAAATCCCCAAAATCCCATTCCACTATATTATGCCTTCCATGAGTTGTGTCAGTGAATGTGACGGTGAGGGGCAGATCACCTGACGAAACATCACAAACAAATGACGCTGAAAGCGTCGGTTCTTCCAGTGAAACTTTTTTAGTTGTGTAATATAATCTTTCACCGTCTTTTTCATCTGTTCTTACATCAAGCCTCACCATAAATTCAACAGGATTGTTCATATCTACAGAAAGCACTTTTTCATCGTAGGTATGCACAACCGTTCTGCCAAAACCCGCAGGGCTCCCGTCGCCAAAATTCCACTCCCACTGGTCATCGCCTGATGCATCAGCACCAGATATCAAGCCGGTATATGTCACAGTCAGGTATTCATCTGTATTGATATTTCCCTGTTTAAAATCAAAAGAAACATCAGCGGCAAAAGCTGTGCCTGTCAGAAGAAAAGCAAATAAAAATGCGGTTATTAAACCGTATTTCACCTTACGCTCCTCCAAATATCGAGAAGTTGCTGCCCCCGGATATTATGAAGAAATAAAAGCCCAAAAAAATTATAAATGCAGGGATTAATGCAGATATCAGCGCCTGCATCCCCGATAAATTATAAGTATCCCTCAATCCGATAACCTGCAGCAAAAAAGCCCAGAAGGGTATTATGAAAAGACCAATTACCGGAACAACTCCTCCGGCAATAAATGCGGTTGCAGAATATATTGAAACTCTGATTCCATCATTAATCTCACTCCTGTAACCCATCAGCCCGACACTGATATGAAGCAGAATTCCATAGATTACAATAATTATCAGTATTATTATGACCATTTCAAAAACAAAGAAAATTGCTGTTCCAATATCTGAAAAAGTGCTCATAACCGGATATTCGGCACTGTTTAACGATGAGGCAAACCAGCTTAGAAAAATGATATTTCCAATTGCAAATATTAAAAGCGATATTGCAAGAGAAGGAACAGAGTCAACGGCATCCTGGCCTTTTGTTCTCTGGTAGATGTCAGCAGGTGATGTTATCATGCCAAAAACCCTGCCCAAAGCTGAGTTCTCCTCAAACAGAGGTTTTCTGCTGCCTCCTCCAAAAAGTCCGTCATCTTCCGGCTTTCGTCTTCCTGATCTTTTAGGACTCTTTGCTTTTTTGCGTGTCTGCCTTCCTGAAGATGCAGGTGCAAACATATCATCATCCATATAGCCGCCGGAGTCATCACCATTCGGTTCCGAATCAATAATTCCACCTGAATATGAAGAAGGAACCGAATAGCCGCAGAACCCGCAGAATTTTGCACCGGGAGTTATTGTATTGCCACAGTTGGGGCAAAAGCCGGAATCTTCCTGCATCCCCGGAGGTCTTGCCGAAAATCCTCCTGCAGCCGGAACTTTTGATGCCTGTGGGGCCATGTCAGCTGCTGTCGGAACATAAATTTCCCCCACACTGCCTGTTGCAAGAATGTCCTGGATTGCCCTCACCCATGTCTCACGCTCCCCCCAGCGGTTTTTATTGTACCACTGGGAAAATTTCAGAACCATTCTCCTGATATTGCCGTTTCCTGATTCAACAAGAAGCCCTATAGCAGGTTCTCCCTGATCTCCTGACTCACCCTCGGCGCTTCTTACAGCTGCAAGCGGAATATCAGAAGGCTTGTGCGGCCGGTTTGGATCTGTCAGTGTTATCTTTTCATTAGTAAGTGTGGCGGTATATTCCTGTGATTTTACAACCACATTTGCAGCTGTAAGAATTGGTCCGCCGGGATACTGCCCGGCACTTCCCTGCGGCCCTGCGGATTCATAACCTGCACTGCCTGAGATATCTCCTGAATGAAAAAATCCTCCCTGATTATCGGAATAACCGGAAGGGAATGGTTTAGGTGCAGATCTTACAGTCATCTGACATTCTGATACAACACCCTGCAGTATTTTTTTGAGCTGATCGCGCTCTTTATCCCGTATGCCGGCAAATTCCTGCGTAAATGACAAAACCATCTTCTTCTGCGAACCATCAGGTGCACAAAGAGAAAGTTTCAGGGTTGGATCATCAGAAAAATTAGTGCCGCTGCTGATATTTCTGATTACCTGGAGAGGCACTATGACAGGAGCACTATTCCTGCCCGCATCTTCAGTTAATATAAGCCTATTATTAGTCAAAAAGAGCCTGAACTGTATCGATTTTACATCTATATTAGGAATTTCGGCAAGAATTCCTTCATCGCCGGCCAAATGAGGAATATTCGTTCTGATCACCTGTTATTATACAAAGATTTTAAGACATCCCGTTTATGAGAGATTTTATTTAATCATATTATATCCTTTTTAATTGAGCCCGGCAGAGGAATTATTCCCCTGCTGCGGGAATCAAACACAACAGATACAATTTTTATATGATTATACCGTTAAGACTTCCCTTTTTTTTAGTGAAGTTTACCGGATTTTTGGTAAGAGTTATATTTGTATGTATGAATACAAATCATTTGCCCCCGGATATAGTATGAGAATATCCATGTCAGTGATGCAGCAGAATGCATGCAGATTTTTTTAAACATAAAAGATAACTTATGAATTAAAAACCCTGCATGTATTTTCTCAAAATAAAGAGTAATTTATTTTATCTCAGCAATGTATATCTTTAAAAAAAGTAATAGGATTATTATGAAGCGAAAATTATTAACAATGGCTATTTTTGCCATCGCTTTGTTTTCTGCACTGGCCCAGCCGGTCTGTGCAGTCGGCGGAGATATGGGATGGTACACAATTCACTGCAATATAAACGGAGCAGGAGTCTATTTTGACGGAGTCTACAAGGGAGAGATCGCAGGCGGAGTACTCTCAGTTGGTGTATACTCAACAGGCACACCATATTCACAGGTCTCAGTCCAGAAATCAGGATATTACACCGCAACAACATCACTTCCTGCCGGACCATCAGCCGGAGAGACAGTTGATGTTTATGTAACACTTAATCCGCAGCCCACTCCCACACAGACATCTTCCCAAAATGGCGCACTATATGTCACAACATCACCTTCAGGGGCAAGAATCCATCTTAATGATGTATATCAGGGATTATCCCCCTTAACTGTTTCCGGCCTCAAATCGGGAATTTCATATACGGTTGAAGCAGAGATGGACGGCTACAAAAGCTCTGAAACAAATGTCTATGTCTATGGCGGCTACACACAGAATGTATATTTAAGTTTGAAATCACCGGGCTCAGTTTCAGTGACATCTGATCCGGCTGATGCATATGTTGCGGTCAATGGAAAAACCTATGGGAAAACACCATACGTGATAACCGGCCTTTCATCAGGAGAGCATGAGATAGAGGTTACAAAAAACGGCTATTACAACTATAAAAAGACAGTCAATGTTATTGAGAACTCGCAGGTTTCTGTCTATGCAGTCTTAAATCCTATCTCATCCATAAACCAGATACTTGTGACTTCAGACCCTTACGGGGCAAAGATATATCTTGATGGTGTCTATGTAGGAGAGACAATGGACGGTGTTTCATTCCCGGTACTGGATGTTTCAAACGGTAATCACCAGCTCAGGCTCACACTACCCGGATATTCTGACTATACAACATCAGTCATGATGTCTGGTGCTACAATAAGTGTTTTTGCAGACATGGATGCGGGATCATATGTAAATTCCGGCCTGCTTGCAATATCATCAACACCATCAGGCGCAATGGTTTACATTGACGATGTATACCAGGGAGTCACCACACCTTACACTCTCTCAGGAATATCACCTGGTGAACGGACTGTTTTGCTGCGTCTTTCCGGTTACCAGGACACCTATTCAAAGGTGATGATTTACTCAGGACAGACTTCCACACTTACAATGGGTCTGTCGCAGTCATCCGGTGCAACATCCTCCCAGACACCTGCTCCGACAAAAGCACTCCCCGGATTTTTATCAGTTCTGGCTGCATCGGGCATAATGATTGCATATATTATAAAAAAGAAGGACTAAAAATAATTTTTAAAAACTTTTTCATTTTTTAAAAAAATATTCAGGCTTTAAAAAAATTGCCTGATTTTTTTCCGGGCTTCCTCATTCATGAAGCCGTAGATTGACCCTGCCATAACAGGAAGCCATTTAAGAATTTCATCTTTTTTCAGCCCTGATACTTTACAGTACTTTTCCAGGTACATATCCGCCAGCTTTTCATCATAAATGAAAAAATCCATATAACTTCGGCATGCATCAGCAGCCGGTGAACCGCACGCGACTTCTGCCCAGTCTATAATCTGATATTTTTCTCCGTCAAAAAGAATATTCCCGCTGTGAAAATCCCCGTGGCAGACTGAATAACCGTCAGGGAGCAGATTTAATTTTTCTTCAAGAAGCTTTTTCTCCTCATCAGTAATACCCGGGCTTGCCAAAATTGTTCCAATAAGAACAAGTTTTAAGGGCCTGAATTCGGTTGTTAAAATTTTGTGCATTTCAGTCTGAAGCTCAACAACCCTGTCCATATACTCCTCTGACATCGCAGGATTTTCAGTCATCATATCCCAAAGAGACTTTCCCTTCACTTTTTCCATTAAAAGAGCAGTTCTTCCGGAAAATGTCTCAACACCAAAGATCTCAGGCGAAGGAATCCCGCAGTCCCTTACAGCTGCAAGTGTAAAAGCCTCCTGGTAGACCTGCTTTTTTGGCTGGCCTTCGCGATATACTTTGGCTGCAATCCCGTCCTTAGAATATATTACTGCCGACTGTCCGCTTCCAATCATCTCACCATAGCGTTTTACAAACTCATCATCACTTTCAATTCCGTTTTTTTTGCTGTCTGACATTTAATGCTGCTCCATTCCGTTAATAATCGCAAGTACCATATATATTCTGATTCATTTAGAAATATTATAAAGCGGGCGGATTTACTTTTGTATTTGCCATTTTTAAAATTTTATTATTGATAATATTCACTTTTTTTGGATGTTTGAATCCCTGCAATAATTCTTTTTAAGGATCTTTGCCGGTTTGTCAAAAGCCTGATATCTGATGAGGGCTATCCTCTGTTGCAGGGGGATACGTAAAATGAAAAAAACAAAAAGCGAAGGGAAGAAATTCAGAGAGCTTACTTTAGAGGAGAATAAAATAATTGCCGAAGGTGAGACTGAACTTCCATTCAGCGGAGAATATTATAATTTTTTTGAGGATGGTGTTTATACATGCAAAAGATGCGGCGCGGCTCTTTATTCATCAAAGGACAAATTCAATTGCGGGTGTGGCTGGCCGTCCTTTGATGATTCTGTTATAGGGGCGGTTGATAAAAAAGCAGACCCCGATGGGATCAGGACGGAAATAATCTGCAAAAAATGCGGTGCTCATCTGGGCCACGTTTTTGCAGGAGAGCATCTGACTCCAAAAAACATAAGGCACTGTGTAAATTCGCTGTCACTTCTTTTCATCCCGGATATTGATTTCAAACCTGATACTGCATACTTTGCTGCAGGATGCTTCTGGTCTGTCCAGTATTTCTTCAGTGAAGCACAGGGAGTTTTGGA
>JAEWWL010000043.1 GCA_023396365.1 Methanobacteriota archaeon
TTGCATCCTGAATCATACCTTTTTTAATTGAAAGACCCTTAACATCCAGCTGACGCTGTAATTCATCCCATAAAAGAGCATCTTTACCGGATTTGGATAGTCTTTCACGAAACAGCCAGACAGTAGAACGATCCGGGATTTTTACAGGATAATCCAAAAATTGTCTGAAGGAAATCCTGTCATTAGCCTGTCTTTCAAGTTCAGGATCAGATAGACCATGCCATTGCTGAAGGACAAGCATTTTAACCATTAGGACTTCATCCATATTCGGGCGGCCTCCAATTTCAGTTTGGTTTGCATATAGTGCTTTGATGATTGGGCGGAATTGCTCCCAGTCAATCATCTTTTCAACTTCACCCAATCGATCTCCCAATTCAGCAATATGCCTGTATTCATCCTTAATTGCAAAATTAGTAAACGTGCTCATTGATTATTGATCAATTTATGAAAATAAAGTACTTTTGGTTTGGAGGGGTTTATCGAAATCCTCATGAGTTTCTTTGTTCAACCTGATTGGGCAGATATTTAATCATCATTCGGGTTTACCATGAAATCAATTCTGACATTTCTTCAGGAAATGCCGGACAAAAAAATCAAAAACCAGATAATACATAAAATGCCGGCTATAATCAGCATTATCTTTTTATTTTGAGAAGCTATATATCCGATAAATCCAAGGCAGATTAAAAGCGTCAGATGGTATCCTGTGAATAAAAGCAAATAATTCTGACTCAGGTGATCCTGAAAATTACCAGATAAAATAATTAAAAGAATAAAAAATGCATAGGATATGATTCCAAAAAGAGGAGCACGAAATTTATCACCCGTTTGATATCCATAGAAGAAGGCTCCGATTGGATAGAGAACAATTAAAAATATTCCTGTGAATCCGGAATAAAATGAATTTATTGAACTTAAATAAAAGTATACTATACAAAGGATGGCAAAAAAAGAGAGAGATGAGATAAGAATGAGGTTTTTTCTATCAAAGATTTCCATAAAATTCATCCTTATTCACCAGTAAAAGATTTTTGTACACATTTCATTATTATATGGGCTTGGTATATAATTGTTGAGAGAATAATCATCTTTATAGACATGCCACATAGAATCTCCTGCCGGGTCATAAAATCCTGCAACTTCCTCTTCTGCATTTTCAAATCCGTCAGCCTCATGAGGAGCCCACGTATCATGATGGGCTGCTCCTATAACATCTCCGTCATCCATTTGCCACAATCTGATCATTATCTCTCCACAATTTTTTGAAATGTTTTTATGACTACATATATTACACTAAATAAAAGAGCCGAAATAAGAACCATCTCCAGATAAAGGGCAATTGAATTCAGGATGAGAAAACCCTCATTAGAGGAGGAGATGGGAGTTAGCAGCTGAAAAACAGGAGAAACTCCTCCGACCTCTCCAAATATCATTCCAAACCCATACATAAAACGCCAGAATACTGCAATAACCGAACCAAAAAGAAGAATCAGGTACAGAAAACGATCAGGAAATAATCGCCTGGTGGTCATGAACGATGTCAGAACACCCATTGATATTATTATCAGATCAAACAGAAGCGAAGAACAGTAATTATTGAAAAGAGTTATCAGAACGCATAGTAATAATCCGGCAATAACAGGCACAACCGATATATATCTATCTACCGGGGGTTTTATCTTTGTTAGGCCGTTATAAATAAGAAGAGAGAACAATCCTGTGACTATAGCAGGTAACAGAATAATAAGTATGAAAAACTTACTCGCTCCCAAGATTACACTAAAAAGAACCATAACTAATATACCACACTGAAAATAAAAATAGGGATGGTTTTTCAATCCCTCGTATACTTCACCAGTCCAAGTGTATACTTGGCTGTATCCAGAAGACAGTTCTCTGTAATTGATCTTACATCAGAATCGGTCTCGAAGGTATAACGGTGATTATAAACCAGATAATATAATGTATCAGCAGAATCATGAGAATAATCTGCAAGTGAAAATGTAGAACCTGATGGATCAGTTATGGCATAATAATACCAATTGTCCTCTATAACTGATTTAAAGTAGTAATCCTGACCACTACCATCTTCCCAGTTATTATTAACATAGTCTTCGTACTCAAAGTGAACCCATGAATTTGTTATCTGGTTGGTCTCCATACCGGTATGAAGTGGGTTTCCGACATCTGTTATGAAATGACTTGAGTAGCCAAGGTTTGTATATGCATTGTACATCGAAGATTGATCATAATAGTCCTTGGCAATGTCAGCATAATTTTCACATTGTGAGGGAGCATTGCCTGTCCCCAATACTGGGTTATAATAATGATCATAGGAATGACAGATGTCTTCGATAAAATTATCAAGCCATTCAAATCCCGTAGGTGGATAGATAGATGGCCAAGAATCAGGATCATCTGCAGCATTATGGGCATATGTTGCATAAGTAGATGAAACACCCCATTTTAAACAGGAAATTTCTATCATATCCTGATGTTCCGGTGCTGCATACCAACGGACACCGTTTTCATCCATATACTGATCATTCAGATATTTCGATAAAACTTCATCAACCTTTGATAATGTGGAATTTTCATCATCTGTCAATGAAAAATCGTTTGAATTAGCAAGAACAACTTCAGTAACCTCACCACGTGATTTCGTGACCACCGGATATTTTTTCCATATCGCCTGAAGATCATTAATTAGTTCTAATTTTTCTTCAGCGGGAAGATCTACTTCATTTAGGTCATTTATAGCATTTTTCTGTCCCTCTTCATCAGCAGCAAACAAAACCCAGTGAGAAGTCACCGTTTTGATTTCGTCACTAATAATAAAAGATGCGTCTTGTAAAGCAGATTCCACTTTTATTTTTACCGGTATTTGATTCTGATATTGAGTATCAGATTCAGCACTAACCGCCGGAACGAAAATCGCTCCAAGAAGTGCCATTACCAATAGCAGACTTATCGCCCGCATGCCTTTTTTCGTTTTCATGTTTTCGTCTCCATTTCTTTTTCATGCCCCGGAGACAGAAAATTCAGAGCCTTCAAATACATTGAAAACCAGATTACAGTTATGCCTCCGGGCAGGCAGGGGTTTGGCCTTTCTTGATCGATCCGGGCAAAATCCCCTGCAACACCTTTTTGATGCTATAGTGAGGACTTTGTTTTAGTATAATAAATGGATTATGTCCATATTATCGAACTGTTTGTCTTTTCAGTTCGATGATTTGGACATAAAAGGTAAATATTACTAATATCCATATTAATATATATAAATTTGAAAGTGGTTTTATGCTAAGGAAATTAGGAATTTCTGCATTATTATTGATGTTTTGTATATCATTCGCATCAGGCGCTGATTCAACTATTACATTCTGGTAGCTTCCTCTCTGGATTCAGATATTTTATGTGTCAGGAATTTTTGCCGTTTTTTTGGGATTATTTAGAGATTTATCCAGGAATTTTTTGTTATGTCATTCATAAATATATCAATGACCAATATTTAACCGGATGCCAGAAAAACCAGTATCAGAATATATTTTTGTATTTTTAAAAGGCCTTTTTATGGGTGCCTGTGACATAATCCCCGGAGTGTCTGGTGGAACCATAGCATTAATTACAGGAATATATGAGCGCCTTATAACAGCGATTGGAAACATCCGTCCTGAGATATTGCTTACACTTTTAAGGCGTGACTTTGCAGGATTTTATGTTGAGTTCAAAAGAGTGGATGCTGTATTTTTAATCTCTCTTGTCGCCGGAATAGGCCTTGCGGTTGTAACACTCTCACGCGTAATTCTTATATTTTTAAATGATTACACGGCGCTGACATTCGCTTTTTTCTTCGGCCTTATTGCTGCATCGGCAATACAGATTCTTCTTGAGATAGAGAAAAAATCAAGAAATCTCAGGGCAATATTCTTCCTCTTTTCAGGTTTTGCCGTGGGATTTTTAATAGCAGGACTAAACCCCTCTGCACTTGGCCATACTCTTCCCGTTCTTTTCATAACCGGAATGATAGCAATATGTGCAATGATTCTTCCGGGAATATCGGGTGCATACATAACGCTTCTGATGAACCAGTATGAATTCCTCCTTGCGGCTTTAAAATCAATAGCACTTCCGGAAATTATTTCGTACTGCACAGGAGGATTAATCGGTCTTCTCATTTTTACAAAGCTTCTTAAATTTCTGCTTAAAAATTATCACGCCTCAATGCTTGCATTTTTAACCGGGCTTATGCTTGGCTCAGCCCGGATGCTCATCGACAGAATAAGTGATGCAGGCGGCTTTTCTGTGGCTGTTGCAGGAGCAGCTGCAGCAGGAATTCTTCTGATTTTTATAATGGAGATTTTAAAGCGGAATTACATTAAAAATTACGCTGCAGGAGAAAAATCAGAATAAAATCCTGAGTCCACCCTTATCTTTTAAAAAAAATTCAAAATCTCTTTTTTAAAAATTAAGCTTTATTTTCTCATTTTTTTTAATTTAGGATATTTTTTTAAATATTCCTCCGCCTTCTCACTCGTATAACCGCAAGGTTAGATCATCTCTCCTGCCTGATTTTATTCATATATATATGGACGGGTTGACTATCTCGTATACAAAACACCCCCGGGAGGTGTTCTGATAAAAATTGAGCAGAAAACAAAAACTAAAACGGGTTTTATCCTGAATTAAAGCATTTAATCTAGTGCCCCTGTTAAAACCCGGCATTAAACCTCCTGCATACGAATCAGGCAAATTTTATCTTTTCTGCGTATTTTGTTTTTTTAAAATCTCACTCTTTTTCTCGGCAGAATCTTAAAAAACATTGGAAAAAAGTATTTTGTTTCAATTTAGCTTTAGAGTCTGGTTTAATTTTATATTCCTATTCCTAGCATTATCGCACAGAATAAAATCAGATCATATGTTGTATGTGAAACTGCTGAAAATGTAGTATTATAGTGTCTTCTTAAAAGCGCAAATATTATTCCAGCAATGAAAACTGAAAGAACACCATCCCAGCTGTACTGGAATGCATGAAGAGATGCAAAGAGAAGTGAAGGGATGATAATTCCAAAACGCGGCTGAAGAAGCCCTCTTATTGCAATTTCTTCGCCAAAACCGGCTGAGATTGCGGCAACAACTGCTGTTAAAGGAGTAAGATAAGCTGCAAAAAGAATGTTTACAGAATCAGCATCAGTAACTGTCCACCCGAAAAATTCCCATATTGCTGTTATAGCATGGTCGATTGCAGTAAACAAAGCAACAAGGGCAATTCCATAAGCTACAGCATATAAAAATTCAGTCTTTGAAGGTTTTTTAAGCGCCAGCCTTTCAAGAACCATGGGGAAATTTTTGTTGATGTAAAGACCTGCAATGATAAAAGAAGCAAGAATCATCCAGAACAGTGAAAACACATCAAATGAGACAACCTCCATTACGGCACCTGCCTCACCTGCCATTTCAAGAAACACAGGTGACAGATATGGTGGAAATCCTGTAATTAAAAGCGGGACAACCGGAATCAGTATCATTGCAAAAAGTGCTGTAAGCGCAGTTTTGTGAACAAAGGAATCAGGTTCAATTGGTATATATTGTGATAGAAAAATACGAAATGCCCTGATCTGCCCTGCAAGAGATGCTGCGGATGCAAGAAGAAGCCCGGCAAACAGAAGGATTATCTGCCAAAATGATGATTCACTAAAATCATTCAGGAATGCCTCTGCCTCATCTTCAGGAATGGACTCTTCTAAAAATTCAGGGGGGAGCAGCGAAAGAACTGTCAGTCCAAAAGATGCTGCGGCAATCATTGCAATTATTATAAAAAGCCATATTGTTGTCAGTATCCTAAGCCCCGGGTACTTCTCAGAGATATAAGCTGCGTATGCAAGAAGAATAAATGGTGCAACCTGTAATGCGGATAATGCAAAGTTATCGGCAAAAACAGGGAGAACTCCTGTAAAAGGAATAATTGTACATATTATCAGAACTGCAAATATTACTGCAAAAAATTTTTTATTCATCAATTCCAAACTGCCGGTCAAAGAAAAAACTCCTTAAAGGTATTTAAAAAGAATAATTCAGACATTTTAACCTGTCAGGTATAAAAGAGTCAGGCCGGTATTTAACTATACAGGATAATGCGTTTACCCGTAAAAAAATAATGTTTTTTTAAATTATTTTTCCGTGCCTTATCCTGATGATGCATATACCTATTAGTCAGTTAGATGCGAATATTATCTTTAAGTAAATGTTTATCGGAATTGATCACGGAACTACTGCAATCCGGTTTTCGGCAGGGGATCTGCACTTTAAAGTTTCAAGAAAAGATGCAGTATCTTTTGAATACACAGATTTAAGCCGTATTTGTGATATTGATGATATTGAAGGAATAGCTGTCTGCTATTCCATGGGAGACGGAATTTCAGAGATCACCAATATAAATTATGTAAAAAACCGGGGAATAATTACAAGGGAAGGTGCGGGAGAGCATATCGGCGGCGGGACACGTGTCTATGACGAAATTAAAAGAAGCAAAATACCTGCTGTTGTAATCCCCGGCCTTCACAGGAATTCACCGACAGATCCAAGATTTAAAGTATATTCACACCAGACAAGCCCTGAAAAGATTGGAATAGCATACGAGGTCTCAAAAAAGCTCGGGGATGATTTTATTGTCTGTGATGCAAGCTCGAATACCGTAACTCTGCTTGTAACAGCCGGAAAAATAACAGGGGCTTTTGATGCATGCATATTTGCGCCCGGAACAACACACGGTGCAATTGATGTTGATGGGATAAGAAAGATAGACGAAGGAGTATGGACTGCAAACGAGGCTTTTATGCACGCCGGTGTTCGTGAACATATCCCAAAGGATATTCAGAACAAAACACTTGCAATGTTTGCTGCAATGGAATGCGCATCAATGAGGCTTCTTAACAAAAAGGCAAAGATTGCACTTGCAGGTTCTCTTGCACCTCTCATATGCGATGAGGTCGCAAATCT
Source organism: Methanobacteriota archaeon (assembly GCA_023396365.1). Classification (GTDB taxonomy): domain Archaea; phylum Halobacteriota; class Methanomicrobia; order Methanomicrobiales; family Methanomicrobiaceae; genus Methanomicrobium. The sequence continues at coordinate 6,997 of JAEWWL010000043.1, forward strand.
TCTTGAAGAAAAAGTAAGTGTTTATGATGAATGGTGTGCCTCAAAAGGATTATCTGTACTTGCTGAGGATGTATTTAATGGGAAAAAAGAGATTTTAGGGCTTGGAGTCTCTCTTTAGTTAATTAAATGATTTTCTGCCTTTTTTAGTGTAATACATATTTTAAGGCCCATCTCATGATTATTCTCAACCCTGTCTGCTGCATATATGCTTCCGCCATATCTTTTTTCAACTAGTACCTTAACAATATAAAGACCCAGACCTTTTCCGCTTTTGCCCTTCTTGCACTTTTCCCTGTAAGCCCTGCTGAAGACATCAGATTTTGCCTCATCTGATATTCCCGGGCCGTTGTCATCGATGCAGATAAGAATCTCCCCTTCTTTTTCTTCAGCAGTTATATTGATTTTGCAGTCTGAACCGGCATATTTCTGCGAATTTCCAATAAGATTTGAGAATACTTCGTTTATAAGCTCATCAGCCTCGACATAAAAGCCTGTGTTTTCATATTCAATATCAAGATCAGGATGATGAATGATTTCGGAATTGACTGCTGCATCCAGAGATACAGGCTTTATCTGCCTGTCTCTGCTGTGTATTGTGCGGATAAGCGAGACGTTTGATATTATATCGGAGCTTTTGCTTATTGATGCAGTGATCTTTGAAGCAAGATCCTTTATGGTTTCATCAGAAACCTCCTCTATAAACTGGGCATATCCCAGTGCAGCCATATTTGCGTTGTTTATGTCATGCATCATAAGATCAAGGTAGAAATTTGCCTCATCGTTAGCCTTTTTTAAATCATCAGTCCGCTTCTCAATTATATCTTCTAAGTCTTCATTTTGTTTTTTTATTATCTCTTCGGATTTCAAAAGCTCATCAATCATCTTTTTTAGCTGGGATACCATGTTTGTGATGCTTATACGAAGCTCTGAAAATTCTCTTCCGCCTTTTGTTCTGATTTTATGATCAAGATTTCCTTTTGCTATTTCATCAACATCCTCAACCAGATATTTGATCGGGCGGGTGACAATATCTGTTGCAAGGTAAAAAACAACCAATAACAGAATCAGAAGAAGGAAAAATGTAACAACTTTTGAAAAAAGTATTTTGTTCAGCTCTTTTTGAATAGCTTCATTTGAATAGGTAAAAGCCAGGACAACGCTTGGATCCGATCCGGTCTCAGGGTTAAAAAGATCACAGTAGCGCAGTCTTTCTATTGTATTTGTTCCTGAATCATAGTTTGTATAATCCTTTTTTTCACGGATTACCTTTTTGATAAGATTTGTCTCTTCCAGGGTTTTAGGGATATCAGGTTTGCCTATTGTCTGTCCGTATATGTCATATATTTTTATTGAGGTAAGATATGGATTCATATCTTTTAATGAGTCAGCTGTCCTGCTGAAATGAAGGCGGTTTCTTAAAATGCTGTAATCTTCAATGATATATGAAAGTTCTAGGATATATTCCCCGTCCGTAGACGGATAGTATGCATATTTGCTTACGTTTCCGGAATCACGGACTCCCCTTACTATCCTGTCACCTGAAAAAACGCCTGATGACAGTATTCTGTCAAGTTGTCCGGAGAAGTTCTCCATGCTGCTGAAATTCAGACCCAAATCCGACTCTTTTGTTGAATACTTAACAACGTGCTGTTTGTCGATGATATAGAGATCATATTCCTCTCCAAGTTTTGATTTTATTGCGTAAAGGTCAATATTTTCAGGTCTTCCTCCTGAATTGTTATAGGCTTTGATAAATGGTATAAAAGCCTCATTCATTCTGTAATCAAAGGTTTTATCAAATATTTCAAGTCCTGTATTTGCAATCTTTATACTCTCAATTATGCTGTCTTCGGTGTTATTCTGAAGCTGGTAGTAATTGTCCTTAAAATTTCTTTCAAGAACTGTGTAATCTGAAAAAGAGATATATAATAAAACAGGAACCACGATCAGGATGCACACTATCATAATATATGAGGAAAATGACAAATTCTCTTTTAGTTTACCACCCTTAAGATCCATTCTGGTTCAGCCCCCCCTTCTGAGCTAATTTGGGATTTCTGTTTTGCAGTGATATATATGTTTTTATTTCAATGAGATTTACCGGAAATAAAAAATTTATTTCATTGCAAAATGCGAATGAATATTTCTTAATTAATACTGACAATAAAAGAGTTTCAATTAAAAGATACTTTTTTGTAGATTATTTCTTTTAAAAAATGAGCCTGCAAAATCTCTAAAACCCGAAGATTATGCATGCGGAGTGAATCAGAAGAGGAAATCAAAAAAGATTTAAGTATTTTATGGGGTTTTCTTTACATCATGCCAGGTGGCATTCCGCCCATTCCACCCATGCCGCCCATTCCACCCATCTCTTCGGGTGATGGCGCTCCGCCGCCCATCTTGGATGCTGCGATGACATCATCAATTCTCAGGATCATGATGGCTGCTTCTGCTGCTGATGCAATAGCCTGTGTCTTTACACGCATTGGCTCGATAACGCCTGTTGCAAGCATGTCAACTGCCTTTGCCTCATAGACATTAAGACCAAATGTCTTGTTGCCATTTTCATGAGCTGAACGGAGTTCAACAAGCATGTCAATCGGGTCAAGACCTGCATTCTCTGCAAGTGTGCGTGGAATGATTTCAAGTGCTGATGCAAAGGCTTCAATTGCAAGCTGTGCACGTCCTTCCTGTGTTGCTGCAAACTCTCTTAGTCTGAGTGAAAGCTCAACTTCAGGTGCTCCGCCGCCTGCAACAAACTTCTTGTCTTCAACAGCAACTGAGACGACGCGGAGTGCATCTTCGAGTGCACGGTCAAGCTCATCAACAACATGCTCTGTTCCGCCACGTACGATTAAGGTGCATGCCTTGGGGTTGTCGCACTTTGTGACAAAGATCATCTCTTCGCCGCCGACCTTCTTCTCCTCAACAAGACCTGCCTTTCCAAGCTCTGCCGCATCGATTGCGTCGATTGAGGATATAACAGATGCTCCTGTTGCACGGGCGAGTTTCTCAAGGTCTGATTTTTTAACACGGCGTACTGCAAGGACTTTTGCCTTTGCAAGATAGTGCTGTGCGATGTCATCAATTCCTTTCTGGCAGACAAGTACGTTTGCACCGGATTTGACAATCTTGTCGACCATTGACTTTATCATCTTCTCTTCTTCGTCAAGGAACATCTGAAGCTGATCCGGTGATGTTATTGAGATTTCTGCGTCAACTTCTGTCTTCTTAAACTCAACAGGTGCGTTTAAGAGAAGAATCTTTGCGCCTTCAACCTTCTTTGGCATTGAGGGGTGGACACGCTCTTTGTCAATTACAACACCTTCGATGAGTTCTGAGTCATCAATTGTGCCGCCGACCTTCTTCTCGACTTTTACAAAGTCAGTGTCAACAGTTCCGTCCTCGTCTGCAACCATTGTGATTGCCTTAACAACGAGTTCGTTAAGCTTCTCTTTTGCAGCTTCAGCGCCTTTACCGGTCATTGCTGTGTCTGCAATCTTCTTTAGCATTGCAATGTCTGTCGGCTTGATATCAATTGCAATATCTTTTATTATAGCCTGTGCCTTGTCTGCTGCAAGCCTGTAGCCGTGTGCAATTACTGTCGGATGGACATCCTGTTCGAGGAGCTCTTCTGCACGCTTTAAAAGTTCGCCTGCAATAACAACAGCGGATGTTGTTCCGTCTCCTACCTCATCGTCCTGTGTTTTTGCAACCTCGACCATCATCTTTGCTGCTGGGTGCTCGATATCCATCTCTTTTAAGATTGTGACACCATCGTTTGTGATGACAACATCACCGATTGTGTCAACGAGCATCTTGTCCATGCCCTTCGGGCCGAGTGTTGTTCTGACTGCACCTGCAACAGCCTTTGCTGCCGCAATATTGCCGCTCTGCGCATCGCGTCCGCGTGTGCGCTGGCTTCCTTCTTTCAGAATGAAAATTGGCTGTCCGCCAAGATTTGCTACCATTAATATTCTCTCCTTTAATGTCTTAAAAAAGTGGTTTGTGGTTCTATATAAACATAACTACTCGTCGATCAGCTCAATGAGATCTGAGCCTTCCTTTAATGTTGAGAGTTCCTCTTCGCCGATTATGAGAGTCTTGCCTATCTTCTTTCTTTTTCTGTAGTCTGTAAGGACACAGACCGCCTTTGAACTGGTAATGTCTGATATGTTTCCAATCAGGGCAGCGCGTCTGAGGGTTTTTTGCGCAGTGCCGTAGCCTGTCAGAATGGTTTTCTCTTCATATACGCAAAGAGCCTCAAAAGGCGCCCTCTGCATTGGATGCATCTGCATTCCCATTCTTTCAAAATCATGAGGGATGTTCTCGCGTCTTTTAGAATCCACAGGATTTTCTTCGTCAAAGTCTCCGGTGTGGCCGTGCGAGAGGAGGTTTATCGCCTCGACTATTGCCGAGTCAAAGATTTCTTCTAATTTTATAGCAATGTCAAGAGTTGTGCTCATGCCGCTTTCGTACTTTGAGATTGTCCTTCTTGAGACACCAAGAGAACCTGCAAGATCGCCTAGTGACATGCTGTGGCGTTCGCGCAGCTCTTTTAATTTATCACCGTTTATGTTTACATAAAGTCCGCCGGGCTGTGCGTACACAAGCGGCGGGACATCATCGACAAAGAAGTCATAAAGAGTTGTAATGCTTGTTGCAATTATTCCGTATCTTAAGTAAACAGCCCCCCTTTCAAGCTCAAAATCCCTTGCCTTCTCTCCGATGATGAAGGGCTTTGCATTGAGGTGCTTTGCTATTATCGCAAGGTCTCTTGCACTCTCCTCTCCTACACTGTCGATATGCGGAACTATCTTTATGATAATCAGAGTTTCGCCTTTTCGCGCAATAAGATCAAAACTGCGCGGACGCATTCCGCAGCGCTCGGAAACGTTGTAACCTGCCATAATGAGTACACTTACAACGGTCTGGAGGAGTCTTTCATGAGACATATTTTGTTAAAGTTTCTTTAGAGAATGCAACTATATAATTAATGTTGTATTATCAGATGAAGGGAGTTTTGAATTGGGCTTTATAAGAATAGGAATTGATGATACTGATTCCCCGGACGGCATGTGCACAACTTATCTTGGTGCACTTTTATGCGATAAGCTTGAAAGTGAAGGCTTTATTATTGCTGAAAGGATTCTTGCCCGTCTAAATCCCAATGCACCTTTTAAGACAAGGGGCAATGCCGCAGTCTGCATAGTTGCGGAGGAAAGAAATGAAGGTGATTTAAAAAAGGCCTTTTTGATAGCCTGTTCTCTTGTTGATGAGTATGCGGAGTTTGAATGTGAAAAGACAAATCCGGGTGTTGTTGTATCCGGGGATTTTATCTCCACTTCATTTTATAAAAAAGCCCTTTTGGACTTCTGCACTATTGATGAGGCGGAAGAAATTCTTAAAAATTCAGGTGCCCTTTACAGGGGATGGAAGGTTAAAAGAGGTCTGATTGGTGCTCTTGCCGCAGTTTCAGCAAAATTTGATGACTTTACATATGAAATTCTTGCATACAGAAGTCCGTTTTCAAAAGATATTCGTGATGTTGACAAAAAGACTATATTTTTATCCGAAGAAAAAACCAGGCCGCACACATGGGACTCTGTTGATTTTGAGAACAATGTTGTTGTATGTGTTCCCCACACTCCTGATCCGGTTCTTTTCGGAATCAGGGGTGAGTCTCCTGAATGGATAATTAAGGCGCGTTCATATATTGTTTCAGAAAAGCCTGAAAGGGAAATTGTTTATAAGACCAACCAGGGGACAGACGCCCATCTTGTTGATTCCGATGTCGCTAATATACTTGAAGGCCGCTCATACAGGTTGTCAGGAGTTGTTTCAAAGATGCCCAAAACAGGGGAAGGCGGACATGTTTCAATTGAGATTACGGATGAGGGCAGGTCTGTTCGCTGCATGGCATATGAGCCGACGAAAGGATTCCGTGATAAAGTAAGAGCTCTTCGGCCCGGTGATTATATTCTTGTATGCGGCAGTTTTAAGGGAGATAGCATTAATCTTGAAAAAATTTTTGTTGAATCCCTGGCAGAAGATATCGTAAAAAAGCCTCCGGTGTGCCCTGACTGTAATAAGCGGATGACAAGCGCAGGCAAGGACAAGGGCTATAAATGCCGTGTATGTGGAAAAAAGTCGGATGTGCCTGAAACCAGTGTTGCTGATAGGACTATTAAGCCCGGGTGGCATGAAGTGCCTCCGGTTGCAAGAAGGCATCTGTCGATGCCGCTTGTGAGAGGTAAGTCTGAC